>NZ_JBRILW010000018.1:0-106181 GCF_052977125.1 Shewanella sp. 30m-14 | reverse complement strand
AACTCAGAAGTGAAACGCAATATCGCCGATGGTAGTGTGGGGTCTCCCCATGTGAGAGTAGGTCATTTCCAGGCGCCTAATTATTCTCGAAAGAGAAGCGATAAAGCCCGTTGCTAACGCAACGGGCTTTTTTCGTATATACGCTGCGCGAAAAGAACGACTCCCAACGTCGAGTAGATTATTGCTCCTGCATAATCGACACTTCCGCCATCCATGACGGTCGCCCGTCGCTGTGCTTAGCCAGAAACTGTATCCATATAGCTCACGCAAACTAACCATTCACTAAATCGACTACGGCTCGGCAAGTTTGATATTTGCTTTCAGGTAACGACTGCTACTTTTCTATCATTCCACAGTTAACATAAAACTCGCAGAGAGCGAAATTGCAAATAATCACAATTGATTATTGCTATTACTCCTCAGCTCTCATAGTTTAGCTGCAATGATGTTGCTAAGGGCTCTGTTTTAGGGCTCAAGCTATAGGATACCTAAAGGACTATCGAATGAAACTGGAAATGATCTGTACAGGTGAAGAGGTATTAGCGGGTCAAATCGTTGATACTAATGCCGCTTGGTTTGCTAGTACGATGATGGAGCAAGGGATTGAATGTCAACGTAGAGTTACGGTAGGTGATCGGCTAGAAGATCTTGTTTCAGTATTTACAGAGCGTAGTCAACATGCTGATATTATTTTAGTTAATGGTGGGCTTGGGCCGACTAGTGACGATCTCTCCACTCAAGCGATGGCTTTAGCAATGGGCGAGTCTTTAGTCGAGAATCGTATTTGGCGTCAACGTCTTGAAGATTGGTTTACTCGCAGTGGTCGTGTGATGGCCGAGAGTAATCTTAAGCAAGCTTTACTGCCTGAATCAGCCATTATGATAGACAACCCAGTTGGTACAGCTTGTGGCTTTGCGGTTAAGTTTAATAGAGCTTGGCTATTCTTTACTCCTGGCGTGCCATTTGAATTTAAACAGATGGTTCATGAGCAATTTATTCCTTTTGTTAAGCAGCACTTTGAGATTAGTGGCGATGTAGCATTAAGAAAGTACCTGACCCTTGGTCAAGGTGAGTCATCGCTCGCGGATACTTTAGAGAAAATAAAACTGCCAGAAGGGATGACTATAGGCTATCGATCTTCAATGCCGCACATCGAGGTTAAACTCTTTGCCCGTGGTATTGCTGCAATCGATCAACTTAATAAAGCTGAAGCACAAATTCGTTTTTTACTTGGTAATGCCATTGTGGCTGATGAGAAAATGAGTTTGGCGGAAGAGATCCATGCTCTATTGTTAAACTCTGGCCAAAGTTTAAGTGTAGCTGAATCATGTACTGGCGGTATGATCGCCAGCCAGCTAATTAGTTTTTCAGGTAGCTCATCCTATTTGCATCAAGGCTTAGTGACTTACTGCAATGAATCTAAAGTTAAAGTATTGGGTGTTAAACCTGAGACCTTAGATGATCACGGTGCAGTTTCCATCGCTACAGTAGAGGAAATGGCGAAAGGAGTTAGAGCCATACTAGATAGTGACTTTGCGTTGGCGACGAGTGGTATCGCTGGGCCAACGGGAGGTACGGATGATAAACCTGTTGGCACAGTAGCCATTGCATTGGCTACAAAAGGCGGAGTTTATAGTCAGATGATTAAACTACCACGACGTTCTAGGGATTTAGTTCGCAGCTTAAGCACTGCTGTTGCGTTTGATATGTTAAGACGTGAATTACTAGGCGAGGCGGTTATTGTTGATTATGGCTCGATTGGTCGGTTTAAAAAGTGATCTTTATAAAATAATAAAAAAGCAGTATCAAATGATACTGCTTTTTTGCTTTCAATTAACACGCTATTACTCGTCAAATACGAGTACAAGTTTACCGGGTTTGACTTCTATTCTTTGTGTCATATCGGCAATCAGAGCTTGGTTAGACTCTTTAGTATCTAATACATACACTGGCTGAGTTTCTAGAAACTGCGTTAAAAACCCCATTAATTGCGGAGCGAATGAGCCTATTGCTTTTTCGATATCCTTCGGTTTTGATTCCACTTTGACTAACTGTAGATTACGCAAGTAAACACTGTGATTACTTGCGTCATACCACGGCTCTGCTTCAAACTGTGTCACCAGTTTTGCGCTGATAGGCATCATTGGGTTACGGACGTTAACGATTGTCGCCGCAGATACACCCATAGTGTTGGGCTTATCACCTAGGGTGACGTTAATGTCATTCACACGCAGATCGATACCAAAGATCTGATTCCCCTGTTTTATCTCAAAGTGCATTTCATCACTGAGATAACCCTCGAGTTCTTTTTCTGTGATGTTGTATTGACTGACACAGCCGGTCAATAGCAGTGCCGCGCCCGCTAACGCTAGTTTTAATAACTTCATTAACCTGTATTTCTCATCCCTGCTGCTACGCCCGCAATAGTTAACATTAAGGCTAGTTCAACATTCTGAGATGATTGTTCCTCTCTACGAGTTCTTGCAAGCAGTTCTGCTTGTAAGAAGTTTAATGGATCGATGTATGGGTTTCTTAGCTCAACTGACTCGCGGTTCCATGGTGTGTGTGCCATTAAGCTTTCGGCTTGTGTTAACTCAAGTACGGCTTCAATGCCTGTAGCTAGTCGCTGCCTTAATTGTACACCAAGATGGTGCAACTCTTTTGGCACTAAGCTTGTCTCGTAAAACTTAGACAAATTAGGTTCGGCTTTTGCGTAGACCATTTCTAACATAGAGATCCGAGTCTTGAAGAATGGCCAGTGCTTTTCCATCTCTTGCAAGAGTGGTAAGTCACCTCGCTCTGATGCTGCCTTTAGTGCTTCTCCTGCGCCTAACCAAGCAGGTAGCATTAAACGGTTTTGCGACCAAGCGAAGATCCAAGGGATTGCACGTAAGCTTTCGATGCCGCCATCAATTCGACGTTTAGCTGGACGACTACCTAATGGTAGTTTACCCAACTCGACCTCAGGGGTCGCCGCACGGAAGTAAGACACAAAATCTGGCTCTTCACGTACAATTGCACGATAAGCTAGGACAGACTCGTCAGCGAGTTGCTGCATACACTGGCGCCACTCCGGCTTAGGCTCTGGTGGTGGAAGCAATGTCGCCTCCATTACCGCAGAGGTGTATAGCGCAAGACTCTGTACGGCAAGTTTAGGTAAACCAAACTTAAAGCGGATCATCTCACCTTGTTCTGTGACTCTGATGCGACCGTCTACAGACCCTGGCGGTTGTGATAGAATCGCTTCATGTGCTGGTCCGCCGCCACGGCCAATAGTGCCGCCACGACCATGGAATAATGTGAGTTTGATATTGGCTTCTTGGCTAATGGCGACGAGTTTTTCTTGTGCGGTGTACTGTGCCCAAGCCGCAGCCATGACACCAGCATCTTTAGCCGAGTCGGAATAGCCAATCATCACCTCTTGAATACCCTTAGTGTAACCTCGGTACCAATCGATGCTAAACAACGCCGACATACAGCTAGAGGCATTATTTAAGTCATCTAAGGTTTCAAATAGTGGCACGACGCGTATTGGATGCGGGCAGCCAGTTTCTTTAAGAAGAAGCTGAACAGCTAAAACATCTGATGGCTGGCTAGCCATAGAGATAACATAGGAGCCCATAGCTCTGGCTGGCTGAGTTGCGACCAGTCTGCAAGTCTTTAAGACTTCTTCAACTTCTGGAGATGCATTCCAGTTTGCCGGGATTAAAGGTCGTTTGTTAGTGAGCTCACGTAACAAGAAAGACTGCTTCTCTTTTTCGTCCCAATGAGCATAGTCGCCCATACCTAGGTAGCGCGTTAATTCGGCAATCACGTCTGCATGGCGTTGTGCATCCTGGCGCACATCGAGCCTTAGCATATGAATGCCAAAACAGGCGATACGACGCAGCATATCGAGCAGTAAACCGTTAGCGATTAGGCTCATACCTTGATCACAAAGACTTTGGTATAGCATCATTAAAGGATCTTTTAGATCGCTTTCGTGCCAAATGATGTCGTTTGGTTCTACATCAGGGTGATGGCCTTCAAGTCTGCCATTTAAATAATCAATGGTGTTTCTGAGCTTGTGACGAAGTGTTCTCAGCACATCTCTATATGGTTCGCTGCTGTTATTGGTGTAAGCCTGCAACGCTTGGTTTGCACCTTCCATCGATAACTCGTTTACCAGTAACACAACGTCTTTTAGGTATAAACGCGCAGCGGTATGGCGGTTTCGGTCGAGTACCTCTTGAGTGACGGTCGAGGTGACAAATGGATTGCCATCGCGGTCGCCGCCCATCCAGCTAGAGAACCTTACCGGTGCAATATCGATTGGGAGTTGGGTATTCGTGCGCTCTTCAACTTGCTGATTAAGCTGCCTAAGAAAATCTGGAATGGCTTGCCATAAAGAAGCTTCAATAGTGCTTAAGCCCCAACGTGCTTCATCGACAGGTGTTGGTCGTTCGTTACGGATTTCATTAGTGTGCCAGATCTGCGCAATCAGTTGACGCAAACGCAGGTGGTGCTGCTTTTTTTCTTGCTCTGTTAACTGGGTATTTTCTAGTGCAGCTAATGAATCAACCACTGCAGAATATTTCTGAATGAGAGTGCGGCGAGAGATTTCTGTCGGATGCGCAGTCAGCACCAGATCAATATCCAGTGTCTTTAAGCAGGCTAGCACCTTATCTTGGTCGATTTTACCGCCGAGCATACGTCCTAGCAACTGTTCAACGGGGTCTGGAACACAGACTAATTCGTCACAATTACGACTGATGGTATGGAACTGTTCTGCGATATTCGCCAGATTTAAAAATTGGTTAAAAGCTTTAGCAAAAGGAACGAGTTCGTCGTCGTTTAAAGAAGACAGTAAAGTCAGCATCTCTTCACGAGCGGCATCATCGCCTTGGCGAGAGCTTTTTGCTAGATGACGGATTTGTTCAATTTTATCTAAGAAAGCATCATCTAGATCGGTGCGGATTGTGTCACCTAAAATCTGCCCTAAGGTTCCAACGTTAGACCTTAGCGAGGCATACATGTCTACCATACGTGCTCCATATCGGTAAGCTAATCGATCACAATACCTAGCAGCGCTGTGCTAGGCAATGATCCAGATTAAAATATCGTGCTTGAATGTGTTGTACATCACTTTTTAGGTATGCCCATGTAAGTACTGACTATACTTTGAGCGGTAAAGTGGATGGATAATAGTAATTACTTTATACATGCGTGATAAATAAGCTTTTTTAATAGATCTTTTGTACGTTCGATATACGAAAGATCTAAAAACTCATCAGGTTGATGAGCTTGCTCAATACTACCGGGGCCGAGTACTAAGGTTTGGCAACCTAGCGTACTGATATACGGCGCTTCGGTGGCATAGTTAACCACTTCTGGCTGGCTTTCACTGAGTTGTGCTACCAACTGGGTCCAGCTGCCATCTTTTTTATCTGCAAACGCCTCTGAACCTGGGTATAAAGGCGCAACGCTGATACAGCCAGGATAATGATTGCACACTGGTTCAAGATAGTTGGCAACCATTAACTCTAAATCGGCTAGTGCGAGACTGGGGATGGGTCGAAGGTCAATATGTAGATCGCAGCAGCCACAGATCCTATTGGCCGCGTCCCCGCCATGGATATGTCCAAAATTCATGGTTGGATAGGGCACACTAAAGGCATCTTCTCGATAATTATCGGCTAAGTGCTGTTTTAGCTTGAGGAGTTGTCCTGTAACCAAGTGCATGACCTCGATAGCATTAAGTCCTTTTGCTGGATCTGAAGAGTGACCACTGCGACCAGTCACTCGTATACCTTGGGTAAAATGCCCTTTATGCATATACACCGGCTTTAGGCTGGTGGGCTCACCGATAATGGCATAATCAGGCGAAATTGATTTCGCTGCTGCAAATGCCTTCGCGCCGTTCATGGTCGTTTCTTCGTCGGCACTGGCTAAGATATGCAATGGACGCTTAAACTTATCCATTGGTAGCTCTTTTAGTGCCTCTAGCACTAAAGCAAAAAAGCCTTTCATGTCACAGGTCCCAAGGCCATACCAACGATTATCTTTTTCTACTAATGAAAATGGGTCCTGGCTCCAGCGCCCTTCATCAAAAGGGACGGTATCTGTATGCCCTGCCAGCAATAACCCTCCCTGGCCTTGACCAAACGATGCGACTAGATTGTATTTGTCACGAGTATCTGTCACAGGTACAGACTGGCACTGCATCCCTAAATCGCTAAACCAAGTATGCAATAGTTCTATGACAGCTTTATTGCTCATGTCGTGCTCAGCTTCGAGTGCACTAATAGAGGGTGTTGCAATCAGTTGGCTAAAACTACTTTTAATCTCTGGAAGTGCTTTCATTAAAAAATACCTAAATATATATTCAAATATATTGCATAATTAATTTTGCGTGTTAGTCTATCAAACAGCTAAGACAACTACCACACTTCGATGATCTGTTTAATGAGAGTATATATGTTCAATCTGGTTAAATTAATAGTAATTAAGGTTAATCATACCCACTTCCTGCGACGATAATCTTGTCATTAATGGTGTTCAGCCAGGGCTTAAGTTGTGCCCATTCTTTTTTCCGTTTTGTCATCTAAATTCAAGATTAAGGTTTTAAAGTCATAGACTATGAAAAATATAGCCATTATTGGCGCTAGTGGTTACACGGGCGCACAGATCACCTCTCTTATAAATGCCGAATCGACATTGTCGGTTCAAGGTCTTTATGTATCTGAAAACAGCCTCGACAAGGGCAAGCCTCTGTCTGAGCTTTATCCGGCTTACAGTCATATATCACTGAGCTTAAATCCGCTCACGGAGGGTGCTAAACAAACTATCGTTGCGACAGCTGATGCCGTCGTACTAGCGACTGACCATGCGGTAAGTTTGCACTTAGCTGCTTGGTTTTATCAGCAAGGATTAGCGGTATTTGATTTAAGCGGTGCATATCGGTTTTCCGATATAGCACAATATCCTAAGTGGTATGGTTTTACTCATGAATATCCTGATGTACTTGCTAATGCTGTTTATGGTTTAGCCGAGTGGAATGCAGAGCAGATAGCCAGTAGTAAGATGATTGCTGTACCAGGTTGTTATCCAACAGCATCGCTAACAGCACTTAAACCTATTGCGCATTTGCTGACCGATGTTTTACCCGTAATTAATGCCGTTAGTGGTGTGACCGGGGCCGGCAGAAAAGCTCAACTGCATACCAGCTTTTGCGAGGTAAGCTTGACCCCTTATGGGGTACTTGGTCACAGGCACCAGCCAGAGATTGCCACTCAATTAGGGCAAGAGGTTATCTTTACTCCCCATCTTGGTAATTTTAAACGCGGTATTCTTGCAACCATCACGGTGCAATTAGTTGCGGGCACTTCAGTTAGCGATATTGAAACAGCGTATCAATATTATGACTCTGCCGAGCTTGTCACGGTAAAACAAAATCAATTCCCTAAGGTGGATGATGTGGTGCAAACACCCAATTGTCATCTAGGTTGGAAGTTCGATGAACAGAATGGTTATTTGGTTATCGCTAGCGCTATTGATAACTTAATGAAAGGGGCCGCAAGTCAAGCGCTTCAGTGCATAAAGATTCATTTTGATGCGTCAGTAACAGCATGAGTTGGGAGAATGGAGGTGAACATGACTAATTTTACAACGACGCAAGCTAAGCCCGTTATGGTGCTCAAGGTTGGTGGCGCATTGTTACAGTGTGAGATGGGAATGGAGCGGTTAATGCAAGCTGCAGCAAGCATAATCGCTAATGACCAGCCTCTGATTATGGTGCATGGCGGTGGCTGTTTAGTTGATGAACAGCTAAAAGCGAATAGTTTTACATCGGAAAAGCTTGATGGTTTAAGAGTCACCCCGCAAGAGCATATTCCTATTGTAGTGGGGGCATTGGCGGGGACTTCAAACAAAATATTGCAAGCGGCAGCAATTAAAGCGGGTGTAACCAGTTTAGGTATGAGCCTTGCGGATGCTGGAATGATGACGGCAACAATTAAAGATCCGCAGTTAGGGTTAGTCGGTGAGGTTGAGCCCAAAGATGCTAGTTATCTTGAATTTGTTTTATCAAAAGGTTGGATGCCAATTGTGAGCTCCATCGCAATTAGTGAAGAAGGCAAGATGCTAAATGTTAATGCCGATCAGGCGGCAACGGCCCTAGCTAAGTTGGTTTCAGGTTCATTGGTTTTACTATCAGATGTTTCAGGTGTGCTTGATGGTAAGGGCCAGTTAATTACGAGTTTGAATAGAGAGCAAGTCAATGAGCTGACCAAGATCGGTGTTATCGAGAAAGGAATGAGGGTCAAGGTGGAAGCTGCATTAGATGTTGCAGAGTCCATGGGGCAAACCGTACAGATTGCTTCTTGGCGTCATGCAAAGCAATTAATCGCGTTAAGCAAAGGCGAGACAGTTGGCACACAGATCCAGCCACAAATTCAGTAATAGGAGAGCCATCTTATGCAACATTTACTATCGATAAAAGATTTAAGCCAGCAGCAGTTACTCGACTTACTGGCTTTGGCGAAAAATATTAAGCGTAACCCTGCTGAATACAAACATGCTCTAGAAGGAAAAAGTGTGGTGATGCTATTTGAAAAACCATCGCTGAGAACTCGAGTGAGCTTTGATATCGGTATCAATAAATTGGGTGGTCATTGTTTATATTTAGATCAGCAAAATGGCGCGCTAGGTAAGCGTGAACCTGTATCAGATTTTGCGGCCAATATTTCTTGTTGGGCAGATGCCATTGTTGCCAGGACTTTCTTACACTCGACAATTGAAGAACTTGCTGAGCATGGCACAGTGCCGGTGGTTAACGCGTTATCTGATCTTTACCATCCTTGCCAAGGTCTAGCAGACTTTCTAACTTTGGCTGAACAATATGATGATGTAAGCAAGGTGAAGCTAGCTTATGTTGGTGACGGTAATAACGTGACCCATTCATTGATGTTTGGTGCAGCCATCTTAGGGGCTCAGTTAACCGTGATTTGTCCTCCAGGCCATTTTCCAGACGGAAAAGTTGTGTGTGAGGCGCAAGAGCTGGCTGCTAAGCATGGCGGCAAACTGACTTTGAGCTCAGACATTGCTGCGATCGAAGACCATAATGCGATCTACACCGACACTTGGATCTCTATGGGCGACTCTGCATCAATGGAGGAAATTGAGGCCAAGTTTAAGCCTTACCAAGTTAATGCACAGTTAATGCAAAAGGCAGGTGCTAAACACTTTATGCATTGTTTACCAGCGTACCGCGAAGTTGAAGTTACCGCTGAGGTTGTTGATGGCGAAGGCTCACTTATTTTGCACCAAGCCGAAAACAGAATGCATGCGCAAAACGCAGTGCTTGTAACGCTTTTAAGCTAATTAATTTCATAAAAACAACTATCAATCTGCATTAGCGGATCGACATAAAAAAACAGCTAGTAGGAAAATATGATGTCTAATGTAAATTCAGCAGTAAGTAAGCATGCAGGTGTTAAAAAAGTTGTTTTAGCGTATTCAGGCGGCCTAGATACTTCTGCAATCATTCCTTGGTTAAAAGAAACCTATAACGATTGCGAAATCGTCGCCTTCTGTGCCGATGTAGGTCAAGGCGATGCAGAGCTAGAAGGCTTGTATGAAAAAGCTATCGCTTCAGGTGCATCTGAGTGTTACATCGTTGACTTAAAAGAAGAGCTGGTGGCCGATTATATCTACCCGACTATCGCAACTGGGGCGATTTACGAAGGAACCTACCTTTTAGGTACGTCAATGGCGAGACCGATTATTGCAAAGGCGCAGGTTGAAATCGCACGTAAAGTGGGCGCAGATGCGGTATGCCATGGCTGTACGGGTAAAGGTAATGATCAGGTACGTTTCGAAGGTTGCTTTGCTGCATTAGCACCAGATTTAACCGTAATTGCGCCTTGGCGTGAGTGGGAAATGGTGAGCCGTGAAGACCTGCTTGATTACCTCGCAGAGCGTAATATTGCCACGTCAGCATCTGCCACTAAGATCTATAGCCGTGATGCTAATGCTTGGCATATTTCTCATGAAGGTGGTGAGTTAGAAGATCCGTGGAACGAGCCATCAAAAGGCGTATGGACCATGACCGTTGCACCAGAAGATGCGCCAAATCAACCTGAGTATGTGGCAATCGAGCTTGAGCAAGGTAAGGTAACCAAGGTCAATGGTGAGGCTTTATCACCTTATAACGCACTGATGGTGTTGAATGAAGTTGCAGGTGCTCACGGTGTTGGCAGAATCGACATTACCGAGAACAGACTCGTTGGTATGAAGTCTCGTGGTTGCTACGAAACCCCAGGTGGCACAGTGATGTTTGCAGCACTGCGTGCGATCGAAGAGTTAGTGCTTGATAAAACGAGTCGTGAATGGCGCGAGCAGGTTGGCGCACAGATGGCGCACCTTGTTTATGACGGTCGTTGGTTTACCCCATTATGCGAGTCACTGCTTGGCGCATCCAAGCCACTAGCCGATTTAGTCAATGGTGAAGTGGTGGTTAAGCTTTATAAGGGTCAAGCCAGCGTTGTTAAAAAGCGTTCACCGAATAGTTTGTACTCAGAAGAGTTTGCGACATTTGGTGCCGATGATGTTTACAACCAAAAAGATGCCGAAGGCTTTATCCGTTTGTATTCGCTTTCAAGCCGGATTAGAGCATTGCATAGCCAAAAGTAGGTTATTCATCAGTTAAAGTTAGTGAGCGCTAACATTGTTGAGTTAGCGCTGTATAAACATAAAGATATATAGGTGGAGTCATCTCACCTGGCATTAGAGAGGAAGTCAAAATGGCATTATGGGGTGGCAGATTTAGCCAAGAGAGCAGCGCACTGTTTAAACTTTTTAACGACTCATTACCTGTGGACTTTCGCCTCATTGAGCAAGATATTGTTGGCTCGATTGCTTGGGCTGGCGCAATCACTCAGGTGGGTATTCTTACTGAGCTGGAGTGCGCAGAGTTGCAACAAGCATTGAATGAGCTGCTTGCGGAAACGATTGATAATCCTCAATTGATAATTATGTCTGGCGCTGAAGATATTCATAGTTTTGTCGAGCAATCACTGATCGCAAAGGTTGGAGATTTAGGTAAAAAATTACATACGGGTCGTTCTCGTAACGATCAGGTGGCCACAGATCTTAAGCTTTGGTGTAAGAAAGAGGGCGAGCATTTATTAATTTTACTGGCTAATTTAAGATCGGCGCTGATTGAACTTGCTGAGCGTGAGCTCGATGCGGTTATGCCTGGCTATACTCACCTTCAAAGAGCGCAGCCAGTGGTATTTGGACATTGGTGTCTTGCTTATGTCGAGATGTTTGAGCGTGATATTAGCCGATTACAAGATGCATTAAAGCGCGCGGATACATGCCCGTTAGGAACCGGAGCATTAGCCGGTACCGCTTACCCTATGGATAGAGTTAAGCTCGCGCAATCACTGGGCTTTGCAACACCAACGCTAAATAGCTTAGACACGGTATCGGACAGAGATCATGTGATTGAGATCTGCAGCGATGCCTCTATTAGCATGATGCACCTAAGCCGTATGGCTGAAGACTTAATTTTCTTTAATAGTGGCGAAGCTGGGTTTATCGATCTCGATGATGAGGTGACTTCAGGCTCTTCCCTCATGCCGCAGAAGAAAAACCCTGATGCGCTTGAGTTAATCAGAGGTAAAACCGGTCGCGTATACGGTAGTTTAATGGGTATTTTAACCACCATGAAGGCGCTGCCACTAGCGTACAACAAAGATATGCAGGAGGACAAAGAAGGTCTATTTGATGTGATGGATAGCTGGTCAATTTGTCTCGAAATGGCGGCATTAGTATTAAGTGGTTTAACAGTAAATCGTGATAAAACACTCAATGCTGCTAAGCAGGGTTATGCTAACTCGACGGAGCTTGCAGATTATCTTGTTGCCAAAGGTATGCCTTTTAGAGAGGCGCACCATGTAGTTGGTGAAGCGGTTGTCAGTGCGATTGCGAAACAAACGCCGTTAGAGGACTTAACCTTAGAAGAGCTGCAAGCATTTAGCGGTGTGATTGATGCAGATGTATATGATTGCCTCACTATTGAGTCTTGCTTAGCAAAACGTGAGGCCTTGGGCGGGACTTCTTTACCACAGGTAAAGAGTGCACTCGCCGCAAAGCAAACTAAATAGCGATTTAAAAAGCTAGCGAGTATAAAAAATGCGGTCATTGTTAACACAATGACCGCATTTTTGTATCTGATAAGCTATCTGAGAACTTATCCGATACTCTGGCGAGTAATGACGGTTATTGGAACAAGTCCTCTTCAGACTTGTCGATAAAGATATCGCTATTATCTTCTTGATCCGTTACATACTCAGTTGGCTCAGTGCCGGCAATAAAGTACTCAAACTTACTGGTATAGTCAGTTTTTCGAGTCAGCTTACCTGTAGCTAAGTCAATTCTTGCTGAAACGATTCCTTCTGGAGGCGACATTGGCACTTCTGGTGTGCCTGTGAGTGCATCCTTCATAAACTCATTCCAGCCCGGACCTGCGGTTTTGGCGCCAGCTTCCGCTAGCGATATTTGATCTTTAGCACCGTTAGCATTCCAGCTTGTACGACCGAGCTCCTGGCTATGGTCATCGAACCCTACCCAAACTGTGGTAGCTAGCTTTGGATTGAATCCACTAAACCAAGTGTCGCGAGATTCGTTAGTTGTCCCCGTCTTGCCTGCAATATCTCGGCGCTTGACGACTCTTGCTGCACGCCATGCAGTACCGTTCCAGCCGGTACCTTTACTCCAATCACCACCGCCCCAAATTACACTCTTAAGTGCTTCAGTGACTAAGAAGGCCGTTTGCTCCGAAATAATTTGCGGTGCATATCGAGAGCCTGGACCGCCACATTGCGGCGCCTCATCGCTAGCAGACTGATGTTGTAGTGGTGCAGTGCTTGCTTGAAGCTCATTGGCCATCGCAGCGAATGGATCCACTGCAATCGCTTGCTCTGCAATTGGAGGCTTACAGGCTAAAGTCGGGTTGGCTTGCTCTACAATGTCACCATTAGCGGTTTCTACTCGCTCAATAAAGTATGGCTCAACTAAAAAGCCACCATTGGCAAATACTGAGAATGCTGTAACGACTTGCAGTGGCGTTACCGATGGTGAACCCAAGGCGATAGATTCGTTGCGTGGTAAATCGGCTGGATCAAAACCAAATTTTACTAATTCTGCAATCGTGGCATCAAGACCTGCATAACGCATGGCTCTAACTGACATAACGTTAATCGATTGCGCTAAACCAACGCGCAGGCGAGTTGGGCCACCATAAACATCGGGTGAGTTTTTAGGGCGCCAAGCCGTACCTTGTCTAGTATCAGGTTTATTAATTGGCGCGTTATTTATCAGGGTTGCAAGGGTGTAACCTTTTTCGAGTGCTGCACTGTAAATAAACGGCTTAATATTAGAACCTAACTGGCGCTTAGCCTGAGTCACACGGTTATATTGGCTTGTGTAGAAGCTAAAGCCACCCACTAAGGTACGAATTGCACCATCGTGTGGATCCAAAGATACGAGGGCACTTGCCACTAATGGAACTTGAGTTAATTGCCAGAAATTACCATTGTTGCGGATCCAAATTTGCTCACCCGGCTTTAAAACATCGGATGCCAATTTAGGTGCCTTAGCTTGACGCTTGTTAGTGATGAACTTACGTGCCCATTTAATACCATCCCAAGGTAGCTCAATCGTTTCACCTTTAGCATTCATAGCAGTGGCTGTTTGTTCATTAACTGACAACACGGCGGCAGGGAACATACCTTGGAATGCACCAGTTTGTTTAAGCTTTGCGGTGATCTCTTCAGGCTCTAATGGAGTCGCAGTCCATAGTTCTTTGACTCGGCCGCGATAGCCGTGACGTTCATCATACGAGTAGACGTTATTACGCAGCGCTCTTTGAGCATCGAGCTGTAACTTAGAATCGACCGTGGTGTAGATATCATAACCACCGGTATATGCCTCTTCCTCACCATACTTTGCAACTAAGTAATCGCGAGCCATTTCAGAAATATAAGGGGCATATAGATCGATCACTGCACCGTGATATTTTGCGGTAATTGGGCTATCTAGCGCGGCTTGGTATTCAGCGGTATTGATGAAGCCAACTTCATTCATTCGCATTAGTACGACATTACGACGTGCTTTAGCCCGTGATTTAGAGGTAATAGGGTTAAGAGTCGAAGGCGCTTTAGGTAAGCCTGCAATCACAGCCATTTCAGGTAAAGTCAGTTCGCTAACTTCTTTACCATAATAAACTTGAGCGGCGGCCCCTACGCCATAGGCACGTTGCCCCAAATAAATGCGGTTGACGTATAACTCGAGAATTTCATCTTTGGTGAGGAGCTGCTCGATATGGATCGAGATGAAGATTTCTTTTACTTTACGGATAATGGTTTTATCACGGGTCAAAAAGAAGTTACGTGCTACCTGCATGGTAATGGTACTTGCGCCTTGCTTTTTTTGACCTGTGGTCAGCATCACTGAAGCGGCACGTAAAATACCAATAGGATCGATACCTTTATGCTCGTAAAAACGGGCATCTTCGGTGGCGATAAACGCCTGTAATAGTGGTTTAGGTACTTCATCTAGTGTGAGTGGAATACGGCGTTTTTCACCAAACTGAGAGATCAGTTTTCCGTCACTACTATAAATACGAAGTGGTGTTTGCAGTTTTACGGTCTTTAGCGTTGTAACATCAGGCAGATCTGGCAACACGTAAAAGTAAGCTGCAACAATTGCAGCGATGCCAAGTAAACCTAGGCTAAAGAAAGCTATAAAAAGTCGTTTTAACCACTTCACCGCAATATTCCAAGAATTAAAATAAGAACAATAGTATATAAGCCGTGGCCGAAATGGTGAAGTCTTGTCTCCCGATTAGGTTGAGCTTTTTTCTTGATGACTTATTTTACTGTGTATTTTTTTATAGAGATTTTGTCGAAAAGCTTATTACTTCAAAAATATTATTTAAATAATGATTAACAATTGACTCAGTTTTTATGACTGATGTTGGGTATTTTTCTAGTTTATATCGCTATCATAAAGAATAAAGTAGCAGTTATGTTGAAAATGTAACCTAAATCGGGTGAGCGCACACTATGGTTGCCTGTAAGTGAGTGTTTGGCGTCAAAAAAAATGCAATTGTAAATTGGCGAAACATTTTGTACAAATAGCTATAACGAGTTGATTTTGTGCTAATCTACTTTGGATACAATAACTATAAAAGTGACTATGGACTATGCTTTCTAATTTTTGGAAGCGTCAGGCTCCGCAGATGGTTGGGATAGATGTGGGATCCCATGAAGTCAAAGCGATTCTGCTGAGTAAGACTGCTGATGGGTATAAAATATTAAGTCATGCTGCCGTTCCTTTAAAAAAGGGAGCTGTTAATGATCATGAGATCCGTGATAGTGAAGCAGTAGTTGACGCGTTAAAGCAAATCAAACGCGTATTACCCAAGTCCACAAAATTTGCTGCTGTCGCTGTTTCTGGCTCGGCAGTTATGACCAAAGTTATTTATATGGATTCGGCATTAAGTGAAGAAGAGATGGAGGCTCAAATTGAAATTGAAGCCGACAACCTCATTCCATACTCGCTCGATGAAGTGAATATTGATTTTGAAACGCTAAGTACCAATCGTACCGATCCCACTAAAGTCGATGTGCTATTAAGCGCCTGTCGCAGCGAAAATATCGATAGCTTAAGTGATTCGCTCGATGCGGTAAATTTAGAAGCCAAAGTGGTTGATGTTGAAGGGTATGCGCTAGGGCGCTCTTTTGACATGATCGCAGGCCAACTACCGGATGATGTTAGCGACAAAGTGGTCGCGCTGGTGGATATCGGGGCCAACATCACGACATTCTCAGTTGTAGAGCATGGTGAAACAACATTTGTAAGAGAGCAAGCCTTCGGTGGTGAGCAGTTTACCCAGTCAATTTTATCTTTTTATGGCATGACCTATGAGCAGGCTGAAAAGGCTAAGCTGGAGGGTGATCTACCACGCAATTATGTATTTGAAGTTTTATCGCCATTCCAGACTCAGTTACTACAACAAATAAAAAGAACCTTACAAATTTACTGCACGTCCAGTGGTCGCGATAAAGTTGACCATATTGTTTTGTGTGGTGGAACATCGAAACTTGAAGGTATGGCTAATCTAATGGTTAACGAGCTAGGTATTCATACTATTATTGCCGATCCATTCCAAGGCTGCTTACATGCCGATGAGGCGATAAAGAGCCACCTCCAGCCTCAAATTAGTAAATATATGTTGGCTTGTGGATTAGCGCTAAGGAGCTATTCAGAATGGCGAACATAAATTTATTACCTTGGCGCGAAGAGGCAAGAGAGAAGCAGAAGCGTGATTACACAGGGATTTTAGCGCTCGTCTTCTTAGTTTCTGGTTTAGTGGTGTACCTGTCTTTAATGACGATCGATATGTTTATCGATGATCAAAAAAGCCGTAATGCCTACCTTCAATCTGAGATCCAACTTCTTGAGTCACAGATTGCCGAAATTACTAAAATTCGTACTCGTAAAAAAGATATTGAGCGACGCACTGAAATTATTCTAGGGCTGCAGCAATCGAGAAACTTGCCGACTCATGTTTTAGATGAGCTAGTGCGAGTGGTACCCCCTGGAATTTATCTTTCTAGCATCGAAAAGAAAGGCAGCATGCTGTGGATAGAAGGACGTAGCGAATCAAACAATAACGTTGCCAATATGATGAGAAAGATCGCGGCGTCAGTTTGGTTACAAGACCCTAATATGCAGTCGATTGTGGCGCAAAATGAAGAGCTGAGACAGCTACAGCGATTTACATTGAGGGTGACCATAATCAATGGCGATGAAATGAAAGGGGCTAGTAAATGAACCTCGACTTAAGTCAGTTTAACGATATTGATTTTGAAAACATCGGTGCTTGGCCGCAGCTAGTCAAAATTGTATTTGCAGCACTCTTAGCCGTGTGTGTTTTTATTGGTGGCTATTTTCTATTTGTTTCAGACGCGCTAGATACACTCAATGCTGAACAAGTTAAAGAGCAACAGTTAAAAACAGATTTTAAGTCAAAGTACCAATTGGCGGCGAATCTAAAGTTGTACCGTGAACAGCTGGCGATAATGGAAATACAGTTTGCTGAACTGCTGAAAATGTTGCCTTCAAAAAATGAAATGCCGGGCTTGTTGGACGACATAACATTTGTAGCGACAGATTCGGGGCTGAATATTAAGAGTCTAGATTGGGAGTCAGAAATCACCCGCGATTTTTATATCGAATTTCCGATTAAAATCATGGTTGGCGGTGACTATCATGAACTAGGTCATTTAGTGAGTGGAGTGGCAAAGTTGCCGCGTATTGTCAGTTTGCATGACTTTGTGATTAAGCGTAATGACTCTGGCGAATTGGGTATGGATATCCTGGCAAAGACTTACCGCTTTAAAGAGGGCGCAGAATTACCCGCTAAGGGTAAGAAGGGGGCTGCAAAATGAAAAAGCCGTTACCGCTTCTAATTGTGTCAGTGTTATTGGCAGGCTGTGTCGGAGATAAAAGTGATCTTGAGCTGTTTGTGACAACGACAAAAGCTCAACATGTTGCCCATATTCCGCCTTTGAAAGAAACGCCAAAATTTGAGCACTTTTCTTATCAAGCCGATTTAATGAGAAGTCCATACGTGCCGCCTTCAAGGGAATTAACTGAAGAAGTCATCGACACGACGAAGGACTGTTTACAACCGGATCTTAAGCGCCGTAAAGGGCGATTAGAAACCTACGCATTAGACAACTTAAGAATGCGAGGTACGTTAAGCGAGAAAGATGATATTTGGGCTCTACTTGAGACTACAGATGGCAGTGTTTACCGTTTAGGTGTAGGGCAATATTTAGGTCTTTATCATGGACAAATAGCTAAAGTAACACCACAAACTGTCGAAATAATAGAATTAATACCAGATGGATCTGGCTGCTGGACGGAACGCAACAGTAGTATGGAATTGACTGGAGAATAATAAGAGATGACTGAGGGAACAATGAGATCTTCAACCACGCCACAAGCCAGTTATAAGGTAATGCCTTTATTTAAGGCTATTATTGGTTTCGCATTAATCGTAGGTATGACTCAGCATTCGTATGCCGCTAACCGACTCATTGATGTTAAATATCACGCCGTAGTCGATCATCAGCTCGAGCTACAGTTAATTTTTGAGAATGATATTCAAGAACCCGATATCGATCTAAAGGCGTCTCCAGCTCAGATTATTTTAGGGTTTGAAGACAGTATTTCGGCACTAGAAAAGCAAACCTTACCAATTAAAACGGTAGGGGTTGAAACGGTTAGTACTGTGCCAAATGGTAATGATTTACAGGTTTTTATTGGTCTAGACAAGGTTAAACCTTATCAAGGTAAAGTCGTTGGCAATACCTATCGTTTAACCATTAATGACGAGGTGGCGAGCCAGAGTTCAAGTGGTAAAAGTCCGTTCGTTAATAACATCGAAAATATCGATTTTCGCCGGACTGCCGATGGTGGTGGTGAGTTATTAGTCAAGCTAAATAACAGCTCTGTGGCTGCAAACGTTGAGCAGGTTGGCGCCAAGCTAGAACTAAAACTTTATAATACAGAAATCCCGAGTGACTTTTTATACGTCATGGATGTGTATGATTTTGCTACCCCAGTTAAAAGCTTTGAAACCTTTAAAGAAGATCTAACTGCCCGTTTTCTTCTGGATATTGATGGTGACTATGAGTACAACTATCAGCAAGACGGTAGCTTATTTAAGTTAACGATGAAGAAAACAGAGCGCATGAATATTGTGAAGGAAGAGAAGAAATATGATGGACGCTCGCTGTCATTAAACTTCCAAAATATTTCAGTTAGAACCGTGCTACAGATTATTGCTGATTACAATAACTTCAATCTAGTGACCAGTGATACGGTTGAAGGGGATATCACCTTAAGATTGGATGATGTGCCTTGGGATCAGGCATTAGATCTTATCTTGCAAGCTAAAGGTTTGGATAAGCGAATCGAAGGCAATATCTTGATGATTGCCCCTAGTGAAGAGATCGCTATCCGTGAGAGCCAAGAGCTAAAAAATCGCCAGGAAGTAAAAGAGCTGGCTCCGCTATACTCCGAATACTTACAGATTAATTATGCGAAGGCTAAAGATATCGCGGCATTGTTAAAAGGTGATGATTCTAGTTTATTAACCTCTCGCGGCAGTGTTGCCGTTGATGAGCGTACTAACACCTTGTTAGTCAAAGATACTGAAGAGACATTGGAAAATATTCATCGCCTGATTGAGGTACTGGATATTCCAATTAAACAGGTATTGATTGAAGCTCGTATGGTAACGGTAAAAGACGATGTTTCTGAAGATCTCGGTGTTCGTTGGGGGGTCACAGATCAGCAAGGCGATAAAGGCACTTCAGGTAGTCTTGAAGGGGCGGGGGATATCGCAAACGGTGTGGTTCCAAGCTTAAGTGATCGCCTAAACGTTAACCTTCCTGCCGCTGTGGCTAATCCAACAAGTATTGCATTTCATGTGGCAAAGCTTGCAGATGGCACGGTATTGGATCTTGAGTTGAGCGCTTTAGAGCAAGAAAACAAGGGTGAAATTATCGCCAGTCCACGTATCACCACCTCGAACCAAAAAGCGGCATATATCGAGCAAGGTGTGGAGATCCCTTATGTTGAAGCAAGCTCTAGTGGTGCGACAACGGTAACCTTTAAAAAGGCTGTGCTATCATTACGTGTGACGCCGCAAATTACGCCTGATAATCGTGTTATTTTGGATCTTGAAATTACTCAAGATTCTCAAGGTAAAACGGTAGATACACCGACAGGACAAGCGGTTTCAATTGATACGCAACGCATTGGCACACAAGTGCTGGTGGACCACGGTGAGACGGTTGTATTAGGCGGGATTTACCAGCAACAGTTGATTAGCCGAGTGAGTAAAGTGCCGATATTGGGTGACATCCCTTATTTAGGCTTCATGTTCAGAAATAGCTCCGATAAAAATGAACGCCAAGAATTGCTAATTTTTGTTACGCCGAAGATCGTCTCAGAAGCGCTATAAATTATTTAGCCGTACAAAGCCAGTATAATTCGCTGGCTTTGCCGTTTTGGTCGATACATTTTCGATAGAAATGCATTCCCCGCTTGCCATAGATGGCACTTAGCTGAGATAATCAGCGGTCAAGTCTCAATAGAGCAAGGTAAGATTAAAGGTCAACTCTGTTTATTTGAGTTGACGTAGGCAAACTTAAATAAGATTCAGACGTATAAATCAAATGGCCGAAAAACGTAATATTTTCCTAGTAGGCCCTATGGGGGCTGGTAAAAGCACTATAGGCCGTCATCTGGCACAGATGCTGCACTTAGAGTTCCACGATTCAGATCAAGAAATTGAAAGCCGTACAGGTGCTGATATCGCTTGGGTTTTTGATGTTGAAGGTGAAGAGGGTTTCCGCAACCGTGAAACACAGGTTGTCGCTGATCTAACCGAAAAACAAGGTATTGTCTTAGCAACAGGCGGTGGTTCGATTCAAAGCAAAGAGATCCGTAATAATCTTTCTGCACGCGGCATCGTTGTCTACCTAGAAACAACTATTGATAAGCAAGTTGCTCGTACGCAAAGAGACAAGCGTCGTCCATTGCTTCAGGTTGATGACCCAAGAGAAGTGCTAGAGAACCTAGCCGAGGTGCGTAATCCTCTTTATGAAGAGATTGCTGACGTCATTGTTAAGACTGACGAGCAAAGCGCCAAAGTTGTTGCAAACCAAATTATTGAACAGTTAGGTTTTTAAGATATGACGAAACAAGTTCTGGTAGAGCTCGGAGAGCGCAGTTACCCAATTGAAATTGGCCAGAATTTGTTTAGTAGTTGCGAGCCTTTGGCTCGCTATCTTCAACATAAAAACATTCTAATCGTCACTAATGAAACGATAGCGCCTCTCTATCTTGAAAAGGTAGAAGCTATGCTGTCGGGTTTCGCGTGCGTGACTCCTGTCATTCTGCCCGATGGAGAGCAATATAAAACCCTCGAACAGATGAATTCGATATTCACTGCATTACTAGAGCAAAACTTAGGCCGTGATACGGTATTAGTTGCTTTAGGTGGTGGTGTAATTGGCGATATGACAGGCTTTGCCGCGGCGAGCTATCAACGTGGCGTGGATTTTATCCAAATTCCAACAACGCTGTTATCTCAAGTGGACTCGTCTGTTGGTGGTAAAACTGCAGTTAATCACCCATTAGGCAAAAATATGATAGGAGCCTTCTATCAGCCGAAATGTGTATTAATTGACACCAATTGTTTAAGCACGCTACCTAAACGTGAATTCGCAGCTGGCATGGCGGAAGTCATTAAGTATGGGGTGATTTGGGATGCTGAGTTTTTCCAATGGCTTGAAAACAACGTTGAAGCGTTGAAATCATTGGATACACAAGCGCTCGAGTATGCAATTAGCCGTTGCTGTGAAATTAAAGCCGAAGTCGTAGAAAAGGATGAAACCGAACAAGCTGTGCGTGCACTGCTGAATCTCGGGCACACCTTTGGTCACGCTATTGAAGCTGAAATGGGCTACGGTGTATGGTTGCATGGTGAGGCCGTTTCAGCTGGCACAGTCCTTGCTGCGATAACTTCAAATAAGCTTGGGTTGGTTGATGAGTCAATTGTTTGTCGAATAACGGCGTTATTAGCGGCATTTGATTTACCGATAACCGCACCCGAAACAATGGGTTTTGAACAATTCATTAAGCATATGCGCCGAGACAAGAAGGTGCTCAAAGGTCAGTTACGACTCATTTTACCTGAAGGCATTGGTCAAGCAGGGATCTACAGTGACGTTACCGATGAGCTACTGGAAGAGGTTATCAACTGCGCATAAATTATGTTGCAGGTGGTCGGTGAACGCTAAACTCAATATAAAAAAACAAGTCTTCGATTATTCTTTGCTGGCTATGCCCTTTAGGAATAGTTGTGGATTTTTGTTGCCTAAAATTAATGCTAAGGCTTTATTGTCACAACTGAATTGGGGTCAACTTTAGATGTCGTTTTCAGGTGCTGCGCTACTACCAAGCCAAGATGCATTATTGCATCGTCTATTACATCTCAGTTTGTATGGCGAACAGTTGATGGTGTTAACCGGTGACGATGGTGCGGGTAAGACCACTTTGGCTACCGCACTGCTCAGTGAGTTAGAGCACCATAGCTCCGCATTAGTTATTTGTCCTAAACACTGCGATAGCGCTGAAATCAGGCGCAAAATATTGGTTCAGCTACTCAGCGATCCTGTATTTGATGATGAAACCCCTTTACCAGAATGCTTACTGAGTGTCATAGGCTCTCTGCCTACCAAGAGCTGTATCGTACTCGATGACGCCCATCTATTGCCGCTTGAGATCTGGGCAGAATGTATTGTACTTAGTCAACTATCCTTGTCTGGTAAGTCGATTAAAATTTTAATGACATCGCCTGCCGAGTTTTTTAATGATGTCACCAAACAGCTGCCAGACCCCCTGTTGGAGCAAGTATTAGCCATACATATTGAGCCATTAGAGCAAGTTGAGCGCGAAGGCCTTTATTACACTTTATTAAGCCGTAGTGAACAGCAACCGTTTACTCCAAGGGATATAGTTAAAAACCGATTAGAGATGCAACTTGGCACACCTAAAGAAGTGGTTGGTTTACTTGAGCTTGCGCTTAATGGTGAGGAAGTTCAGTTACTGCAAAAGTCTAGATTAAAAACGATTATTATCGCTTCAACATTAGGCATTGTTGCCCTGCTAGCGAGTTGGTTGCTAATTGATAGTAATCAGAGCGCAGAAGATGTTGAGGCCAAAGAGGTTACGTTTGCGATTAATGCTGACGAACGGTTTGGCCCAGATAACACCTTTCTTATTGAATATGCCAAGCGCATCCTGCAGCATTACCGCCCAATACCTCATTTAGCCTTATCGGGTTTTGGCAATTTTGATGGTTCTAATGCAACTGAAGTCACTACATACGAAGCCAAGCAAATCTCGACGTTTGCAGCTGAGCAGCAAGAGCAAGTGAATGCAATACAGCCAGAGTTAAGTAACAAGCCAAATAAAGTACTGACCAAGGCTGTAAAGCATCGTGAAGAGGCGGCCCTAATAGCGGAAACTGTTGACTCGATTGCAAAGTTACCCAGTAGACCAATAGAGGGGTATACCCTGCAGCTGGCGAGTGTAAAAAAGATAGACTCTTTACGTAACACACTTTTAAGGCTTGAAGATATTCCTCAAATTAAAGTGGCGCGCTATAAGAATCGGTGGGTAGTGCTACTCGGAGAGTTTTCTAGTCGAAAAAGTGCGCAAGAACAGTCGGCACTATTAATGGCTAAAACGGGAATTTCTGAGCCGTGGATCCGAGCTTGGCAAAATCTTAATGAATATGAGCTACAAGATGTACTTCCAACTCGTGAAATTCAATAATAAACAGAGTACAATCATCAGCTCTCTTTTTTTCACAGTGTTCAATCAATTTAAATGATTAAAAAACAAAGAGCCTTTTTAAAGTGGGCTGGCGGAAAATTTAAACTGATTGAAGCCTTATCAGAACATCTACCTGAAGGTGACCGCCTGGTCGAGCCTTTTGTCGGTGCTGGCTCAGTATTTCTCAATACCAATTATAGTCGTTACCTATTGTGCGATATTAATCATGATCTGATTAACTTGTACAAGATTGTGCAAAAAGAGCCTGAGAAATACATCAAAGCTGCTCAAGCGCTTTTTGTTCCTGAGATGAATGAAAAAGAGGCTTACTACAAAATACGTACAGCTTTTAATGCCACGCAAGATCCTTTTACGCGCTCAGTATATTTCCTCTATATGAACCGTCATGGTTTTAATGGTTTATGCCGTTATAACCGTAAGGGGGGCTTCAATGTGCCATTTGGTTCGTATAAGAAACCTTACTTCCCAGAAAAAGAGATCAGAGCTTTTTCTGAAAAGGCTCAAAAAGCCGAATTCCAGTGCATCGGTTATGAGCAAGCTATAGGTCTGACCCAAGCGGGTGATGTGGTGTATTGCGATCCGCCTTACGCACCTTTGTCATCGACAGCCAGCTTTACGACTTATGTTGGGAGCGGTTTTTCATTGGATGATCAGGCTTTGCTTGCGAGGCATGCACGCCATACAGCTATCGAGCGTGGTATTCCTGTACTGATTAGTAACCATGATATTCCGTTAACGCGTGAGTTATACCACGGTGCTCGTTTCGGTACGATTCAAGTTCAGCGTAATATTAGTCAGAAGGGCAGTGGCCGTAAAAAAGTCGATGAGCTGATGGCGCTGTATGATGATTCATACCATAACGAAAACGATTAAATTTCTAATCTCGTTAGGCTAGGGATTATGCTAATACCTGCCTAACGATAAACAGTAACGCAGCTACAAACATAATCGCTAATATTATGCCCATGATGATAAAGGGAACGGGTGAAGATGTCTGAAAGTCTCTTACGCGATTCTGCTCTGTTTGTACCCCAAAAAATGCCGCTAAAGTACTAGAGAATATGTGCCACAAGCGGCGCAGCATATTGTTGATTACTTGCTGTTGAGTGGAGTGTTCTTACTGATAGGCGCGCTTTCATGGCCATATAACAGTTCAAACAGATCGATAAAGTGTAATTGATTGGTCTGGCTGTTACCGGTTAACCAGCTTTGCCAGCTTAAGTCGCTCATCTGTTCAGCGCAGCGATTACTCGGGTGGCTAGCAGGTAGACTAGGGTTGTACTGACTCGAGTCGCTATCGCATGCACAGGCTGTATTTGCTGCAATGTCGGTTCGATTTGAAGAGAGTGCGAAACTGGTTATCGCTGTAAAGCCAAGCGCAAGAATAGCAACAGATTTTAGCACTGCAGTATTCTGTATAAATCCTTTCATCACGCCTCCTTTTATTCACTTCCTTTGTAACTCGTCGAGATAGTATAACAAAGCAGGCTATATTTTAAACGTTTTTTACGTGTAAATCCTATTTCATTGTTTAGGTGAAATATTTTATCTCTGCAATTTAGCTGAAATGGGCGCTCAGGTGTGGAGGGCTATGGCTACAGCAGGTAGAATGGCGTACTTCTTAAACATTAAAGTGAGTTCGTTATGCGTCCATTTTTGATTGCTCCTTCTATTTTATCTGCCGATTTTGCTCGTCTAGGTGAAGATGTCGATGCCGTATTAAACGCGGGGGCTGATGTGGTTCATTTTGATGTCATGGATAATCATTATGTGCCAAATTTAACCATTGGCCCTATGGTGTGCCAGGCGCTACGTAACTATGGTGTGACTGCCGATATTGACGTGCACCTAATGGTGAAGCCTGTTGACCGTATCATCCCTGATTTTGCTGCTGCCGGTGCCTCAATTATAACTTTCCATCCAGAAGCCTCTGAGCATGTGGACCGTACCCTGCAGTTAATCAAAGAATCAGGCTGCAAAGCAGGTCTAGTATTTAACCCAGCTACACCACTGCACTACCTTGATCACGTAATGGATAAGTTAGATGTAATTTTGTTGATGTCTGTAAACCCGGGTTTTGGTGGCCAATCATTTATTCCGTCTACATTAGATAAGTTGCGTCAAGTGCGTAAGTTGATTGATGACAGTGGTTATGACATTCGTTTACAAGTCGATGGCGGCGTAAAGGTCGACAACATTGCTGAAATCGCAGCAGCGGGTGCAGACATGTTTGTTGCTGGTTCTGCCATTTTCAACAAGCCTGATTACAAAGCGGTAATTGATGAAATGCGCAGCGAATTAGCGACTGTTGAGGCGTAGCCAATGAGCACTTTTAGTCAAATTAAAGCCGTAGCATTTGACTTAGACGGAACGCTAATTGATAGCGTTCCAGATCTAGCCGCAGCGACTCGTGCGACGCTAGCTGAGCTGAATTTGCCACTGTGTAACGATGATATGGTGCGCAGCTGGGTAGGTAATGGCGCCGAGATGTTGATGCGCAGAGCGCTCAGTTTTTCTCTTGATGCCCAAGTGAGTGAAGAAAAGCTGCAAAGCACTATGCCGCGCTTTATGCATTTTTATAAGTTAAACCTGCAGCAGCACAGTGTGCTTTACTCAAATGTTGAAACTGTTTTATTTCAGCTGCAACAAGCGGGCTATCAAATGGCAATTGTGACTAATAAGCCTTTTGAATTTACCATTCCATTATTGAAAGCATTCAATATTGATGGGTATTTTAGCATCGTGCTTGGTGGTGACTCACTGTCTAAGATGAAGCCGGATCCATTGCCATTAGAGCACATTTTGCATGAATGGCAGTTGCAAACAGAGCAATTATTGATGGTCGGCGACTCAAAGAACGATATATTAGCGGCAAAAGCGGCTAAGGTTGCCTCTGTGGGCTTGACCTACGGCTACAACTACGGTGAAGATATCGGGCTAAGCGGCCCCGACGCCGTATGTGAACAATTTAGTGAAATAACCGCGCTACTTAAACTGCGCGATAAAGCAACGGAGCAATAAACAAAATGACGAACCCTCTAACGAAACCCGTAGTTCTAAGCGGAGCGCAGCCATCAGGCGAGCTGACCATCGGCAACTATATGGGCGCATTACGTCAGTGGGTTGCAATGCAAGATAGTCATGATTGCCTTTATTGCGTCGTTGACCTGCATGCGATTACTGTCAGACAAGATCCAGTTAAATTACGTGAAGCATGTCTTGATACGCTAGCACTGTATTTGGCTTGTGGTGTTGACCCTAAGAAGAGCACGGTATTTATTCAGTCTCAGGTTCCACAGCACACGCAGCTTGGCTGGGCACTAAATTGTTACACCCAGATGGGTGAGCTTAACCGCATGACGCAGTTTAAAGATAAATCACAAAAGCATGCTAATAACATTAACGTGGGCTTATTTGGTTACCCGGTGTTGATGGCGGCAGATATTTTGCTTTATCAAGCGAACGAAATTCCAGTAGGCCAAGATCAAAAGCAGCATTTAGAGTTAACGCGTGATATTGCCACACGCTTTAACAATGCTTATGGTGAAACATTTGTGATCCCAGAGCCATTCATCCCAGAGCATGGTGCTAAGGTGATGTCACTACAAGATCCGCTAAAGAAGATGTCTAAGTCTGATGATAACCGTAATAACGTTATTGGCTTACTTGAAGACCCAAAAGCTGTCATGAAGAAGATAAAGAAGGCGATGACAGATGGTCAAGAGCCACCAGTAGTCCGTTTTGATGTTGCTGAAAAGCCAGGTGTATCTAACTTAATCAGCTTAATGTCAGGCTGTACTGGTCAATCGATTGCGAGTATTGAAGCCGAGTTTGAAGGCAAAATGTATGGTCAATTAAAAGTGGCTACGGGTGAAGCCGTTGTCGGTATGCTTGAGCCGCTACAGCAGCGCTTTAAAGAATACCGCGCAGACCACGATTTCTTGGCTAAAGTGATGAAAGACGGTGCCGAAAAGGCACAGGCTCGCGCTGAAGTTACCATCAAGAATGTATACGAAAAGATTGGGCTTATCGTTTAATTCGGTATCTGGTCCTAAAATTGATTCAAAGCCAGCTATTATCGCTGGCTTTTTTATTGCTGCTTAAGTTTATTACTGAAGTCGTATTGCTTAAGCTTTCTTGCTTCAGTTTGATCGCGTTATTGGCGACTTAACCAAGCAACAAATGCTGCAATAGCGGGCTCTTTGAGGCGGCGCTGTTTACAGCTGAAATAGAACTCAAATCCAGTCAAAATATCGGGTAAATCAAGCGCTACTAATACCCCTTTATCAATATCAGCTTGCACCATAAAGTCAGATGCCAGCGCAATTCCTTGGCCAGTTATAGCCGCTTCTATCGCTAACAACACATGACTAAAAATATGTTGCTGTTGTTCTGCGGGTGGCACTAAGTTGTTTACCACAAACCAGCGGTCCCAATCGAGCCCCAGTGCACCTTCATCAACCGTCAGCAATGGGTGCTTGGCTAATTCGTCCAGTGCTATGCTATCTAGCGCCAGTAAACTTGGGCTGATAACCGGAATTAAGCGCTCTTTATGCAGTAAGTGATGGTGGTAACCTAATTGACCGCTTTGGCCGGTGATAAACATATCTGCCACGCTGTCACTGAGTTCTGGGTCATCGGCTATCATGTCGAGACGGATTTTGATTTGAGGGTGTTGACGTCTAAAATCGCTGAGTCTTGGAATTAACCATTTGACCGCAAACGAACTGTACACAGCAAGGCGAAGTTGCTCGTTACTGTCACCGCTTATTTGCATACTTAAGTCACTTAACTCGTTGAAGATCCGTTCTAACTCTCGATATAGCAGTTCACCTTTGCTAGTGAGTTGCAGCTGCCGTCCCTCACGTTTAAATAAGCGTTCTCCGTAATGTTCTTCTAGCTGCTTTACCTGATGAGAGACTGCACTTTGCGTGATGCATAATTCGGCTGCAGCACGTGAGAAGTGAGACTGCCTAGCTGCGGCTTCAAAAACCTGCAAGGCTCTTAATGGCGGGAGTTTGCGCATAGTGACCTGCTCAATATATGAATTTAATAGGTGATCTTCATCATGATATTAATTTAATTCATGCATGGATAAAAAACATCATTTTAGTTTGGCTTTTGTGGGCGATATCATGCGCGCATATTCAGTTGTACTGTGGAAAAACAGATGAAATCTAACGTCATAATTGCTATGGCTATCCTCGTTTTCGGCAACCTATTTAGTGCGCTCTATGATGTCTCTATTAAATGGATGCCAGAGGGAAGTAACGCCGCGACTTTCTTGTTAATACGGCAAATACTATCGGTATTGATGTTACTGCCTTTATGGTTTTACGCTAAAAGACCGACGACTCAACATGTAAAAGTCCACTTTTTCCGCTCGAACACGGGGGCATTAGGGGCGGTGTGTTTGATTATGGGCTTGATGTCATTACCTATTGCGACGGTGAGTTCGTTATTCTTTTCTGCCCCTTTGATGATTGTGCTGATGGGCTCGATTTTTCTAAAAGAGAAGGTAACGCCAACTCAGTGGCTCGCCACCATTTTAGGTTTTATTGGTATTTTAATCTTACTGCGTCCAAGCGAAATCAACTGGTTTGGGATTGCGGTGCTGATCTCGGCTTTTACTTTTGCCCTGAATCAGCTCGCGCTACGTAAGCTGCCCGATAGCGAGGATCCAAGTGTGACCCTGATGTTGTATAACACGCTCAGTATCCCGCTGACATTGGTGATGATACTGGTACAGGGCTTTGAGGGCGTAAGCTGGGGCTTAATCGGCATTGCGGCACTGAGTAACTGCTTCTTACTGGCGTATCACTGGTTGTGTGTATTGGCTTACCGTAAAGCGCAGGCGAGTCAGATAGCGATTGCTGAATACACCGGATTACTCTTTTGTGTGTTGTTTGGCTGGCTGCTATTCGATGAGTGGTTAGACGGTTTGAGCTGGGTTGGTGCAGGCTTTATTGTACTGCCATCGCTAGTTATTCCATGGATAGTTGCAAGAATGGCTAATTTAAAACCCAAAAAAATCATCGAGCAAAAGGCGGGATGATCTTTTAGGTGTTGGCGAAGGGCATTGTGATTAAGAATCTGTATATTCAAACACCTTAATCACTTTGCGCACGCCGGCGGTATTACGCGCCACTTCCACGGCTAAATCGGCTTGAGCGCGTTCGACATAACCAATTAAGAACACCTCACCATTTTCAGTGACGACCTTAATATTGGTTACATCTAAGCCTTTCTCATTGAGCATTCGACCCTTCACCTTAGTGGTGATCCAGGTATCGTTACTACGAGTCGTAAAAGAGGTTGGATTACCAATACGGATCTGGTTATGGATCTTGCCGCCAATCTTTAGCTCTTTAACAGTACGAACCGCTTTATCTCGCAGCATTGAGTTCGGCGCTTGGCCAATCATCAATACATTAGCGTTCATAACAATCCCGCTAATATTCGCCTGGTTTTTTAAGTCATCATGAGAAGCCAATGCGCTAGAGATATTAAAGTCGGCATTGGTGTCATCAATTTGAGTCTTAAAGCTGCGCTCGTCATTAACCATCATTGCACCGCCGACTGCACCGACCATAACGGCCCCAGCGCAGCCTTGCAGCATTAACACAATCGCGATTAATGGGAGCACTGCTCTCATGCTTGTTCGTCCTGCGGGAATAATGTGTGGTCGATGTTGTCACACAAGCAATGAATCGCTAGCAGGTGAACTTCTTGAATACGGGCGGTGACATTTGATGGCACACGGATCTCAACGTCGTTGACGCTAAGTAGGCCTGCCATCGCGCCGCCATCTTTACCGGTTAGCGATACAATTGTCATGTCACGGCTTAGGGCTGCTTCCATGGCTTTAATCACGTTACCTGAGTTACCGCTGGTTGAAATCGCTAACAAAATATCGCCAGGCTGGCCTAGTGCCATAATCTGTTTAGAGAAGATTTCATCGTAGCTGTAATCGTTAGCAATCGCTGTGATTGTTGACGTGTCGCAGCTAAGAGCAATAGCGGGTAGTGGTGGACGCTCAATTTCATAGCGGTTTAATAGCTCCGCAGAAAAATGCTGTGCATCACCGGCGCTACCGCCATTACCGCAAGCTAGGATTTTATTACCACTAAGCAGGCAGTGAACCATCATCTCAGCGGCTTTAGCAATTGATTCTGGTAGTGCTTCAGAAGCATCAATCTTAGTTTGAATTGACTCTGTAAAGCTGTCTTTAATGCGTTCTAACATGGATAAACCCTATGTTTATTTATGTCCACTTTTGGCTGGTGGTACATATGAAAATTAAACTATTTAAAATGCACCGCGGATCCATTGGATCCCTTGGGGATCGGCCGCAATGACATCGAAACGACAAATAGCATCGATTCGATTTAACTGTATGTAATGGTTTGCTGCTTTTCTAATTCGCCTTGCTTGTGCTGGGCTCAAAGCATTAACGGCACCACCGTATTGAGATGGAGAGCGGTATTTTACCTCAACGAACACCCAATCGCTGCCATCTTTCATCACTATGTCTATTTCACCAAAACGGTATCGCACGTTTTGTTCGACAAAGGTTAGCCCACGTTGCTGCAAATATTGCCGTGCTGCATATTCGGCAATTTGGCCTTGATTTGGGTTAGCTGGTGCCAAATTCGCTCATCCTTGTCGCGTTAATTTGAATATATCTTAAAGATTGTGCCGAGACTATTTGCTTCAGCGTATTTAACTGTAAAGTTTATCAAAAGCTTCCTGCATCGGCTTTATAGCGGACGCAAGTTACCTCTTTGATAGCGGCCCCAGCTGAGCTGGCGATTCAAGGTACCGTCAGGTTGCACCGATAACAAACCGCTACGCCCTGTAAACTGATAGCCAGGTAAGGCGTGCATTTGTGCCAGTTTACCGACTAAATCGAGCGCATCATAGCCCATAATAAATAGACGTTTACGGCTGTTACTCCAGTTAGGCCATAGCTCATTGACCATACGGGTTTCAGTGTTGGGCGTGATCAGCCATGGAATGTCGCTAATCGTTAAGTTATTCAGCTCATTAGCCGTTTCTCGGTCGTTACCTTCAACACGGCTACGGCTGGTGGTATACAGAGGCACAGGCTCAGCAAACACGCTAAAGTTAACGTCGATAAAAGGCTTAAGTAGCGCTAAATCTTGGCTGGCAGAAATCATATAGATAGCATCGACATCGCGACGGGAGCGAAAATCCGCTTCAATCTTAGGAGTCAAAATAGCCTTAATGCGAGAAATACGTTCTTTACTATCGATAACGCCTAAGGCTTTTTGTACGGTGACCTTCATTTTGTCGCCGCCGTCATAGTAATGGATTTCGGCCGGATTATTAGTCAGGGTTTGCCAAGCCTTATTGAAGCTTTCCGCCATGCGGTGGCCAACAGCATCATTGCTGACTAATAGTAACGGCTGTTCAATACCATCATTGTATAGGCGCTGAGCCGCATCAATGGCTTCATCGGTCGGCGATAAGGCAAAGAAATACTTATCAGGATCGGCGGTAAAAGTATCAATATGGTTCAAGTAAAGCTGTGGAATGGTCTTGCTCACCACTGGACTCACGGCGACAGCCTCTCCAACCGCGTTAACGGGAGCGCCTACAGCAGTCATATTCTGTAACTGCTCGACTTCAGTTTGCAGTAGTGGACCAATGATAAATTCAGCGCCCGATGCCACGGCTTGCTGGTAAGCGGCCTGTGCACCTGTTGCTGTATCGAAAAAGTTGAGTGCAACACTGTCGTCACCGGTTGCCATATAGTTGGCAATAATGCCTTGCTTGACGGTGCTAGCAACGCTTGCACGTGAGCCTGTTAATGGCAGTAAGACCGCGATATTTTTTGGCTGATAAGGCTGAGTGTTAAGTGCCTTTTCTAAGTCAGTGGGCAGTTTTGCCGCTGCAGGATGATACGGGTTGAGTTGTTGCCAGCTGCCTAAGTGGCGAACCAGATCGTTAGGGTCGACGGCATAGTGTTTAGCGATATAGGCCAGTTGTACCCAACCCGCAAAAATCGGGTTAGAGGTATCGTTGCTAAAGCTTAATAGGGTTTGTTCGTTAATCGGCTGTAGAGAGCGCCAAATAGTGTCGTTGACTTCTTGAGCCTGTGAGGCCGGTAAATACTGGCTCAGTAAGCTCAATTGTCTCACTTGATCGATTGGTTGATTAACTAATTGATACAGGTGAGCCTTAAACTGGTAGTAACTGACCCATTGCCAGTTTGGCAGTGTCCAGTCGCTTGGATAATTAAGCACCTGCAGAGCATGATCATAGGTCGACGTCATCTCTAATACGCGAGCGGAAAGGTAAATATGCTCCGCCAGTAGCTCTGGTTTTTGGCTGATATCTTGCGCAATCGATTTCAGCGCTTTATCTGCAGCGCTGGCATTCCCTTCGTTGATAAAGGCATGCGCGGCGAGTAAAACATATTTATCGCGGGTTTGTTTATTTTTTTCTTTGGCAGCAAGGGCCAAATATTGCGATGACGTCTCGGTCACTGCGGATAAAGAAACTTGTGTCTTTTCAGTCTGTACCGGCGCAGAAGTCGTGCCGCAACCGAACAAAACCGCAGATAAAATTGCGATAGAAATAAATTTTGTTGTATTCAGTCTTTTTAACACGGGTCTTCACTCTGGTAAGATGCTGCTAATAGTTTAACCTGCTCTTCCGCTTGGCGAAAGTATTGTTAGAAACTCTTGCCAACACTCAATACAGAGGTAGTTATGGACCTGTCGGTCGCGCTTTACATTGTTCCCACACCAATTGGGAACCTAGGGGACATCAGTAGCCGTGCAATAGAGGTACTTAACCAAGTATCACTTATTGCCTGTGAAGATACCCGTCATAGTGGAAAATTACTGAGTCACTTCGGTATTGAAACTCGAAAAACTGCGCTTCACGATCACAATGAACGTGATAGAGCGCAGTGGATCATTCAAAAGCTGGGTAATGGTGAAGCGGTAGCATTGATCTCCGATGCTGGCACACCGCTGATCTCAGATCCTGGCTACCACTTAGTTAAACAAGTGCGTGAAGCAGGATTTAATGTGATCCCACTGCCCGGACCATGTGCTGCGATTACGGCATTAAGTGCTTCCGGTTTACCTTCTGATCGTTTCTCGTTTGAAGGTTTCTTACCCTCAAAAGAGAAAGCGAGATTTGATAAACTTACCGCACTGAAAGATGATCCTCGCACGTTAATTTTTTATGAATCACCGCATCGTATTGTGCACAGCCTAGAGTCACTGGTTGAAGCGTTAGGTAGCGATCGTGAAATTGTGATGGCGCGTGAAGTGACTAAAACTTTTGAGACCTTCCTGTCAGGTCCCGCTGGTGAAGTACTGCAAACAGTAAAAGATGATCCCAATCAGCAACGCGGCGAAATCGTGTTGATGTGTCACGGCCATCGCAGCGATGAAGAGTTAGAGTTCTCGCCAACAGTGATAAACACGCTTAAATTACTGTGCGAAGAGCTGCCTTTGAAAAAAGCTGCCGCCGTAGCGGGACAGATTTACGATATTAAAAAGAACGCACTTTATAAACATGGTTTATCCATCGGCCTTTAAATATTGTGCGTGCGAAGACGGTATTTGTGAAAGTCCTTGGTTTGTTAGTCTCGCTTAGGCTATAATCCGCGCCGAGTTGGCTAGACAGTTGCCGCGTTCGCAAGAACGGGGAGGAAAGTCCGGGCTTCAAAGAGCAGGGTACCAGGTAACGCCTGGGCGGTGTGAACCGACGACAAGTGCAACAGAGAGGAAACCGCCTGCTTGATTTATCAAGTCGGTAAGGGTGAAAGGGTGCGGTAAGAGCGCACCGTGCGGCTAGCAATAGTCCGTAGCAAGGTAAACTCTACCCGAAGCAAGACCAAATAGGGTCCCGTATGGCGCTGCTCGCGTTGGGACCGGGTAGGTCGCTTGAGCCTGTGAGCGATTGCAGGCCTAGATGAATAACTGTCCACGACAGGACCCGGCTTATCGGCCAACTCAACCTTTTGATGCAGAAGGCCTCACAGAAATGTGGGGCCTTTTGTTTTTAAAACGATTAATTCTTTAGAGTGGCAGTTCGAAAAGAAAGATAAAAAGTCATTTATTTCACTCTTGAACCAGAGTTAGGGTTTATCGGATATCAATGTCACCTCTTAATAAAAAGCCCATTTACCGAAAAGTAAGCGGGCTTTTTATTACCTGTAAATCAGGTTTGTCGGTATAAAGAGTATGACTAGAAATAGTAACCGAAGTTAATATTAAAGCGGGTGTTAGTGCCGCCATCTCCCACCATAGTGCCGCCGATAAAGGGTTGGTTCTCTGCAACAACAAAGTCGACATAGGTATAGAGTCCACCTGCAGCAATAGCCATACCAGTGACATTCATAAAGGTATCAGCCAGTGCCGCAGATTTATCGGTAACCAGTGAATAATCGTTATAGAAGGTTAGGTTGGATATCGGGCCTATCTCTACAGGTAAGCTGTATGCCACGTTGGCGATATAAGTCGTGGCTTCTGCTGGAATAGAGTCGTAAAAATGATATGCGGCTACCACAATACGTTCTACATCCATGCCATCGACATCGTATTTGTAGTCGGTCAGCTGTAATTTAACGTTCCAGCGATCGTAGTTAACCACGCTGTGAATGGCTGCAGCGACATTATCGCCATCGGTGCCATTGGCAATATCAAGCTGTCCGGCTTGGATTGACGCGCCCAGTTCAACTTCGAGCTCATCGAATATCAAATTGTGAGCATAACGACCATTGAAGGTATTCACCTCAGCTGCAGCGTAACCGTCACTGGGGGCATCATAGACACCTTCTCCAGGTAAACGGATACCAACAACATCGTAGGCATAACGATCGGTTCGGTCTGAGACAAAGCCATCAAGGCCGCCTTGTTCGTCATTCTTATAGAAGGCAAAATCAATTTGGTTGTTATCGCCTTTATAGGTGTAGTTCAAGCCCATATCATGGTCATCTTCAAGTCCGAGATAGAAGTTAGAGCTGAAGAAGTAGTTGTTTGATGCGTAAGTTAACATACCAAAAGGCACTTGAGTGACACCAATTTTACCTTGTTGTTTGTCATCAAAGTTGTAACCAATCCAAGCGTGCTGAATCACATTCATGTACTCAAACCAGCGGTACTGGGCAGAAAAGATTAGGTCTTGATAATTGCCTGACACATCGATACGGAACAGGTCAAAATCAAAATCGCCACCACGGTCAGCATTGTCGTCATCATAGTCTTCATAGGTGTAATTGACACGCACGGCGCCGCCAAAATTGACGCTGCTCTCTGGTTCCTTTTGCTGCTCTTCGACGACGAGCAGTTCAGGTTCAAGCTGTTGAGACTGAAGCTGCTGAGCCTCAAGTTGCTCGATGCGGGCTTTTAACGCTTCTAGCTCTTCATCAATTGGGGTGGCGCTTGCATTCGCGGATAATGCAAGGGCGATACATGAAGCTGCAAGTGTGTAGCGGATCATCATTTATCCTTATGAGTTAAGTTTGATTTTTGTAGGTCTGTATTGGCTGTGCTGTCGGCGTCGCTATAGAAATCCGATAGCACGTCGGCTAAGTGAGTCCGCGAAAGTTCGCCTTGTAGGTCGCCATCGGCATCGACAACGGGGAGGGGGTAATCAGACTCCATTGTCGCGGGAATAATGCTTTCAAGCAGTGCATCTTGTGAAATAGGGGTTAGCTCTTCTACCTTGAAGTCTTCCATTAGCGCTTGTTCATCAGCTTTGACGGCATCTTCTAGCGCTGCTTGGCACACCACCCCCTGAAAGCCTTCATCGGTAACGTAATAGGCATAGTTAGCAGGAATGCGTTTCATCTGTTTAAGTGCTTCTCCTATCGTGTCGGCAGTGAGGCGAAATGCGGGTGGCTTCATAACCGTTTCAACTGTCAGGGCTCGCGGACGGTTTACATCTTTGACAAAAGCCGCTACATAATTATCAGCAGGGTTGAGCAAGATATCGACTGGCTCACCGACTTGAACCAGTTCACCGTCTTTGAGAATGGCGATACGATCGCCAATGCGTAGCGCTTCATCGAGATCATGGGTAATAAAGATAATGGTTTTACGTAGCTCTTTTTGCAGATCAATCAGTTGGTCCTGCATCTCACTGCGTATAAGTGGATCTAATGCGGAGAAAGCTTCATCCATCAGCAGGATTTCGGCATCGGTACACAGGGCTCTTGCTAGACCGACACGTTGTTGTTGGCCACCTGAAAGTTGAGAAGGATACTGCTCTTCATATCCGCTCAAACCGACAGTTTCCAGCCATTGTTTGGCTTTAGCATTTCTAGTGGCTTTATCGACCCCCTGTACACTTAGGCCATAACCGACATTTTCCAGCACGCTTTTGTGGGGCATTAAGCCAAAACGTTGGAACACCATGGCCATTTTACTGCGCCGAAACAGTTCTAGCTGCTTGGTATTGAGCTTCATTACATCCAAGCCTTCAACCAGTATTTGGCCTTCGGTAGGATCGATTAATCGATTGAAGTGACGAATTAAGGTTGATTTACCGGAGCCAGATAGTCCCATAATCACAAAAATCTCGCCTTGGTGAATGTCGAGGTTAATGGCTTTAAGGCCGACGGTATGGCCGGTTTGTGCGAGAATGTCATCCTTAGATAAACCTTCTTTTACTAGCGGAATAACCTTGTTTGGTTTTTTGCCAAAGACCTTATAAAGATCTCTAATTTGAATGAGTGGCTCTTTAGATGAGTTGTTATTCATGATGGCCACTTCGCGTATGTTTTTGTGACCGTTTGGCGTAGGCCTGCGAGGTGCGATCAAAAATGATAGCGAGTGCGACAATAGCCAAACCGTTAAACAGCCCAAGAGTGAAATATTGGTTAGTGATCAACTTGAGTACTGGCTGGCCCAAGCCCTTAACGCCAATCATAGATGCGATAACCACCATTCCGAGTGCCATCATTATCGTCTGGTTAATACCGGCCATAATGGTGGGAGAGGCCAGTGGTAATTGAACTCCCAGCAAGCGCTGCATCGGATTCGCGCCGTAAGCCGTCGCCGCTTCTAGTACTTCTTTGTCTACTAGGCGGATCCCTAGGTTAGTTAGGCGAATAACAGGTGGAATGGCGTATATGACCACGGCAATAACGCCGGGGACTTTGCCAATACCCAGTAGCATGACCACGGGGATCAAGTAGACAAAGGCAGGCATGGTTTGCATCACATCCAAAATGGGCGTCACCACCGCCTGAGTTCGATTACTGCGAGACATTAAGATACCAATGGGTACGCCTAATGTGATGGCTAATAGGGTGCAGACAGTAATGATGCTAAGGGTGCGCATGGTATCTTGCCACATGCCAAAATAACCAATCAGCATAAATGAAATAACAACGCCTAAAGATAATTTCCATGAGCGGCTAGCAACATAAACCAAAGCGGTGATAGAGAGCAGCACTGCCCACCATGGCGACTGCACAAGCAGCTTTTCAAACCAGATAAGAAAGTCGAGCAGCGGATCGAATAGAGACTCGATAACATCGCCGTACTCGCGAGAAAAGTCCCGAAAAGCACCGTCTAAATATTTACGGATCTGCAGCAAAGTGGAGCGATCCATTTTCGGAAATTCGCTGAGCCAAGAAAAGTCAGCCATTACGACCTCTATTATTGTTATTAGGGATATCTAGATGAGGATAAAAAAGCGAGGCTTAGCAGGCCTCGCTTTGATAGTGACTTTTAGAGATCGGCTATGGCCAATTTCACTTTAGTGGCCACCTCTGCGGGAACCCATTCAAGCCAAATATCTTGATGATTGATTAAGAAGTACTCGGCAGCGATAGTGCCATCAGCCTGATTATCTTCCATCCAGGCCAATAAGCGGTTCATCTGTGCATTGGTTAAGGCGCGCTTGCCAAGATACTCAAATGCAGACGTTGATTTTTTAGCGAATGCTGCGGTAGTAATTGTTTGTACCAAGGCTGCAGGGTACATAGTGACTTTAGGATCGGCACACTCTGCTTGAGAGATACAGTCACTAAATTCTTTTGCATCGACACCACTACCAAAGTCCACTTTGACCATTTTGTACTTGCCTAGTACCGCAGTGGGCGCCCAATAGTAGCCAAACCAAGGTTGTTGACGCTCATAAGCTCGGGCAATCGAGCCCGCTAGACCGGCTCCTGAACCGGGATCGATAAGATCAAACCCAGCATCACCGAGCTTGAGTGCGCGAAAGAGGTTTTCTGCAGAGAGTTGGCAGCCCCAGCCTGCAGGGCAGCCATAAAAGGCACCGCGCTCTGGATCTTCTGGATGCTCAAAGGCTTTTACATTGGCGATCACTCCCTGAATGGTTTTCAGGCTGGGGTCTTTGTCGACCATGTACTGCGGCACCCAAAACCCCTCTTCACCGCCATCAGACAGCGACTTGCCGGCAATAACCAAACGCTTGTCAGTGACTGCTTGTTCGATAAGCTCTTTAACGCTGTTACTCCAGATTTCAGGCGCGATGTCTGGCTCGCCTTTTTCAACCATAGAGGTGCTGGTGGGCATGGTATCACCAGGGGTTAACTCGGCTTCGCAGCCATAGCCATGTTGTAAAATAAAGCGGTCAACGTTAGCGATTAATGAAGCAGAGCTCCAATTCATATCGGCGATAGTGACCTTGCCGCATTGTTCTTGGGCTAGGGCTTGATGTGTTATGCCGCTAAGAAGGCAGCCAATTAACAGTATACGTTTCATAAGAACTCCGTGCTTGAGGTTAGCGATCCTTTGCGCACGTGCCGTCTCTGTTAATCATTAGAGTTCAAACTAGAGGCAGTGCTTCACTTTTTCTGGTAGCAGCCTTGTTGCAGTCTAGTAAATTAGTTTGCAACAGATTTAAGGCTAGCATCGATCAAAATTAACACAGCTGCTTGGTGGTTAACAGTTAAGCAATCTTGCTTTGTGGTGTAGGGCAAAAAATACCTGCTAGATATGTTTAGAGTTCGAACTACTTTCTACAAATAGGGCTATTCACTTACAGGGTTACTCTATTGGCTTTCGTGCTCTCGCGTTATTGGCTCTACTATGATTGGCACCACGATTAAAGTTGGTCAGCGGTATGAGATTAGAAATTAATGGCTAATATTCAAAAAAACCGCTTATCGAAAGATAAGCGGGCTTTTTTTAGCTGTAATTTACGCAGGTAATTGCAATAGTTCTGCTTAAGCGGGTTTAAACAAACACTTTAGTCGTTTGAAAATAATCAAACGCGAAATGGTTAAGTAACCACTAACCGTTTTTTGATGTAAACGGAAAATCGTATCGTAGAGGCGGCGCACTAAGCGGCCTTTTAAGATTAACCTGTCATTCATCATGGTGCTAATTGCAAAGTTATGCCCGATAGCGACCACCATTCCGCCGTCGTTGTAGACAAAAGGTTTGAGTGGCTTCCCATCTAATAGGGCGACTAAGTTTTTAGCTAAATGCACTGCAGCGCGGTTAGCTGCCTGAGCTTTAGGTGGTACTTGGCTACCATCTGCTTGTGGAATTGCGGCGCAGTCACCGAGTGCAAAGATTGATGAATCAAAGGTTGTAACAAGCGTTTGCTCAACAACCAGTTGGTTAAGCGAGTTGCTCTGCAGGCCGCCTATCTCTTTTAGCCAGTCAGGGGCTTTAATACCTGCTGCCCAAAACTGCACATCGGCATTGAGCACTAGGCCGTCGCTGGTGAGCATACGATCGGCTTCAACGCTAGCGATGCGAGTATTAAGCATCACATTAATCTGATATTTCTCAAGTCTCAGTAGCGCTTGCTCAGACATTTTAACTGGGCCGTTTGGTAATACTCTATCGGCGGCTTCAATCAAGTTGATATTAAGCCATGCTGCATAAGGATTTTCGCTCAGTTCTGCACTTACTTTGGCAAGCTCTGCTGCGAGCTCTAGACCCGTCGCGCCAGCACCGACAATGTTGATGTTGCAATCTTTACCTGATCGCAGCAAATTGCTGATTTTGTGCCAGCTATCACGGGCTTGTTCTGGTGTGTCTAAGAACAAGCAGTGCTCTTTTGCACCTTGGGTCGCAAAATCATTACTGATCGCGCCAATGGCGATGATTAGGTAGTCGTAATCGAGTGTATCTGTTTCACCATTAGGCTTACGTACGGTGAGTTTCTTTGCTGCTCGATTAACGTCAGTCATCCAGGATTGATAGTGCATGTAACCATTTTTAGCTCCATGGCTAAAGTAACAAAGACTATCAAGATCGGTATCAAAGGTACCAGCGGCTATTTCATGAAACCGCGGCTTCCAATAATGGTGGGTTTCGCCTTCAACCAAAATCACTTCATCTTGGCTATTCACACTGCGACCTAGCATACTTGCGATTTCAAGGCCTGCTGCGCCGCCACCAACAATAACAATACGAGACATAGTAATTCCTCTAAGCATCAACAGATGCCGATGTAATTTGATAAGAGCCTTAGGACTAAAAGGGGATACGAAAGGTATGACCGAGTGCAGGGCTTTAGATGGCGCTCATTATAGTTACCGTTCTTTTTGGAACAATTAGCTCAAAAGGTAAATTACTTTTGCACACAGGTAACAATTGTTGCGTGAGGAATTATTGTTTATTGATTTTTAAGCATTTTACTTGAATTTTGTCATATGTATTTTGACCCACGCTCTGGGGTGTAGGTCAAAATAGTGGGAGTGCTAGGCTTGTTTAAGGCCGTGGCTTAAGTGATCAAGTAGCATACGTACCTTTGGTGAGAGGTGGCGATTTTGCGGATAAAGCGCCCAAATCCCCTCTTCTGGTTGGCGGTTTTGCTCAAGCAAAGGCGTTAGCTCGCCTGACTCAATAAACGGCAATACGTAATAATCGGGCAATTGTACTATGCCGATGCCTTTAATGGCGGCATCAACTAAAGCGTGGCCACTATTACAACTTAAACTGCCTCTAACGCGTACATTTCTGGTTTTGCCATTTTCTTGAAAGCGCCAATAATCCATGGTGCCGATTAGGCAGTTGTGCTGATCTAGCTCTGATAGCGAGTGCGGAATACCATAGGTTGAGATATAGCTAGGCGACGCGCACACATATTGGGTACGACTGCTTAGCTTCTTGGCCATCATGCTTGAGTCTTCTAAGTGTCCAAGTCGAATCGCCAGATCGTAACCTTCATCAACTAAGTCTAACTTTTGGTTGGTTAGATTGAGTTTGACTTCCAGCTCTGGGTAGAGCGATGCAAAGTCATTAATTAATGGCGCCATGGTCATTTCGCCATAGGTGACCGGCGCGGTGATTTTGAGTAACCCGCGTGGGCTTGTCTGCAAATTAGTAATTGCACGCTCGGCTTCTTCTAAGCCATCTAATACTTGGCGACAATGTTGATAATAGATGCGACCAACTTCGGTTACCGATACCTTGCGGGTGGTGCGGTGAAACAGCTTAGAGGCCAGTCTGGTTTCAAGTGCACTAATTTGGCGGCTGACTTGTGCGGTTGATATCCCCAATCTTTGTGATGCCTTGGTAAAGCTTTCTGCTTCAGCAACGGCGACAAACTCACTCACACCTTCCCAATTGAACATGATGACTCCTTATGCGACAAGCTGACTCAGCCTTTATTACTGTATGGTAAAAGAGATTTGTATTAAGAGCTAATTATCATTCTATTTGAAATAAATATAATGAGCCTCATCAAAAGGTGAGTCATTGTCGCTAATCAGGTTAGCTAACCTGCAGCCGGGTGACATGGACTGCTTATATCTGGAACTGTCTATATCTGGAGCGACTTCGCTCTCAGTTCGCGCTGGTCACTCAAGGGCGAAATACAGTGGATTGTTAGACGCAATCCCAGCCTTCGACTATAGATTAATAGGCTGCTAAATCGACTTATGCTCAGCAACCGCGAATTGTCATAGAGAGGTACTAACATGGCTGGTGGATGGTCAAGAGATGGTGCGGTGCAAGATCAAATCGACAGCAGTGTCGACGATGCCGTGGCAACCGCTAGAAGTAAACTGGTTGGCGGGATTAGCCTGCAACATTGTGAAGAGTGTGGCGAGCAGATCCCTGAGGCTCGACGTATGGCGGTGGCAGGTGTACGACTCTGTGTTCATTGTCAAAATGCACTCGATGGTGCTCAGGCAAAGCAACAGCTGTTTAATCGCCGAGGCAGTAAAGATAGCCAGCTACGTTAAATTTGCTGCGGCAAAAACCAGTAGAGATTAATTTATAGCATGACTTGGAATTAGCTCAAGCCCTAGAAAGCATTTCAGTAAATAATGAAGCCACATTCCTAAAGATTATTACCATATGGTAAAGGTTAATTACCTATTGGTGGGATTATCAATATTGAACAGGTCGTTATAATCTTTGCCATACCCACAGCGGTGACACGCCGTATATAAAAGTTTATTAAGAGTAGGAATACAAGATGACAGCACAAACAATCAAATCAAAAGCCGCAGTAGCTTGGACCGTTGGCCAGCCACTATCTATGGAAATCGTAGATGTAATGCCACCACAAAAAGGTGAAGTGCGCGTTAAGATGATCGCCACTGGCGTATGTCACACCGACGCATTTACATTATCGGGCGACGATCCAGAAGGCATCTTCCCTTGTATTCTTGGTCATGAAGGTGGCGGTATTGTTGAGTCTATCGGTGAAGGTGTCACTAGCGTTAAAGTAGGCGACCACGTTATCCCACTTTACACTCCTGAATGTGGCGAATGTAAATTCTGTAAGTCTGGTAAGACTAACCTTTGTCAGAAGATCCGTGAAACTCAAGGTAAAGGTTTGATGCCAGATGGTACTAGCCGTTTCTCTAAAGATGGCCAGATAATCTATCACTACATGGGCACTTCAACGTTCTCTGAGTACACCGTATTACCTGAAATTTCGTTAGCGAAAGTCAACCCTGAAGCGCCACTTGAAGAAGTTTGTCTTCTAGGCTGTGGTGTCACAACCGGTATGGGCGCGGTAATGAACACCGCTAAAGTTGAGGAAGGCGCAACCGTTGCTATCTTCGGTATGGGTGGCATTGGTCTGTCAGCGGTTATCGGCGCGGCAATGGCTAAAGCGTCACGCATCATTGCTATCGATATCAACGAAAGTAAGTTCGACCTAGCCCGTCAATTGGGTGCAACTGACTGCATTAACCCTAAAGACTATGACAAGCCAATCCAAGATGTGATTGTTGAGCTGACTGATGGCGGCGTTGATTACTCATTTGAGTGTATTGGTAACGTTAACGTCATGCGCAGCGCACTTGAGTGTTGTCATAAAGGTTGGGGCGAGTCAGTGATTATTGGTGTTGCAGGTGCAGGCCAAGAGATCTCAACGCGTCCATTCCAGTTAGTGACGGGTCGTGTTTGGAAAGGTAGTGCATTTGGTGGCGTTAAAGGCCGCTCTGAATTACCAGAGTACGTTGAGCGTTACCTTGCAGGTGAGTTCAAGTTAAGTGACTTTATTACTCATACAATGGCGCTTGAGCAAGTTAACGAAGCATTTGATCTTATGCACGAAGGTAAGAGTATTCGTACAGTAATCCACTTCGACAAGTAATTAAGTCATATAAAATAACAAGCGCTTTCGGGCGCTTGTTGTTTTTAAGAGGCTTGATTGCTCTCGATGTAAAAATTTATAGGAGTCGGCATTAAATGACCGTTGAAAATATCAGTGTCAATAAGAGCTTTGGCGGCTGGCATAAGCAATATAGCCACCAGTCTACAACCCTAAATTGCGCCATGCGATTTGCGGTTTATCTGCCGCCTCAAGCGTCAAATGGTAAAAAAGTTCCCGTGCTTTATTGGTTGTCAGGGTTAACCTGCACCGATGAAAATTTTATGCAAAAAGCCGGCGCACAGCGAATGGCTGCTGAGCTGGGTATTGCGATTGTTGCGCCAGATACCAGCCCTCGAGGCGATGATGTTGCCGATGATGCGGGTTACGACTTAGGTAAAGGCGCGGGCTTTTATGTCAATGCTACCCAAGCACCTTGGAATCGCCATTACCGCATGTACGATTATGTGGTTAATGAATTGCCTGCGCTTATTGAATCTATGTTCCCGGTGAGTGATAAGCGCTCTATTGCGGGTCACTCTATGGGCGGCCACGGTGCGTTGGTGATTGCGATGCGTAACCCACAGGCTTATCAATCTGTGTCGGCATTTAGCCCGATTGCAAATCCAGTAAATTGCCCTTGGGGCAAAAAGGCACTAACAGCCTATCTAGGCCGTGATACCACAACTTGGGTTGATTACGATGCCAGCCTATTGATGCGTAAAGCGACTGAATTTGTGCCAGCTTTAGTTGATCAAGGTGAGGCTGATGACTTTCTTATCGAGCAGTTAAAGCCAGAAGTACTAGAGGCGGCAGCTAAAATGAGCGGCTACCCGCTAACGCTAAATATGCAAGAAGGTTATGATCATAGCTATTACTTCATCTCTAGCTTCATTGAAAACCACTTACGTTTTCATGCCGAGCATTTAGCGAAGTAAAGCGCAATTTTCACCCGAAATACCGACGCTATAAGCCGCCAATAGGGCGGCTTTTCTATTACCTTTATAAAGATTATTACCCAAGAGCAAAAGTGATTTGTATTGAAGGGGGATTATCATTATTTATCCGGTAAATATAATACGGATATTGATTTTTAACGCCTTTGCAAACAATTGCGGAGCACAATTAAGGTAATAAAATGAGTTGGATGTTTCTTTTACTGGGTGTAGTGGCAGAAGCCTTGTCTCATGTGGCGTTAAAAGCTACCGATGGCTTTAGTAAGCCATTGCCAGCTGCACTAGTGCTTTTAGGCCACTTAACTGCTTTTATCTTTTTAGGCCAAGCGATGAAGGGCATGCCTGTTGGTGTAGTGCATGCGCTTTGGGCGGGGTTGGCCATTGTTACTGTGACTTTATTGTCGGCGCTATTTTATCGTCAACACTTAGATATGACAGCTTGGGTTGGTATGGCGCTGGTGGCCGTTGGTGTGATGATGATTAACTTTTCTCAGGGGCACAGCCATTAACCGCGAATATTGCTGTTTAACTGAGACGACTATAAATTAAGTCGAATTGTTGATTTTACATGTTGGTTTGATTGATTTTGCTCAAGGCCTACAAGTGAGTTCGACAATGGGCAAAGTTGAAGTAGGGTTTGATTCTGTCTCGACACTTGGTGAGCAATGATGAAAGCGCAAATAAAGCGGAACGATAAGTTTGAAAATAATGAGCCGAAGAATGACATTAAAGAAAAAATTGAAGCATTTTATGACACTAAGTAACGCCTAATTGTTGGCTCGATAGGGCGCTTAAAAGCGATTTTTCACCTGAAAGCGCCATTCCCAACTATTCACTTCAACCCCGGAGGTGAATGGCATACTTATATCAATATGAGCGACATTACCGTAGCTTGATTTTGATGAGTAAATCCTTGCACCAATACCAACGCTGCCGATGGGGGAAGATACTGCGTTATTTTCATCGTCACCACCAAATGCATGACCTACATCGGTAAATACGGCCCAACCGAGTTCCGCTAATTGGTATAAATTGATATTAGGATAGTTTCTTATCTCTGCGGTAAAGGCCCATTGATTGTCACCATATTGGTAATCATTGGGGTAGCCACGAACCCCAGTGTCATCGCCAAGAGCAAAAGGTTCATCCAAGTAGTTATTTTGTGAGGTGCTTAATCTGAGCTTTGAATAGGCAGTCCACTTGGGACTAATATGATAAAAATACTCGGCGGCGACATTGAGTTTATAGAAATCTTTTTGGCGGGTGGCAAATACGCCTTCACCATCCATCTCAAATAAAATCAGTTGATCCTTACCTTGGTAACCGCGATTCGATTGCCAGTTAACGTGGTAGCCAATCGGTGAACTGTCGTTTAGGTCTCGGGTTTCAATACCCAGCTTAAAGTAATGTTGCCAACCAAAGTTAAAGTCCTCGTTATAATTAATTAAATGCACATTCTTGAGGACTTTAAAATCATCTTCTAAGTACTGATAAGCAAGCCATGGATAGAGAAAATTCCTATCTTGCGGTAGCTCAGAGGTGGGGTAGCTATCGATATGGTTAAACTCGTGCTGGTCTTGAGTTATCCCGGTAATAAACCTAGAAACTTCTTCGCTATTGTGGTTTATCAGCCAGCCAAAACGGGCATTATTGTAGAAAACGGAGTGCTGAAACTCATTAATATCCATCCCGTTTTGTTTAAGGGTATCGACACGGAGATCATCTAGGTATTCGGCGGAATACATATGGCTGCCATCTAAGGTATAAAATGGTTTATTAAAATAAACATGTTTAGCCTGACCATCGCTATTATCGTAAAAGTCTGCGGCAATAGTGGCGTATTTTATGTAGTTAAATGGTGCCTCAACCCCAAATTTGTAACCCGTTCTGTCGGCATTTGACTGATATTTGATACGAGTACGAATACCGTAGCCGAGTAAGTTATCCTCTTTGATACCGATGGAAAACTTATTTTCACCGCCGCTACGACTGGCACTAAAGGTGGGTAACAGTGACCAGTTATCCCAAGTTTCGACTAAGATATTTTCGCCTTCATCAGCAAGGTCTGCATCGGGAGCGGGCTTCGAGTAACTAATTTTAGCGTCACGAATATAGGCCTGTGAGCGCAATATACGTTGTGCTTCGTCTAGGTCCTTTTGGCTGACTTCATTTCCTTCTGAAAAGCTAAGTTTGTCGCGGATCACTGAGTCTCGGGTGTTAATATGTAGGTAGTTAGCCCAACGATGAATGAAAAAAGTATCGGGGTCGGAGAGATCAAAAATATCGTTACTCTTGATCACAATATTCTTGGTCGGTTTTTTTTGCTCGTAATCTTCAGCGTGGTTGTTATCAGGAACTGCAGTTTTATTTTCAGCCGAAGCAACATCCATCTGGATGCTAAAAAAGAACACTAAGGTGATGCTGAAAACCCGCTTCATTATGTCACTCTACTCCTTGGCGAGAATTAATAGCGGCTAAGGTGTAACAAAACTATAACACAGCGTAAGTGTAGATTAGTCAAGTCATAACAGGCAGTTTTACTTAATCAGAAAATGATTTAGCGCAATAAAAAAGAGCGCCTTTAAGCGCTCTTTCTTTGGTGATTATTGCTGCTAGCGCTTACAAGGTACGCCTTGGCGGAACGGCAACGTTGGCAAAAATTAAGCCTGCAATAATGGACATAAAAATTAAAAAAATCTGTATCCCCAAATGAGATTGGTTAAAGATGGTCTCACCGAGAATTAAGGTATTAAGGCCGATATAGGTTTTACTACCAGGTACTAAGATCACTATGCCTTGCAATAATGCGATAGAAGCGGGTGCCTTCATCCAACGAGAAAACAAGTTGGAGTATACGCCGACGGCTAATGCACCAAAGAAAATACCAATCGATTCGCCAAAGTAAATCCCGCCCAATATCGCCGAGAAAAAAGCGACAATGCCAGCTAATATGCCCCAGGGGGAGTCTTTTATTCTGGCTTTAAAGATAACAACCAGTGCCGTAGATAAGATTGGCACTGAGATAAATGTCGCCCATTGAGGTAGTGCTTCAGGAGGAATATAGCTTGTCTCGCCAAATAACGCCTTGCCAATGGCCATGCCGAGGATCACCCCGAAATAGAGCTTAAATAGCAGCATGAAGGCATCCATCACCCTTGCCGTACCTGAGATAAGGTCACGCGCGGCGAGTTCAGCTAGCCCCAAAGTGAGGGCAAGGCCGGGAATAAAGATAATAATGCCGGACAAGATCACCACAGGGATATTAACCGAAGGGTCGACGCGTGCGATAGCGAAGGCTGCAATAGCGCAGAGGATCGCGGCAAGGGGCTCAAGCATTTCTGCCATACGTTTAGAACGTTCGGCGCGATAAACTAAACCGTAAACCATCAGGCCTAACATGCTAGACCAAAAAGCATCGTTCCAACTCGTGCCCATTAGCATGGCAAAGGCACCTGCCGATACACCAAAGGCGAGTAGGGTTAGTTTGGTACCGTATGGGTTAGGTTTATTGGAGATCTCTTCTAGGCGTTCAAGCGCTTCACTGAGTGTGCGCTGACCAGACATGAGTTCTTCAACCAGTTCGTCGGTTCTGGCTAATGAGCCCAGATCTAGCTCACCGGGCTTCACTCTGGCGACGTGGTTATACTCTTGGTCTTCGTCGTGTTGTAACACAAAGGTCATCGCGGTTGGCGAGATCAAGAAGTAACCTTCAATGCCAAGCACGTTAGAAACACCTTGTAGGTGAGTCTCTAGGCGATAGGCTGGCGTACCAAATTTATGCAGTGCTTTACCGAGCCGGATGATGAAACGGCGCTTTTCTAAAAATTCTCGATTATCCACAATCTTGCTTCGCTGTAGGTGACTTCAGGATTATTTATTTTTATTAAACAGATGCTTATATTGTTTTTATCGTTTGTTCTATACAGATGTTTATTTGCCCTGTTTTGACGAGCGCATCTTAACCTATTTGAGCTAAAAAGGTTGCCATTTATTTTACATAATGTTCGATAATTGTAATGCTGTGGTTTTGCTTGCTACTGAATAGGTCAACGTATGCCACTTGCTATATCCGCTTTGTTTATCAGCCTTACTGCACTGTTAACGATTGCGCTCTCTTTTAGGGTAATAAAACTGAGGCGCAGACATAAAATTGGTCTCGGTAGTGCGGGTAATGAGTCACTTGAATTGGCGCAAAGAGTGCACGCTAATTTATTGGAAAACGCGCCTATTACTTTGTTGCTGTTCGTGGTTGCAGAGATGAATGGCACCGGTGCGCTATTACTTTACGTATTTGGCACGGTATGGATTGTTGCTCGTTTGCTGCATGCAATTGGGTTAACTCAGGGGCGAGGCGGTTATCATTTCGGTCGTTTTTGGGGCGTCTTGTTAACTTGGGCTGTGATGTTAGCTCTAGTGCTGGCAAATTTACTGACTTTTATCTCCAGTTTATAGCGCTTAGTCAATGTCAGCCAAAAGCTAATAAGCCTTATTGTATCGACTTCAGTACACTGTAAAGTCAGGCTGAATAATACCCACAGCCAAATTATGGGATAAGGGGCTATACTAAAAAAAGCATCAACTTGATGCTTTTTTAGTCACACCTTGCAGGCGGAGCCTGTTATACTCCGCGTCCCCAACGTGAGAGTAACGTGGGGCGCGAAATCTGCGTAATTTTTGTATTTCAGTTAGGCTGCCTAATCCATGCAAGTAGAATCCACGTTATTTACCTTTCCAAAGTATCGCCCTGAGCTTACTCGCCCAGCGCCCTTCTTGCCTATGTCTCGCAAAGAGATGGCTAAGCTAGGCTGGGATAGTTGCGACATCATTATCGTCACCGGCGATGCGTACGTGGATCATCCAAGCTTTGGTATGGCAGTAATTGGCCGCATGCTCGAAGCGCAAGGCTTTAGAGTCGGGATTATTGCCCAACCTGATTGGTCAAACAAAGAAGACTTTATGAAGTTAGGTAAGCCTAACCTCTATTTTGGTGTGACCGCCGGTAACATGGACTCGATGATCAACCGCTATACGGCCGAGCGGCGTATGCGTCATGATGATGCCTATACCGCAGGAAATATTGGCGGTAAACGCCCCGATCGTGCCGTAACGGTTTACACCCAGCGCTGTAAGGAAGCCTTTAAGAATGTGCCTGTGGTGATTGGCGGTATCGAAGCGAGCTTGCGCCGTATCGCTCACTACGATTATTGGTCCGATAAAGTGCGTCGTAGCGTTATTTTAGACGCCAAAGCAGATATCTTGGTTTACGGTAATGCTGAGCGACCTTTGGTGGAGTTGTCACACCGTTTAGCCGCTGGCGAGCCTATCTCTGAGCTGCATGATATTCGCGGCACGACAGTTATTCGTAAAGAGCCTTTGCCTGAGTGGAAGGGCATGGATTCACGAAAAATCGATCAACTACATAAAATCGATCCAATTCCTAACCCGTATGGTGCCGATGATGTCGGTTGTAAAAACCTGTCGGGCCCAACGGATGAGAAAATATTCGATAATGATGCGCCAAAGGCGATCAGTATCCAACCTGCCAGACCTAAGCCTTGGGAGAAGACTTATGTCTTACTGCCTAGCTATGAAAAAGTATCTGAAGATAAGTTTTTGTATGCCCATGCCTCGCGTATTTTGCATCAGGAGCAAAATCCCGGTTGTGCGCGCGCGTTATTTCAAAAGCATGCCGAGCGTGCCATTTGGGTTAACCCACCGGCATGGCCGCTGAATACTGATGAGATGGATGGCGTATTTGATTTAGCTTATCAGCGCGTGCCGCATCCATCTTATGGCAAAGAAAAAATTCCTGCCTACGACATGATTAAGACCTCAATCAATATTATGCGTGGCTGCTTTGGTGGCTGTTCTTTCTGTTCTATCACCGAGCATGAAGGGCGAATTATTCAAAGTCGTTCTCAGGATTCGATCGTTAAAGAAATTAAAGACATTCAAGATAAAGTGCCTGGATTTACCGGGGTGATCTCCGATCTGGGTGGCCCAACGGCCAACATGTATCGCTTAGGCTGTTCTAGTGTTAAAGCTGAAAGCACTTGTCGTCGTTTATCTTGCGTATTCCCGTCAATTTGTGGTCATTTAGATACCGATCATCAAGCGACTATCGACTTGTATCGCGCCGCTCGAGATGTACCAGGGATTAAAAAGGTATTGATTGCCTCTGGGGTGCGCTATGACTTAGCCACTGAAGATCCGCGCTACGTTAAAGAGCTGGCAACCCATCACGTGGGTGGCTACCTGAAGATTGCTCCAGAGCATACCGAAGAGGGACCGCTCAATAAGATGATGAAGCCGGGAATGGGCACTTACGATAAGTTTAAAGAACTTTTCGATAAGTACTCAAAAGAGGCGGGGAAAAAGCAGTATTTGATCCCTTACTTTATCTCGGCGCATCCAGGCACCACCAATGAAGATATGGTGAATTTGGCGCTATGGCTGAAAGGCGAAAAGTTCAAGCTGGATCAAGTGCAGAACTTCTATCCATCACCCATGGCAAACGCAACGACGATTTACCATACCGAGCTGAACTCACTTAAAAATGTGAAGCACAACAGCGAACAGGTTTCGGTACCGAAAAAAGGCCGCCAGCGTAAGTTACATAAAGCTTTGTTGCGTTATCATGACCCAGCAGGCTGGCCGCTTATTCGTGAAGCGCTTATCGATATGGGTAAAGAAAAGTTAATTGGTAATGGCCCATCTTGCTTAGTGCCAGTAGAGACGCGTCAGGAGCGTGAAGCGAACCGCAACAATAAGAAGCTCAATACTAAAGATGACGGTAAAGGTAAAAAAGCCTTTACCCGTTTCTCTGCTGATCAGTTTGATGACCGGAAGTCTGGGCAGGGTAAATCTGCTCAGAGTAAGCCGAGTCAGAATAAGTCAGGCCAGAGCAAAGCGGCGAACGCTAGCACGGCTAAGCAAGGCGCTAAAACAGGTGGTCAGGGAAATCCAAATTCAAATAAAGCCGCTGCCAAGCGACCGCCTAAAAAGAATGCTTGGGGAACCACGCCGAAACACCAAAGGTAACGCACCCAGAGTAAAACAACGCTTGGGACACTCAACTGTCCAAAGCATCAGCGATAAGCTTGCTGTAGCTAATTAAACTAAAATAAGGGAATATCAAGGATATTCCCTTATTTTTTTGGGCTGGATCATGACTCAAGAAACGAATGACACAAACGATTATAGCGATGAGAGCTTTTGGCTGAAGGTGAAAATGTTTGCCAAAAAAGCCGGACGTGAAGTGATAGATAATGCGCTGTGTTTATATTATGCCGCCAAGCGACCAGATACGCCTAAGTGGGCGAAGACGGTGATTTTTGGTGCCTTGGCTTACTTTATCTCGCCGATTGATGCAATTCCAGACTTAACCCCTATACTGGGATTTTCCGATGATCTCGGGGCATTAGCTGCTGCGCTGGCTATGGTATCTATGTATATCGATGATGATGTCAAAAACCAAGCCGCCGAAAAGTCGTCAGCCTGGTTTGATTAGTGAAGCATTGATACAGAGAGGCTTCACTGGTTAATACAAAGAGCTTTCGCCATCAGGGCGGTTCTTAAAGCGCCTATGTAGCCACATATATTGGCTTGGCTTAGCCATAATTGACTCTTCAACAATCTTATTAATAAAGCACGCGCCCGCGTGTTCATCTCCCTTAGGAAACTTATCTATCATTGGTTCTTTTATAGTGAGAGTGTAGTGGCCACTGTCGTTGTTACGTACAAAAACAACAGGCACTATGGCGCAGTTGGTGTTATCCGCTAACAAACTGGTGCCAGTGGTAGTACAAGCATTTTCAACTGCGAATAACGGCGCAAAAGTCGAACGACGGCGACCATAGTCATGATCCGGTGCATACCACATGAAGGCACCATCATTGAGCGCTTCCAGCATAAACTTGACGTTCTTGCGATGAATCAACGTATGCCCACCTTGCGAACGTCCTTTTAGCTGGAAGTAATCAAAACATGGATTGTTGTTAGGGCGGTATACCGCCATGCCCTTTGCATATTGGCCAAATGCGCGGCCACTAAGCTCAAGGTTGAGTGAGTGCACGGCAATTAGCAGTGCACCACGACCTTCAGCCTTTAGTTTGTCGATATGCTCCATGCCAACTACAGTGGTGTGTTTAGCAATACGTTCATTCGACCAAAACCAAGCCATACCGGTTTCTAATAGGGCTAAGCCGGTGTTTTCAATATTCAGTTTGATTAAGTTATCGCGCTCAGCGTCACCCATATCTGGAAAGCACAGTTCAAGATTGCGCTTAATGGTGTGCTGGCGCTTCTTCATAAAGCCGATGACAATACGGCCAACAAGCTTACCTAAGCGTATTTGAATCGCATAAGGCAACAGACTGCAAAGAAAGCTAAGGCTAACGATGAGTAATACACCCCAATATTTGGGATGTAACATTGCGAGCGAGAAGGTTGGAACTGTGTACTTACTCATGAGGGGTTGAGCTTTTAGTGATACTGAAAAATGTCGCGCGAGTATACGCCATGTTTAGAGGTTGAGCGCTGTCTTATATTCGTTAATTGCGCTAAAACCAAGGCACAGCTTGATTTATAAAGACTTTAAGCTTTCAGCTAAAATTTATCTCTTTGTGATAGTGTTAGTCACAAATCATCGGAGATAATAATGAAAACAATAAAATACTCACAAATGGCCCTGTTAGCGGCGAGTGGCTTTGCATTGCCTGCAATGGCAGTGACCTCAGAACAGGCTGCTTTTTTCGATAATCTCGCTGCTCATTGTGGCAAAGCGTTTGAAGGAACTGTTACTGCGGGCAATAGCGCAGACTCGGCATTTAGTGGCAAGAAGCTTGTTATGCATGTGCGTGAATGCAGCGATACAGTACTTAAGGTGCCATTTCATGTGGGTGATGACCACTCTCGTACTTGGGTGATAACTAAAACGCCTTATGGCCTGCATTTAGCTCATGATCACCGTCATAAAGATGGATCTGAAGACAAGGTGACTATGTATGGTGGTATGACAGCCAATATGGGCATCGCTACTGAGCAGTCATTCCCCGTCGATGCTTACTCGATTAACAACTTTAGAGAAAATGCTTTAGATGTGTCGGTGACTAACGTGTGGCACATGTACGTCAAGCCGCAAGAATTTACTTACCGTTTAACTCGTGAAAATCGTGATTTTAGAGTCGATTTTGATCTGAGCAAGCCAGTGGCATTGCCACCAGTGCCATGGGGGCATAAATAACGAATTCTTATCCTGTAAAGGGGTGTGAAGAATGTGATTTACCTCGGTTCTAACTTTGAAGGACCTAGGATCTAGGTCCTAGGTCCTATCCGTCTCTGCATTTCCTAGAACCTTCTTTTTCTCTACTTTTCTTCAAAAGTAAAAGATTGCCCTGCTAGAGCAGCTTCAAACATTAAGCCGCCTTTGGCTACGGTAAATACCGCCATACCATTAATATAGGCGGCAGTAGCAGCACTTTTACCGGCGCCCGCTGAGTTACCTGTGGTACCAGCCTGAGCATTGGCACCTATGTTGATGGCAACGGCCGAAGCTTGAGCGCCAAATTCAAAACTGCCACTGGTAAAGTCTTTATAGGCGGCCTCATTTTTAAAAAAGATGATCTCGCTGTAGGCCTGACCACCGAGCTGAAAACCAAAAGAAATTTGAGTTAGGCTGGTATTACCGGCATAGCTGCCAGCACGATAAACTTGTCCTTTACCATAGGCGGCACCAATACCTATACCGCCTTTTCCTACCGTAGGAAATAGTGCGTAACCATAAGCGCTGTCAAAGAATTTTTGGGTTTCATTGGCTTGCTGAAAAGTGCTCTTAGCTTGCGCATAGCTGTCTTCTGCGAGCGCCTGCGGCGCTATCAATACGCTAGCAAGTAGACATAAGCTAGCGGTGACTCTTTTAATAAAACCTATCATTGGATTCTCCTCATTCCATTTTCGCTATGTCATAAACTGCTTAAACCTTAGCATAGCCTTACTGAACGGAAAGTGAATATACTTTTACAAAGCGATTGTTATCTAAAAAATTAAAGCGCCAACAGGGCGCTTTAATAGAGTTAGCTAAACGATGATAAACAGCGCGTTTACTCTACAGGCTGGCCCAATACATAATGATTAAACCATTTCTGATCCCACTCCATTTTAGCCTTACGGTGCTGGTATTTACTTAAGCCATGGCCTTCATCGGGGTAAACGACTAACTCTACAGGTACATTGAGGTAGTGGTGCAGCGTACGATAGAGACCTTGAGCATGACCCAGTGGTACACGCTGATCGCCTTCACCGATGTGAATTAACGTTGGGGTTTTGATGTTATTAGCATGGGTCAATGACGAGCCATGATCATAGGCTGCAGGCTTTTCCCATGGCAGGCCTTCCATAAAGTTAATCACATGCCCCGGAGTATCTTCAAGCATCCACTGCAGGCGCTGATCGAATACGCCAGCGCCAGAGCTTGCGGCTTTAAAACGATTATTGGTACTGATAATCGCATTGGTTAGATAACCGCCGTTACTCCAGCCCATCACGGCCATCTTGTCACCATCAACGACACCATCGCTAATAAGTTGATCGACACCGGCCATGATATCTTTGACTTCGATATCATGCTCACGACCAACAAGATCGGTTAAGAACTTATCGCCATAGCCAGTGGAGCCACGGTAATTAGGTGAAAGTAGAGCCCATCCATTAGCGGTGAAGGTCGAACGTCCGTAAGATCTATGCTGCAGGGCATAAGGCGTCGCTGATGTTGGCCCCCCATGAATTTGCACGATTAATGGCAAGGGGCCATCTTCTTTTTTGTATCCAGCTGGTAGATCGAGTATGCCTTCAACAACAGCACCATCGGGCGCAGTCCATTTTACAATAGAAACTTGCGGCAGTTTCCAACTATCAACTTGTGGATTGATATTGGTTATACGTTTAGCCTTGGCACGGCTACTGTTGGCATCTGCAATAAACAGATCCGAGAAATGATCTAAGCCGTTATGGCTAAAAGCGACGGACTTACCATTTTGACTAAAGCTATAACTACCGATCACCATGTCACCGGGAATTACGCTGCGAGTATCGCCTTGTTCGCCATCATCGATTTCAGTACAGAACAGTTTGACGCGGCCATGATCGGCGCCGCGATAGCAGATCTCATCACTGTTTGGCCGCCAAGTAAGATCGCTTGAGTTCAGTGTCACATCGTCTGGGCGAGAGATCTCAAGCGATGGTTTATCTGTGGCTTTGGCATCGGCAATAAATAGCTGGCCTGGATGACCGTCGAAATCGATTCTAAACGCTAATTCGGTATTGTTGTCTTGCCAAGCAAGACCGAGCAGCCAGCCATAAGGCGAGGGGGCATTATCGCGCCACTGGGTGTCTGCCAGCACGCTGTTCTGCTGGGTGGTCGTATCGAAAATTTCAACATCAGACCAACCTTCTAAGAAAACCAGTTCATTGTCTGTTGTGGTGATACGGGCGATCTTGCTGCCATCTTGGCTAACCTTAAACTCCCAAACGACCTTATCGTCATCAAGTAGTAGTTTTTGTTTAAAGTGCTCGAGATCGAGCTGATATAGTGGATTGGTTTTTTGTTCGCCGTGGCCATACTTTGGAGCGCTGTGATCAGCACGCATCGATGCCCACGGATCTTTATCGGTTGTGGTTTTAGTGGTTAGAAAATACAGGTTTTTACCGTCATGACTGAGCTCAAAGCCTGTGACGCCTTCGGCTTCTTTAGTCATAGGTTGGCTATCGCCACTTGAGATGGATAAACGGAAGACTTGAGTTTTACCGTTGAATGGTGCCTTTGCACCTTCTTGCTTTATTTTTCCTAGGTAGTAAACGTATTCACCGTCTGGGCTCCACTGTGGGCTAGACTCGCTCTCGTTAGTAAAGGTCAGACGCTTTGGTTGGCGAGACTGAGTATCAACTAACCATAAGTCGCGCTGGCTTTTATCAAGCTCCTTGTCCCAGCGGGACTCTAACCACACCGCTTGCCTACCATTCGGGCTAAAGGTTACTGCGCCCATATTACCGATATCAAAGAAGTCATCAATGCTGATGTCGTGCGTTCTCTCTACCGCCATGGCGGAGAAACTGCTGCCGAACAGTGCGGCAGCAAGCAACGATAGCTTGTGTGATTGTTTCATGTATTAATTCCTACCCTTCAATAAGTTAACTTGCATTTATTATTTTTTTTTTGATATTTTCTTGAAATAAGGGCTAATACACTAGCGTAACTTTTACGCGGTTGGCTATGAAAAAAATTCATTCAATGGTGTTTATTTGTGATAAATCAAAAACAGACTTAGTTAATCTTCCGGCTGCTGATTAGCAGACTTTGCCACTAACTTTTTACCTATGATCAAGATAGGGGCAAGCACAAACAGCGAGATAATAAACCACTGGAAATTATTGCCTCCTGCAACGGCTGCCGTTTGTAGTTGCAGTTGGCTGGAAAGCAAGCTCGCGACTCGCTCTGGCGTGGCTTCCAACATCCCTTGGTTCAAGACTTGAGTCATGGCCGTTTGATACTGGATGAAATTGCTGTTCATTTGATTGAAATTTTCGCCTAGCACACCCATGGTGCTGGTGGACTCAATACTCATCATTCTAGAGAACAACGCCATGCCCATCAGACCCCCTAAGGTTCTAAAGAGGTAGAAGTAACTTACGCCCTGTGAAATATGCTCTTTTTTAAAACTCGATAAAATAGAGATAGACACGGTGACATTGAGCAAGCCGACGCCAAGCCCGCGTAAGATCAATGCTGGCAGCATATCACTTGCGCCACTACTGGCGCTGCTACCTGATAGCGAGACGCTCGAGAGCAAGATCATTAGCACACCAATGGGCACCACAGCATCGGGTTTGAGTCTTGGGTGATTACAGATCCAGATACTAATAAGTAAGCCGACAAACATGCTGGCAAAAGCGGGCACTTGCAGCCAGCCTTGCTCGCTATGGCTGTAGCGCAATACACTGCCAAGGTAAACGCTGATCAGCATAGAAGTGCCAAGCACGGCAAAGCCTGCAAGGGCAGCGTTGTACATCGACACTTTATTCTTTAGCGGGCTTAATACATCGCTACGAATGAACTCGCCACGACCAAGCTGCTTCGCGATAACGAATACACATAAGAGAATCAATGCCGCGGTGACCAGAGTCATCTGAGTAAACTCTGGACTATCGAACCAGTTATAGTACTGGCCACGCATCAAGACTAGCGTGATCCCGGTGATGGCAGCGCTCATGGTAATCGCTTGTAGCGCGTTAAATTTCAGGACCTGTATCGCGTCGATATAATCGAGTGGCCGTAACCATAACCAGGCCAAAATGAGCAGGTAAAGGCTCGATTGTGCCGCAAAGATGAGTTGCCATAAGGCGTTCTCGGCTAGCTCGGCGATAAGCCAAGGGTAGACGCCCATAGGTAGCAGAGTTGTCATTAGCATCATGCAACCTTCAGCAATAGCTATGTCCTTAAGTGACAGGTTACGCAGCACCAACACCTGCACTGCCACTAACATACAGCTTGCTGCAATCCCGATAACGCCCCAGCCAATAAAGTGCCCCACGACATTGCAGCTAAAACCTAATAGTAAACTGCTTAACAAGCCAAGAGCGGTGCCCATGGTTAGCAGGCGCTTTGCGCCTATGCGGTAACTTAGCCATGAGGCCAAAGGCAGGGTCAGTAATTGCGCTAAGATATAAGCAATATTGAACCAAGAAGCATTGTCAGCCGATAGGCTTAATGTTCCGGCAATGTTACTGGCACTGGCATTGTAGATAGCCGAGGTGATGCCAAATGGGATCATTGCCAGGGTCACAATTAGCATAAGTTCGAGGCGGCGGTTCATGGAATTAACTCTGAATAAGTGAAAGACTTAGCTATTGGTGCTATTGGTGTTAATCGTGACTTCTGCCGATAGCCCTGGAACGACTCGGCCTTTTAATGCCGACGGGATCATCAGTTTGATCTTTACTGGTACTCGCTGCACCACCTTGACGAAATTACCGGTGGCATTGTCAGGAGGCAAGAGGCTGAACTGCGCACCTGTTGATGGCGAAGTGCTGCTCACCGTGCCAGTGAGTGTTGAGTCAGGGAACATATCCAGTATCACCTCTACGGCCTGTCCGGGTTGAATATGGGTTAGCTGAGTTTCTTTAAAGTTGGCTTCTATCCATAATTCACCGGTTGGCACAATGGCCAATACGCCAGAACCTGCTTGGACAAACTTACCGAGTTGTAGGGCGCGATTACCGATCCGGCCAGAGATCGGCGCTAGAATTTGGGTATCTTGCAGTTCTAGTTCGGCTAGCGCTAAGCTTGCTTGTGCTTGTTGCTGCTGTGCAAGAATGTGAGTGCGATCTGTCTCTAGGTTAATAAGCTGCTGCTTGGCTGCTGATAACTTAAACTTAGCCGCCTCAAGGTTGGCATTGGCTATGCGAGCCTTGTTCGCTTGCGCATCGTGCTGTGTTTTGCTGACAGCATCGGTCTTAACCAATTTTGCATACCTAATGAGCTCCTTTTGCTCGAAGTCATGGTTCGCCTCTGCGACCTCCAAATGAGCCGCAGTTTCATCGATATTGACGTGTTGTAGCGCGGTGCGACTCTGGTTGCTATCGAGTGATGCACTCGCCATGGCTAACGCCGCTTTAGCCTGGTCTCGTCGGGCGACGTAATCTCTCGGATCTATGATTGCCAGTACGTCTCCGGCTTTTACCATTTGGTTATCTGTTACAAATATTTTTGTGACTCGACCAGAAGCCTCGGCGCTTATCTGGGTGATCTCACCATGAACATAGGCGTTATCGGTTTTTTCGGTATCAGCATTACTGACAAAAGTGTTAGCCGTCATTGCAAGAGTCGTGACTAAGGCAAGGGTGATAACGATGGCTTTAATTTTGGCGTTCATATTTTTCCATTAACTTATCGTACTGTACTGGACGGTACGATAAGTTATTTGGTATAACTAGATCAAGTTAAATTTTAACCAAGGTTCATAAAAGATCGTTTGAGATCGCAAATTAGCCTTGAGCAAGCTTATGGGTTACTTGGCTTAAATTGCATGAATAACACAGACCTGTTCTAATTAGGCTCATACAGGAGAGGTACTTGAATGCGTCCATCTACGCTAAAGAAACAAGAAAAAATTATCGACGTAGCGACTCAGCTTTTTTTTGAGCAGGGTTACGCCGACACGAGTCTAGATCAAATTATTGAGGTGTGCGGTGGCTCTAAGCAGACCCTTTATAGCTATTTTGGTTGTAAGCGCGGAATTTTGATTCAGGTGGTCACTCGCTGTACCGAACAGGTGGGCAGTGCTTTTCAATTTGATGCTCAAGCGGATCTAGCTGAACAGCTTAATCAGTTCGGTTACGAATACCTTAAGGCTTTGTGTTCTCAGCCTATTATCGATATATATCGGATTATTGTGACTGAGTCTCGCCGAGATAAAGAGCTGGTGGATTTTTTCTTATCTCGTGGGCCCCATCGTTTTTATCAAATGTTGAGTGATTTTTTACAACTACAGGCTATTCAAGGACAGTTGAATATTGACGATCCTGCCCAGACAAGCAGTCAGTTAATTGGGCTTTTGCGAGGTGATTATTACCAAGATGTGGTCTTGGGGTTAGGTGTCCCTTCGGAAGAGGAAATTAAGCAGTATTCGGCGCAAGCGATTAAAATTTTCCTACATGGCTGTAAAGCCTAACGAATATGGACCTATCACGCCGTGGACTTCAGCAAAGCCTATGGCGGGTTATTTTTCTGATCTTCTTCTTTCTCCTCCAGCATTAACTGCTGCAAATAAGCGAGCTCTTCAGAGCTAAGTAGCTGTTGGCTGGCCCGCATCGGTTGTTTCGAATGTTGTTGAGTGAGTTTGCCGCGCAAAAAGGCGGCTCGGGTGATCTGCTTGAGGCCGTAAATAGCCAATATATAGACAGTCAATAACAGGGCTAACTTGGTCGCGGCTTGGTTGATAGCAATAAACCTATCGCCAAAGTAAAAAGGCAAGATCACCAATACCGTCCTGATAAGCCAATTGCCCATTAACGCGAGAGTTAGCACCAACAACCAGCGAAACTTAATATCTTTGAGGCTATCTTGATGCACTCTTGATACTCGGCCTGGATAGCGGCTAAGCATTTTAATGATGTAATAAAAATAGAGCCCAGTCTGAACAAATAGCATGGCAGGAAGTACCATGCCTAAAAGGCTTAAATCAGTCAGAGTCGGCGGCTGACTCAGTTTAATTTCAGGCCAATTATGCTCAAAGGTGATTCGGTAACTGGTGGCTAATACCACAATAATAGCGATGATAACGGCGGGGTAGAAGTGACGTGAAAAACCGATTGGCCGTTTTATTTCATTAAGGCTGCGGTCGCAATAGAGGTAGAGCAGGGGCATCATTAAAAAGTAGACGGGAATAATTAAGATGAAAAGTAAGTGGATGGGGGCAGGGGCGTTATTTATGTTGAGTAACCCAGTAAAAAAATACAGCGCCATTAAACTGAAAATGCCACCCAGAATTTTATGGTTACCACTTTGCTCGGTGTAAATGTAGCGGATATACAAGCCTAGCCCGAGGCAGTGTAGACCGCCAAGCAATGAGAGCCACCAATAACCTTGAGAGAAAAACTCACTAAATTCATTCATGCCGATATCATTTCAACGTATTACTATCCCAGATGCAAGTGTTGAATTTTTAGTCATAGCTAGCCTACATCTATAGTATGTGCTTGCTAGGAAATGTAACGCCGCTATTAACGTCATGGGATGCTATGAGTATAGCGTGGCTGTTAGTCAGTGGACGATTTAACTCGCCTGCTTAGATATCGATTTAAGCTTATGTAGTAACGCCTCTTTTTTAAAGGGTTTTGCGAGGTAATCATCCATACCTGATTGATAACACTTCTGAATATCTTGATCGAGTACGCTCGCAGTTAGTGCGATGATAGGTAACCTTGGCTGAGAATGTAGACTTTCCCACTCTCTGATTTTTTCGGTTGCCGTAAAGCCATCCATAACCGGCATCATGCAGTCCATTAAAATGGCGTGGAAGGCTCTACCAGCGCTAATAAATTCAAAGGCTTCTTGGCCATTACTCGCAATAATAAAATCAAAACCCGCCTGTTTGAGCTGTAAAGAGGCCACTTTCTGATTCACTAGGTTATCTTCTACAATCAGAATAACCACTTTCGATTTCTCTGTTTCAGCGGGCTTGTTTATCGGGTTGAGCTGATTCTGTGGTTGCTGTTGCTGCCTTAGTTTTCGGTTTTCTATGCCGTTATGTATGGCGTTCCTAAAACGGTTGCCTAATAAGGGAAGGGTTACTATTGCATCTATATTATCTAACTGTCGCTTCTCGCCCAGAGCGTTAATGGCAATGGTAAAGATGTCTTTTTGCTTAAGCAATTCAGGTAGGCTCGCAAGTGTACCTCTTGTCGATGACTGGATATCGAGGAACAAAAGATCAATTGTTTGCCTATCTTGAAGCAGGTCAAAGCAAGACTGATAATGGTAGTTAAGGCTAAATCCTTGGCGCTGACATTCTTTGCTAATCATGTCATTGCGTTGCGAGTTATTTGAAATGATCGCAGCGGTTAATGGTTTAAATTGGTTGGAGATTGGTTTTGTGTAGCTGACTATTTTAGCTTTCAGCGAGATAGTGAAGCAGCATCCCTCTCCTTTCACTGAGCTAAGGGTGATCTCGCCCCCCATTAATTCTATAAGTTGTTTGCAAATAGAGAGTCCAAGCCCTGTGCCACCAAATTGACGGGTAATGGTGTCGTCCTCTTGAATAAAAGGAGAAAATATTTGTTGTTGCTTGCTAGGGGCTATTCCTGTTCCAGTATCATGCACGCTAATTAGCATCTTGCTATAGCTGGCACTATTGCGACACGAAACAACGACCTTAATGCCTCCCTCTAGGGTAAATTTTATCGCATTAGAGAGCAGATTCATCAGCACTTGGCGCATGCGATGTTCATCTAAGGAGGTCAGGTAAGGAGTATCTTTATCGATATCGACTTCAAGGGTGAGTTGTTTTTCGGCGACTTTGGGTAAGATCATCGAAAGCGTGTCATATACCACTTCGACAATATTGGTATTTGTATGGGTTATTGAGAGGTTACCAGATTCAATTTTAGAGAGATCGAGTATGTCATTGATAAGCAGTAACAGTGTCTGCGATGAAGTCTCAATAGTTTGTAAATGTTCACTTTGAGTGGCCGTTAGCTTAGTGCCAGCCATGATATCGGACATGCCGATAATTCCGTTGAGCGGAGTCCTGATTTCATGAGACATATTTGCCAGAAAAGAACTCTTTGCCTGATTGGCTTTTTCAGCCTCACGCTTGGCTTGTAATATTTTTAGTTCATTTTGGTGGCGCTCATTAATCAGCTTATTGAGTGTATGGGAAAATAGGCTGAATTCATCGTTACCCGCTTCGTTTATTTTCTGTGAATAGTCATGAGTTTCTTCAATTTGAGACATGGTTTTAATCACGTGGCTGAGATAGTTAGTGATGCGTCGATATAGGTTTGCGCCTATGATGGCAATAATGATCAAAGAGAAAAACAATGCTGCACAGAATAATAAGATCAAACGCTTAGATTGGCTGATTTCTCTCTGGATATTGTTAGTTAGCTGGCTGGAGAAAGTGCTCACAACATATTGAATTAAATCAAGACGCTGCTGTAATGCTTGCAAACTTGTATCTGGGGTTTGGGTTAGTGGTTGCTGATTTAAAATGTGGCTTCTTAATTGGTAGCTTTGCTCGAATGCTTTATCTGAAAAGGTACTCAGCAGCAGAGATACTTGCTCCGGCTTAGCGTTGATCTCAATAAAGCGTTCAATATAAAGTTGTTGGTGTTCAGTGATGGAGTTCAGCTGGCTAAGCAGTTCGCTTTCTCCGCGATTTAATAGCAACTGTTTGATTAACCAACGCTCTTCAGTAGACCATAGAGACAGCCACTGCAGTTGATAGAGTATCACCAGCTGTTGATTTATTTCATCGTTAACGCCTGAGTGATCTTTTTCCATGGTGCTTAGCGCTTGAACTTGCAGCTCATTGAACCAAAATGACCAGTCTCCTAATCCTTCACTATCAACTTCATTCATCTCTTTTAGCGCATTACTGGTATTACTTAACCAGGACTCCATCTCTAAAGCGTTTTCGGCACTAAAGGCTTGTGGTAGTAACAGCGCTATGTAGTTGAGGCGGGTGTTGAAAGAGTCGATGGACAGCTTAATATTGTGTTTGAATAACTGCTCTCTTGCGTGATTGATCTGTTTGTTTAACTGAGAGAAAGATTCAAGAAAGTTAATTTTGCTATTGAGGGTATTTAGCGATTCAACATTGTCGCTTTGATTTTTAATCTCTAATGCAGACAAGAATGAGGCAAAAATCAGTGGCAATAGCACCAAGGCTAACATCCGTATTTTTATTGAAATATGATTCAATAAGTTCATTTCTACTCCATGAATTGAACAAGTTAGTGGTGAGCTTGTGGTTTAACTAAGCCTTGACTATATTCAGCTTAGTACAAAAAACTATCAAGGAATGAGGGTTTTAATGTTTAAGGGATTAAACGAACGGGTTCAGCTTGTCTGTTGTCAGCAATTTCTTTTGCTGGTGCTTGTGTGTAGCTCCCCCGCCTCTCAAGCTTTAGCCGGCGTCGATGAAAGCGAAGACGTTGAGTTTGCAATTTTTACCTTGAATGACGACTTGCCGCCATTAAGTAAAAGTAAGGCTAGAATGCTTTATCGAGGCAAAAGTAAGAAAATATCCGGTAGCTTAAAAATTATCCTGGTAGACCTCCCTGAAACTTCCATCCACAGAGAAGACTTTTACAAAATGCTACTCGGTAAATCCGTATCGCAGATGAACGGCTATTGGGCTGGGCTTGCATTTTCTGGAAGAGGTACTCCCCCCGAAGAATTAAACAGTGATGATATTAAGCAGATTTTAAAATGGCTTAACGATAACCCCAACGGAATAGCCTATGCCCCCATCGATTCCGTCCCCAAAGAAGTCAATATCTTGATAACCGTGCCTCAGGGAGAATAGCCATGTTATTTCGCCAAACATTATTTATAGCGTTATTTTACCTGTTATTTTGCCCTGCTGCCCAGGCAAGTATTGAGTTAACCGACAACATTTTATTAAGTGGATTTGGCTCAACCACTATCAGCAAAAGTGATAATCGAACCCCACTATTTATTAGTCGAGAAATTACCGACGATACCTGCTACGACTGTGACACCATATTTGGCTTACAGTTAGATATCGATGTGTTCGATGGCTTGAGTGCGTCTGGGCAGGTGGTGAAACGTACCCAGGATAACTGGAGTGACCCTGAACTTGAATGGGCATATCTATCATATGGCTTTGATGATTTTGAGTTGAGAGCAGGGCGTTTGCGCTTACCGGTATTTCTGGTTTCGGAGTACTACTATGTCAGCCAAGCCTACCCGTGGATAAGGCCACCTCAAGAGGTATATGACAGCATTTTAGGGTTTACCTTTTATGATGGTCTCTCTTTAGCCTGGAATTATGATATTTCTGATGAACTGCTGTTAACGGTTTCTCCCTATTACGGTTTTGATAGAGTCAATAAGGTCGAGTTAGGTGACATTTTATTGCAGTTTGATACCGAATGGATAGCAGGGATCTATATTGATTTAGTGGGCTTTAATTACCGTATTCATAGTGGCTTTATGCAAGCCAAATATACCCAGCTTCCCTCGGTAGAGGAGGAAAAACTCGATATTTACACGTTAGGGGCGGAATACAGCTATGGCTCTTGGTTGTGGATAGCAGAGGTTGAGTCCGATCGATTACAAGCAAACTGGTATGCCTCGGCTATTTATGCATTTGACGAATTGTCACCCTATTTAACTTACGGTGAGAGCCATCAACTGCGAAAGTCAAAAGCGGTAACGGCAGGGGTTAAATATGACTTAACATCAAGTGTTTCAATCAATATTGAATACCAGATGATCTTCTCTCAAAAGGAAGGTAATCGCGCCCAGTTTGTCACTTCACCACTGGTCTACGGCGAAAGCTCAGACGCTGATTTATTAAGCTTGGCGGTTAGTTTTGTATTTTGATGAAGACTAAGCTCAATCATTTTGGGCTAGTCGTTCCAGCTTGGCTTTGACTGTGAATCGCGTCGGTTATTGTAAAATAGCGGTTATTTGGCGATTGATGGTTTGGATTTCGCTACACAAGTTGATTATTGCTATGCGCTCGGGGAGTGAGCCGCCTTTAGAGCTCGACTCAACGACTTGTGCCAAGCTTACAGCGTCTTGCGCGCACAGGTTACTGAACATGCCTTTGAGCTCATGGGTGAGACGAAATAATTCAGTGATATTTTCTGTTTGATAGCTCTGAAAAATGAGGTGATCACTTTGGCCATACTCTTCGATATAGATCGTCAGTAGCATGTTCAGCATAGAATCATCGCCGTCACAGAGTGCTTTTAATTCATCAATCTTAATCATAGCTTCCCCCCTTGCTTGTGTTGATATTAACAGCCATTAAATCGCCAGCTAAAGCTGGCATTTTGTTATGACTAGAGTGTCTTTAGCTGGTCTTTTTCAATAGTCTGAAAGTATTGCGGTTATCGTGTGAATGGTATTCTATTTTGTCTGAAAGCTGCTGAATGATTTTGAGTCCCCTACGGCTTTGTAGCCAGGTGCTTGGGTCGCATGCGAGAGGTTCAATAAAGTCCATTTTAGGTAGGTCATCAAGCAGATTTTTGGGTATCGAGTCGCCATAATCTGCGACTTCAATAATTAACTGTTTTGTGTCATTTACGTAAGAGCTTATTTCAAACTTTGCCCCATCAAGGTTAGCGTAGGCATGCTCAAATACGTTATTCACGAGTTCTACAAGGCACAGCTCCATCTGCCCGATAAGGGCTGTATCCAAGCCGAGTGAGTACCAAAAGGGCAGGATATCGGAGGCAACAGTGCGGGATGCCTCCAGGCTGCTTGAGTATTGTTGGTAAAACGTCCTTGTGTTCACATTAACCTCCCTTATTACCGCTGCGATAAAAGGGAGACGCATTGAAGATAGGCTGTACTTCTGTGCCTTTTCCAGCGGCGAGTGTCATTCCCTTCATCAAGCTATCCTTTTAAGCGTTTGCTGTTAGCGCATCTTCTATGGTTGCATGGCTCACTATCAGCTTGTCTATTCGAGTTAACTTGAGCAAATCTAGGATCGGTTTCTGTGGGTTAATGATACTGATTTTAGTATTGCGCAACATCTTATAGGTGCCCATGATGGCTCCTAGTCCGCTACTGTCCATAAAGCGCACATCACTCATATCAAGGAGTAAATGCTCGCGTAGGTTATCTTTTAGTTTTCCGAGTTCAACATGGAAACTGGCAGTCAGCTTGGCGTCAAACCTAGCCTCTTTAATTCGGATCACCGTGTATTGGTTTTTCGCAATTATATCGAAGTGCATGCTGTTTCCTTGATTAGCTTCCATTCCATTCAAATGCCAACAAGCTGATGTCATCATCGAACTGTGTTGTGTCTGACCAGTTGTTTAATTCCTCTACTATGGTGTTACTTTGCTTGCTAATTGTCAGCTTGGACAGCTGTTGAATTTGCAACGCTAACCTTTGCTCTGAGTATTGTTCTTTATCTGTAGATTCCGCTTCGGTAATACCATCAGAGTAGAGAAATATGCGATCGCCTACGCTCAATTGGATCTGTTCGGTTTGGTAGCTAGCAAAATCGAACATACCGGCGACAAAGCTCTCTTGTTGTATAAAGCGGCATATTTGTTGCGATGTTTGCTGCCAGATTATTGGAGGGTGACCAGCAAAGGCGTAGTTTAATTGTCCGGTTTTGGTATTCAGCACGGCGTAAATCATAGTGAAGTAGAGGTTATTATCGCCTTGATTAATATAACTCTGATTAAGCCTAGCGAGCACTTCACTGGGCTCTCTTAAGCGATAAAAAGGGTCGCTATCTTGTTGGTGTTTTACATGCGAGTTACTGCTAGAGTCGATACTTTGCTGGATTGCAAAAGACATCAATGCTGATTTTACTCCGTGGCCAGCGACATCAAAGAGGTAAACGGCGATATGGTCTTCATCTAGCGGCATACATCCGAGCATATCGCCACCAATTTGAGCACTCGGTATATGAGTGTAGTGCAGCTCAACGCCAGGGAATTTTTTTTGGCTAGGTAACATCCGCTGGATCAATAAGCTGGCCGAATCGAGATCTTGGCGTATGGTGGCATAAGCTTGGTCTAGTTCAATATTTTTGGCAACCAACTGGTTGTGTAGTTCTAGACTCCTAAATCCCGCTTTAAGGCGAGCATCTAGCTCATTGATATTAGTATCTTTAGCGACAAAATCATCGGCGCCAGCGTTAATGCCTTCGACAATTGATTCTTGATCATCACGTCCTGAGAGCAAAACAAAAAAAATATAACGGTTATAGTCGGGGGATTTTAAGTGATAACACAGTTCTATGCCGTTTAAATCAGGCATCATCCAGTCACTTAAGACAAGCTGAATAGAAGGGTGCTTTTCGAGTTGAGTGAGTGCATCAAGGCCATTGATAGCGTTAATGACATGGTAACCTCGGGAGGAGAGCATTTTTGTCATCAGTAGCAGCATGACCTTATTATCCTCTACGAGTAGGATCTCTTTGCTCAAATCATCAGCCTCCTTGCTGCATTCGTTACTGAGTCCATTTTATATTCAGTTTTCGACAAGTATTCTTACTTTTCAAAAGTCTAGTCGTGAATGTTAAATACGACAAGGGTGCGGCACTGAAGGCGTGGAAAATAACGTTATGACAATAGGTTAGCTTTATATTTTGCTTAAATGATATCGCGCTTAGTAAAATTGACTAATCTTTTGTGGTAACTTTTATGCGTTGGTGGCGGTTAGAGCAAGCTTCGGGGGGCTTACCTGGCGCAGGATGACGTTCGCAGAGTAAATGACGAATAGCCATAATAGGGTGAGGTAGTAGCATTCTAGGGCCTGCGAAAATCATGATCTCGCGCGCCTTGGCTTTCATATGAGGCTTATAGCAGTGTACTGGGCACTTGTTACAGGTTGGCTTATCTTGACCATAGGGGCATCTATCAAGGCGAGTATGGGCGTATTCGATAAAGTCTTCACACTCTTCGCAAGGGTGAGATCCCGCTTCCTTATGGTGCGCCTTACAGTAGATTTTCACCATAGCTGAAATCGTCTCAAACTCTCTGAGAAGTTTGCCACTGAGTAGTTGTGCAAATGCCATGGGATACCTTAGTAAGTTACTTGGTTATTATCATCATAAAAGGGTTCGCTTTTGCTGACAAAATATTAGCTTCAAACTTTGAAGGTGTGCACAAAATAGTGCTTTAAGCTAATCAAGAAAAACGGTTTATCACTTCAAGCTAATGTTTTTTTAGTTTATCCCCAAAGCGATATATTAAAATATGCTTGTCAGAATCATTTGCGCTGGATTAAAATCCGCCGCGGTGTTTGATGGTGTAATTTTCCTCATAAAACATTATTGATGAAGGAGGCAATCTACCTCATGATATAGTGAGATTGTCTAGCGTTGAGATTGATTACAATGGGGCCTTAAATTCAGGGCTTTATCATTTCTCGGTGGCTTAAAGTCACTGACCTCTCCGACTCAAGCAAAGGTAAAATTAACTTCCAATATCGCCTTAAATAAGTCGATATTAAGTTTGCAGTAAACACTAAAACCACTTTATTCAAGGGGATATTACTTATTATTCCCTTAGGTTGGCTGTGCGCCGAACTAGGCTTTCAGCTCATATTGATGTGGCATTACTTGTAGAATGATAATTGACTTTAAGATCCCCCCCTTTGATGACGCGTGTAAAAATAAGACGAACAAGTTTTAAGGTAAGCTTAATGGCAACCGCTGCACTACTGCTAGTGAGCACTCTGCTACCTGCTATTGTTACAGCGAACCCAATAGAGGATGGCAGCGTCATTGGGTCATCAATGGAAATTATTGAGGTGCGTGGCATTCAGGCCTCCATGAAGGCCTCTATTAATACTAAAAGGTTCTCCAATGCTGTTGTCGATGCGGTAACCGCAGAAGATATAGGTAAATTCCCTGACAGCGATGTGGGTGAGTCTTTGGCGCGAATGCCCGGTGTTTCGGTTAATCGTCAATTTGGCCAGGGTCAGCAAGTGTCTATTCGTGGCGCATCTAATCAGTTAACCAGTACTTTGTTAAATGGTCACTCTGTTGCATCGACAGGTTGGTTTGACCAACAAACAACTGATCGTAGTTTTAATTACTCTTTGTTACCGCCTGAAATAATAGGTGAAATAGAGGCTTATAAATCTTCTCAAGCCGATATTACCGAAGGTGGGATCGGTGGTACCGTTATCATTAATACCCGCAAGCCGTTGGATTTAGATACTAACTCAATTTTCTTTAGCAGTAAGCAAGACTATGGCACCGTTTCTGAGCAAGTAGACCCTGAATTTTCTGGTTTGTATAGCTGGAAAAATAGCACCGATAGCTTAGGTGTGCTGCTCGCGGTAGCAGATGCCAACACTCATTATCAGCGTAATGGGATCGAATCAAGCATCGGCTGGGGAGAGATAGTGCCGACGACGTTCGAGCAGCAGCGTGAGCGCTCTGCTATTAATGCGGTGTTGCAGTACCGGCCAACAGACGAATTGGAGCTTGGCTTCAATTTCATGAGTCTTGATATGCAAGCCAACAATGCCAATACGTCGTTATTTTTGATGTTTCCTGATGATAAAGAGGCTGCTTGCGAGCAAAGAAATGAGGCCGGAACCTGTATCTTTTATCGTCGTAATGCCGATGATGCTAACCCGGCCTGGGCGCAAACATGGGTGCGCGAATCGAGCATGGATTCCAATACTTATGACTTTGATTTTAAGTATGAAACGGATGACTATACGGTAGATGGTGTACTGGGTAATACTCGCTCAGAAGGGGGAACCAACACGACAGCTAATTACGGTTTTTGGTTGGGGCAGGCCAGCGATTTTGCAGGCACTTATGATGCCCGCAGTGATGTGATAAATATCGACATAGCGAACAATTCATTTACGGCAGAGGACTTTAATGGCCCCTTGGCTCCAGAAAGTTGGTCGCTGCGTAAACAACCCAACTCAGATGAAGAGACTTACCTTAAGTTAAACCTTACATTTCCTGTAGAGCTTGGCTTTATCAACACAATTAAAACCGGAGTAAGCTGGGCTGAACATGACGTTAAACAGGAGTCTTTTGAAGGCATAGTTAACCCCGAGATTATCGCAAAAAATGCATCTGCGTACTACTCTGGTACGGTTTCATCAGGAGGCGGCTTTACTCTGCCGAAACCTATTTTTGATGCCATGCTCAACGATGCCAAGGCTGCAATCACTGGCTTTGATAGTAATGGTCAGGTATATAAGTCGGGTTACGGTACCATTAACGAAACCAACCTAGCCTTATATTTGATGGCTAACTTCGCATCTGAGCGTGTTAGAGGCAATATCGGGCTTCGCTATATCTCGACCAATGTCGCTTCGGATTATTACCAGCTTACCTCAGAGGGTACTTACGCTGATGATTTGAGTACATTAGGGGCAAACTATCGTGATTTACTACCAAGTATCAATGTTGCATTTGAGGCCACTGATGATGTCATTATCCGAGCGGCGGCATCTAAAGTCATTTCTCGACCCAATTATGACGATATGTTCGCCTCCTCTGCACTATCGGGCTATGGCGATGGCATTCCGAATAACGAAGTAATCGATCAAGGTAATATCGCTCTAGAGCCGTTTAAAGCGATACAGGCCGAGCTGGGCGTGGAGTGGTACTTCAGCCCTGAAGGAATCATATCAGCGACTTATTTTGTTAAAGATATCAACTCGTTTATCACCTCAGAGCAATTATTAGATCAAAGTGTGGGCATTGTTGATCCTGACTCTGGTGAAGATAGTTGGACTGTTTCTAACAAGAAAAATGGCTCAGGTGGGCTTATACAAGGTGTTGAACTACAGCTTCAAAATGGGTTCGAAAACGGATTGGGTTATGCAGCAAATTACACTTTTGCTGATTCACATGCACCTGCTGAATATTATCCTGATCAAGTTGATGTGTTTTCAGATTCATCAAGGCATGCGGTTAACTTAGTGGGTTATTATGAGCGAGATAGCTTCTCTGCCCGCTTAGCTTATAACTGGCGTAGCGCCTATATGATCCGTGAGTTACCAGGTTATTACGGTAATCGTGAGCATCAAGCTTATGGCACGGTCGATTTTAGTAGCACTTTTGATATAACCGAATATTTTTCGCTAACTTTTGAAGTGGTTAACTTGTTTGAAGAAGATAGCATTCAGCTTGGGGTGGCATCTGATTTAGCTGAAGTTAAGCCCGAATTTAAAAACAATTATCCTGTATTTAGTGCCGAAGGAGAGGCGCGTTATAAATTAGGTGTAGCGGTTCGATTCTAGATCTCGAGTATCCATCCTTTCGTGAGCCACTGCAGGCTAATTGAGTATTATTTTTGATTTTGAGCTAACACAAAGTGGCTCGGAACAGACCAGAAACAAGAGAAATAGAATGAACGTCGCTTTCTTCGCACTTTATTGTTGGGCTAATAATGTAGGGCTTAATGCTAGCACTACAATCGGTGCTAACTCATGATGTTTAGTCAAATGTTGGCAAGAGTGTGTAATTGGAGTAAAGGGTCGAAACTCTATTTGACCGATCTTGCTGCGATTGCGCTGTTGCTGTTACCGATAACACTAGCCAACTCGTTAGCTATGCTATTAGGCCATGCCTTTAGAGTGATGGAGATTAATTACGTTTCAGAGCTACTCTTTTATATTTCAAATATCTTAATTAATCTTTACCCAACAACATTTTGTATTGTTGCGAGTTATTACCTTTCGCAAAAAGCTAACGCATCCAGTGCAATATTTATCATCTATGCCTTGCTTCTGTTTTATATTTTGTCCATAGAGCATCTAGATTTTTCAACCAGTTATTCATTGCCAAACAATCCACTATTGGCGTTATTAAGCGCTATAGTGACGTATTTATACTATTTATATTTTCCGATCCGGCTGTTAGATCCTAACTCGTTTGATTTTGCTTCTCGATTAATAAAATATATTGTGCATATTTTTTGTTTTTGCTTGATTGCATTGCTGCTGTCGCAATTAGCGACCTATACAGGGTTTTCTGTTAAATCAGTTATTTTGTCATTAGGACTGGATCCTATGACGTTTACTGGTGGTTTGTTATATCAAGCGTTTCTTGGCATCTTGGGTGCAGTTGGTATCAACGGGCACAATATGTTGTTTACTATCAAGCAGCAAATCTATGCCGATACCCTAGCGAATATTGAAGCTTGGCGTGCCGGAGAAGCTTCAATCAATATCATTAGCCAAGGCTTCTATGACGCATTTTTGTCAATGGGAGGCTCAGGTAACTGCATAAGCTTATTACTCTGCGTGCTTATCTTTAGCCAAAAATACAACCACAAGATGCTGGCAATCGTTGCCATACCTATGGTCATGTTTAATATTAATGAAGTGTTATTATTTGGCCTGCCAATCCTGTTTAATCCGATCATGATCATTCCATTTATTCTTGTCCCTTTGGTCAGCTTTGTGATCGTGTATGCTTGTATTGCATTAGGTATCGTCTCTCCCGTTGTTAGTATTGTTAATTGGCTAACACCGCCTATTTTTAGTGGTTACTTCGCTATGGGAGATCAGTTAGATGGGGCTGTTTTGCAATTAGTCGTTATTATTATCGGCATTTTTATCTACCGACCATTTTACCTGGCCTACGTTGGCAAACACTTGATTTCGGTTGATCCCAATACTCGTTACGCTGCAGCTGAGGGCTCTATTTTTAATCATGTATTGCGCAGTGTAAGGGACTCAACCAACGACAATATTACTCAATCTTCAGTGCAGAATCGGGTAGCGAAGATTTTAAGAGAAGGTACTCTGGTGATGTTTTACCAGAAAATACAATCTGTTCATGATAAATCACACTATAACTACGAGGCATTAATTCGTTATATAGATGATAAAGGGATGCTTTGTCCGCCAGTATTCATTGCTGACTTTCAATTACTCAAAGCGATGCCAATGTTAGATAAAATGGTTATTGAGTTGGTATTACAAGATATGCAGAAAATAGAGTTACCTGTAGGGGGGCGTATATCCATTAACGTATCTGTCGCCTCCATCGAGGAGCCTGATTTTGTGTCGCATTTACTGTCTAGATTAGAGTACTACGCTATTTCACCGTCTAAGGTAGAAATCGAAATTACAGAGGAAGCGATGTTAAGTGACAAGGTTTACTTAACTCGAGTAATGACCGAGCTTCAGGCGCAAGACATCGCTATCTCAATGGATGACTTTGGTTCAGGCTACGCTTCATTTCCTCACCTACTCAAGTACCCATTCAATAAAGTTAAAATTGACAGGTCGTTATTATTGGATGCGACATCGAGTAAAGGAAAAGAGATCTATAAGTTAGTTGCAAAGCTTGGCCAAATTGCTAACTGTAAAGTCGTTGCCGAAGGAGTAGAAACACAGCAGGAATATCAATTTATCCAAAGTTGTGGTGTTGATTTAGTCCAAGGTTTTTATTTTGCTAAGCCTTTACCCCTTGAAAAGTTGTGCTATCAGGATAGTTAGTGCTTTGTTTATTTATGTTTTGTAACACCTAAAAAAGCGATTATTTTTGATACCCGATAAAAAAATGATATAAATAGTTGATTTTATAAAAGACAATGCATTAATAATAACGTTTAAATTTTGCACATTTTAGCTACACAAACGCGTGTATTAAATGTGTTCGTGGCTAACCCATGGTGGAAAACAATGAAAGAAATAATCATTATACTGCTGATTGTAGTAGGTTTTTATCTTTACAATCGCACTCAAAAAGCGGCTAAAGCTGAAAAAGAGCAGGCAGCTAAGCGCTCTGAAGAGGCTCAAGATGCAGCCGAGAGTGAGATGAAAGATATCACTCCAGAGACAACAGAAGAGGTATCGACGCCCACCGTAGATGGGGTGAGCTTTGAGTCTAAGGTTGATCATGAAGCTGAAGTGAAACAAGCTGCTGTTGAGCCAGAGCCAGAGCCAGAGCCAGAGCCAGAGCCAGAGCCAAAATTAGAATCGGTTGTTGAAGCCCAAGCAGAGCCAGTGTCTGAGCCATTCTCTGAGGTTGAAGAAAAAGTTCAGCCTGTGGCGGCACTAGAGCCAGAATCAGTATCTGAACCTGAGATACTAGCTAAGGCAGAAGTTGAAGTTAAAGCTGAGCCGGAAGTAAAAGCTAAGCCAAGCGTTGAACTTGAGCGAGAAGTTAAATCAGAAGTTCACGCAGAAGCTAAACCAGAAGCTAAACCAGAAGCTAAACCAGAAGCTAAACCAGAAGCGACAGCAGACCTATCATGGGCAAACCCGAAATTGGCTAAGGCTGCCAGCGACCTTGTCGCTGCCAATGGCGTCACAGAGCAACACCTCGCGCTGTCAGGCGTCATCGCAGAGTGTTATAAGCAGCGCAAGTTGAGTGAGTATGTGCAGTATGGTGCAAGCTTGTCTCAAGATTACCTTGAACTGTTTGCCGCATATGTCAAAGGCCTTAAGGCAGAGAACCCTGATGCAGAAGTTAAAGGCACAGGCATGATGCATTTATCGACCTTGCTTAATGATAACGGTGATTTCGATAGCGCGATTTCAATCTGTAAAACCGCAATTGAATACGGTCTTGCAGATGGTACGGTTACTGGGTTTGAGGGGCGAATTACGCGTATCGAGAAAGCCAAGGCAAAAGCGAATAAATAGCTTTAACAGCTAAAAACAATTAATCACTAACTAAGCTGTGTAGAATAAGCAGATTGGTTAGCAAAGAGGCGAACTCCTGACTTGCATTGGGACTTCGCCTTTTTATTTAGAGGAAATATTGCATGAATTTTCGTTCGCTGTGTTTACTAGGTATGGCTTCAATAGGTCTGATTGCTTGCACTCAGTCTCCTGAATGGACGCTAATGTATTACCCTGACAGCCAGACTAAACCAAGCGTTGAGCAGTCTGGCGAATTTATAACGGGCTATTATGAGACCATCGAGCAGTGCCATGCGAAAGGCAAGGGGCTTATTCGTTTAAGTGGCGTTACCGATGGCCACTATGTGTGTGGTTATCAGTGCGAAGCGCAAGGGGAGTTGTTGAGCTGTCAAAGCGTGATCACTTCAGACATGTAATCTCAGCTCTATTTTATAGCTGTTGATTCGGCCAGAATTCAAAACACTCTAGGAAGGCATATGCGATTAAAACAAGATTTTTTTGAACAACTGCCAGACTTCTACTCACAGGTATTTCCATTGGGGATCAGTGATCCGCACTGGCTTGCCTGGAGCCAAGATGCGGCGGCTCTCATTGGGTTAGATAAGCCTACAGATGAGCTGCTGCAAGGGCTTTCTGGTAATGCGAGTATTGAGGGGGCAAGCTATTATGCACAGGTCTATAGTGGTCACCAATTTGGTGGCTATTCGTCGCAACTCGGTGATGGTCGCTCGATTATTCTTGGTGAAGCGATAGGGCCGCAAGGCGCGTGGGATGTGGCCTTAAAAGGCGGTGGACCAACACCATATTCTCGCCATGGTGATGGCCGTGCAGTGATGCGCTCTGCCGTGCGTGAATTTTTGATCTCAGAAGCTCTGCATCATCTTCACATTCCAACCACCCGTGCGTTAGCGGTTATTGGCTCCGACTTGCCTGTATGGCGGGAAACCCAAGAAACTGCCGCAATCACAGTTCGCCTAGCCAAAAGTCACATTCGTTTCGGACACTTTGAGTTTTTTTGCCATAGCCAGCGCGGAGCCCCAGAGAAGCTGAAGCAGTTACTCGATTTTACGATTAAGCAGCATTACCCATATTTAAGTTGCGACGCTGCTGGCTACAAGGCCTGGTTTGCTCGTGTGGTTGCCGATACCGCTAAGATGATTGCTCACTGGCAAGCGATAGGTTTTGCCCACGGGGTGATGAACACCGATAATATGTCGATACTGGGTGACAGTTTCGACTTTGGCCCGTTTGCTTTTTTAGATACGTTTAAAGAAGACTTTATCTGTAATCACTCCGATCCAGAGGGGCGTTATGCTTTTGGTCAGCAGCCGGGAGTTGGCCTGTGGAACTTGCAACGGTTAGCACAGGCATTGTCGCCCATCATTCCTTCTGACGATCTGGTTGCTGCACTGGATCAATATCAACAGGAATTGGTAACGCATTATTTAGTCTTGATGCGGGCTAAATTAGGTCTAACAGCCATTGAGGCTGCCCCTGAAGTGGTAACAGAGCAGGATAACTATGATTTAACACTCATAGGTGGCTTCACTACGCTGATGGAGCGTAATCATTTAGATCATACCAATACCTGGCGTCGATTCGGTCAGTTAGATCCCAATTCTAGTCATTCCTCTTTACGTGATGATTTTGTCGATCTTAATGGTTTTGATACCTGGTATCAGGCCTATCAAATGCGGATCGGCAAGCTTGATGAGGTCGGGCTTTGGCAGCGTGAGCGTAACCAGACGAATCCTAAATATATTTTGCGCAATTATCTTGCACAAGAGGCAATAATCGCTGTTGAACAGGGCGACCTTCAGCCACTGCATAATCTGCAGCGCTTGTTGCAGAACCCATTTGATGAACAGTTAGAGTTTGAGGATTTAGCTAAGCGTCCACCAGATTGGGGGCAAGGGCTGATCATGTCTTGTAGTAGTTAAACTGCAGGCGAGTGTTTATCGATACACATAGAATAATAAGAGTAAACTAATGCAATTAACCTCAATTAAATTAGAGCGCGAAACCTTAAGCTTATCGGTACAGGCAGATATCGACTTTGAGCAATTTGAACTGTTTGCCGAGCCTTTTGCCAAAGTATTAGATTGCCGAGTGGTTGAGAGGCAATGGGGCGCAGATCGCCATCAGTGGCTACTGGAGTTTGAAGGCTCACACCTGCAGCTACATTATGAGTTTTATGGTGATATCTGTTGGTTGTCGACAGACAGAGAAGATGAGTTCGAGGTATTGGTTTATTTAGCAGAATTGATGAAGCCTTACTTGCTATAAATCGTGTTATATAAGCATGAATATATTTTAGAGTTTGAATGAAATCGCTTCCTCGATGCCATTCACAATTGAGCATAATGATATGAATATAAATCCTCCTCAATCAGCAACAGCAAAAGAGTCAGGTTCGGCTTTTCATTATCAGGCATTAACGCCCGATTTAATCTTAACGGCAATTGAAACCTTAGGGATCTATCCTGAAACCGGTCTTTTAGCATTAAACAGCTACGAGAACCGGGTTTATCAGTTTCGCTGTGATAGAGGGCAACGTTATGTGGTTAAGTTCTATCGTCCAGAGCGTTGGACTGATGCGCAAATTCAAGAGGAGCATGACTTCTCTGCCGCATTAGCCGAGCATGAAGTGCCTATCGCCACCCCAGTGATTATTGATGGCAAGTCATTGCATGAATATCAAGGATTTCGTTTTGCATTGTTTCCTTCAATCGGTGGCCGTGCATTTGAAGTCGATAACCTTGACCAGTTAGAACAGGTGGGGCGTTTTATTGGCCGTATTCACCAATACTCAAAGCAGGCTGACTTTAAATACCGTGATGTGATGTCACCGAAATTATTGGGTGAAGAGTCTCTCAGTTGGCTTAAAGCTTCTGGTCATATTCCAGCGAGTTTAGAGCTGCCTTACTTTACAGTGGTTGAGCAGATCTTAGAAAAAGCGTCAGCTTTGTGGTTACCAGATAGCTATCGCTCAATACGTCTGCATGGCGACTTACATCCGAGTAATATTTTGTGGACGCCAGAGGGGCCAGGCTTTGTCGATCTCGATGACGCCAAGATGGGGCCTGCAGTGCAAGATATCTGGATGATGCTTGCCGGAGACAGACCGCAGCAGTTATTACAGCTTGAGGTGTTACTCGAAGGCTATGAAGAGTTTTGTGAATTCGATAGTCGTGAGTTGCAGTTGGTTGAACCGCTGCGAGCGATGCGCATGCTGCATTACAATGCATGGCTTAGTCGTCGTTGGGCAGACCCTGCTTTTCCAATGAACTTCCCCTGGTTTGCTGAGGATAAATATTGGGAACAACAGATTTTAGCCTTTAAAGAGCAGTTAGCAGTACTGGATGAGCCACCGCTAAGTTTAATTCCACAATATTGATTTTAAACGGGTGATGCTCGTATTTTGTAACAGAAAAATGAACTTTTGCGCTTGAGGTCGACTCCAAAGCACATTATGTTATATCCAAATAATTAGCGTGATGCTGTGTTAGCATCAAAAGGAATCAAGATGAAAAAAGCTTTATTGGTTGCATTTGCACTATTGATGGCGCCTATGGCAGCGATGGCAGCTCAGTATGAAGAAGGTGTGCATTACACGGTAATTAACGAAGGTCCTGGTACAGCGAAGCCAGAGATTGCCGAGTTTTTCTCTTTCTACTGCCCACATTGCTATACCTTCGCTAAAGAGCAGGTACCAAAGATTAAAGCAACCTTGCCAGAAGGTGTTACCTTCAAGCAGAACCACGTTGAGTTCATCGGTCGTCAAATGGGCGTAGAGATGTCACGTGCCTTTGCTATCGCACACCAACTAAAGATTGAAGAGAAGATGGAGCACGCTCTGTTTTCAGCAATCCAAGACAAGAAGCAGAACTTCACTAACCTTGATGATATCAAAGCGCTTTTCGTTGTTAACGGTGTCGATCCTAAAGCATTCGATGCAGCAGCTAAATCATTTATGGTGAATGCGCAGATGTCTAAAATGAAGCGTGACACTGAAAATGCACAAATTGCTGGCGTACCCGCATTGGTTGTAAACGGTAAATATCGTGTTGAAACGGGTGCAATCAAGTCTTACCAAGAGCTACTTGATATTGCTTACTACCTAGCGACGCAAAAGTAATTTACGACGCTAGATAAAAAAGGAGCCAATAGGCTCCTTTTTTTGTGTCTGGAACACTTATGCCAAGGCCCATGGATGGATAGCCTTGGTAGTTGTGTCTTGCATCTTGCAATAGAGAGTTATGCGCTCTTTCTTGTAGATTGCCATGGATGGTTAGCCTTGGTAGTTGTGTCTTGCATCTTGCAATAGAGAGTTATGCGCTCTTTATTTAAGATCGACAGGGTGGAAAACCCTGTTTGCCGCTTTCTTTGCTCTATGCGTACTGTATTTCTCTTTAACTTTTTCTAATTCTGCACAAAATCCCAGACAGAAAAAAACCGCACTTCCTGGTCGCAAGAAGTACGGCTATGGAGCTATAAGCTCAACGTTACCCTGAGTAACAGTTAAACGTTAACAGGATGTCAAAAAACTGGCAAGTGACAATTTAGCGTAACAGCATATTTCTGGTGTTCTTTATCATATTGATAGTTTTAGTGAATTTTTTCTCGTAACATTTTCGCTTAAATTTTTACAAATAAATCCTCAAAAAAATGAAACTCTCACGGTAAAATGCCTGTCCAACTAAAAAATAAATAACAACAAATAACGTTGTGGGGAGGTCTTGTGAGAGTTTTTCCTGTCTATGCACCAAAAATTATCGTAAAGCATGCGCGCATTTTTCTGACCGGAGTGATCTGGGTAAAGGATTTAGGTCGATTAGAATTTGATAAAGGAAGGTTTTTATTGCCAAGAAAAAGCCTGCCTAAGGTTAAGCAGGCTATTTTAGAGCTCAATGAATTGATTGAGACTCAAAATAACGAGATGCACATGGCATAACGTTAGGAATTAGTTTACTTCGTCGTTGAGCAGACCAACTAGGCCAGTCACTTTCTCATTCCAAGAGTTAAGCTCTTGCTGTAACTGTTGGTTTTGCTCAGACAGGCCGCTGCTTGTCTGCTTCTCTTCTTCAAGCTCCATTTTTAGTAGCTCGATAGTTTCAAGTGCAGCTTGGATTTTTGTTTCCAATTTCGATAATAGTTCAAGACTCATGGGTAGTCCCTTTGATAGCGAGATGATAGCTCCGATTCTAGCAGTGACGTGGCATTGCTGAATAGTTAATTATGCTAAATGAGTGAAAAACGCTCAATAAAATCACCAAAAACGTTTTTTTTTTGCACTTGTTACTAAGTCGTTAGTATTCTTCTATTTATTTCCTCTTGGATCGCGGCAATGACCGGCAATTTCCTGATACTTATTCCGCTGCTATTAACCCTGAGTTTGGCACTTATTCTGCGTAGAACCCTAGTCGCCTTAGGTGTTGGCATTGTATCTGGCGCACTTATTTTATCTAACTTTAACCTGCCAGATACCGTGGTTTATATGGCCGACAAGGCATGGCTGCAGGTTTATCGTGATGGCCATTGGCAGGCTTGGCATTTAAATGTGCTTGCGGCCATGGTGTTATTAGGCATGATGACACAGCTGCTAGCGCGTGGTGGAGCGGTGAAGCTTTTCGCCGATTGGTTATATCATCGGATTAAAAGTGGCCGTCAGGCCCGGGTTGGTGTGGTCGTGCTAGGCTGGGTAGTTTTTATTGATGGCATCTTCAGCTGCTTAGCCGTCGGGCATGTTTGTCAGCCATTAAGCCAGAGATACAATATGTCGCGGGAACAGATCGCTTACCTCGTGGACTCCAATGCTTCACCTTTGTGTGCCTTGCTGCCTTTTTCTAGCTGGGGTCCCTATGTGATGGCCATTTTGGCCAGTATCACCTTACTGCCACTCACGCCGTTGGAATCATTTATTGAAATCGCCAAGATGAACTTTTACGCCATCACGGTGATCTTACTGTCTTTGCTCATTGCCTGGTTTGGTATTGGCTTTAATTCAGATGTCGCACCTAGTAGTGAGCAGCAAGAGAGTGAAGATGTACCAGCTGGAAGCCCCTGGTTGTTGGGCTTACCTATGGCGACTTTGTTACTGGCATCAATAGGACTAACTTTGTACTCGGGTGCTAGCAATGCACAAGGCTCAAGCTTAAGCGATTGGGTCTCGGCAGCAGATATTGGTGCCGCCATGCGTAATGCGTGTTTATTGGCAATTTTATTAGCCATCTTGATGATTAAAATGAGTGGCCGCAGTTTCTCGTTACTGATTGCAGATCTTGGATCCGGGGTACGTGCTATTAGCTTCGCTATCTCCATCTTGCTTTTTACCTGGATGATAGGTGCTGTGATAGCCGATTTAGGGGTAGCAAAGTTGCTGGCTACTTGGGCTGAGACGTTCTTATCGGCGCAGATGTTAGTGGCTGGTACGTTTCTATTGTGCGCGATAATGGCGTTTACTACAGGTTCAAGTTGGGGAACGTTTGCCATTATGATCCCGATTGGCGCTGAAGTGGCATTAACGGTTGAGCCTACTCTTTTACTACCAGCGTTAAGCGCCGTTATGGCGGGGTCAGTATTTGGCGATCATTGCTCACCCATTTCAGACACCAGCGTAATTAGTGCGCTGAGTTCGGGCTGTGAGCCTCATGCCCATGTGATGACTCAATTGCCTTTTGCCATTATTGCAGGGATAAGCTCATTGGTTGGCTTTCAGTTAGTTAATCTTGAAGTTGCGACAGCATGGAGCTGGTTAGCCGTTATTATTGCCGCAGTCTCTATGCTGGTGGCATATCAAAAGTTACACCAAAGTGAGCGTGTTGCGATTATTTAGTCGCAGCAAGTTTTATCGGTTATAGCACATAGCATAAGGCCGCCAACTCAGTGAGTTGGCGGCCTTATTGTGTTAACAGAGCTGCTTATACTGTTGGGTATTAGAAGCGGTAGTCAACAGCCATATATAGTTGCTGGCTATCATTTAGAGAAGCGGATTCAGTAGAGCCAATGTTCATTGGCGTAGGTGTTGGTGACGTTACGCTAGCATCGTAATCTTGCTTCAGGTAACGGTAGCCAACTTCTGCGCTTAGTTGGTCATTAATCTTATACATTAGACCGGTTTGACCACCCCAGACGAAGCGGTTATCTGAGCTAACTGCATTTGTTTCAGGGCTGATGTGGTTAACACCGGCTGTTGCACCAATAAACCAGTTCAGTTTATTGCTGTCACCTAGGCCCACTAAGTAGTCATAAGACATTAAAAAGCTTTGCTGACGGCTAAAGTCATCTGAATTATAAGAGTAAGTACCATAAATACGGTTAGCATCATTTAAGTAAACACCCGCTCTTGCTTCATAAATGACATTGTTTTCGGTTTCTTTAAAGTGTTCAGCGTTAAAACCAGGGTCTACGTTTGCTTGGCTAGAACCTTTGTAAGAGTTTTGCTGGGCGCCAACACCGCCACCTATGAACCAGTCTGCAGCCATAGTCGGTGCCGAAATTGCAGTTGCCATTACAGACGCTAAGATAAGTGATTTAGTTTTCATGTTGTGCTCCCACACTAGGTCAAATTGTTTAGGTGTTGCGTTTTGTTGGACACATCATAGGGGAGGCTAGCTGAATAATAACTGAATGATATTAGCAAAGGTTGTTGTTGAGTGTTTTGATATATAGAAACTGAACGCAGCCTGTTAAGCTGTTGAAAATAATTAATTAGCTAATTTGTACTATGTAAATAAGTCGAAGTCTTTTGTCATCTAATGGCAAGTTAAACCCTATCGAGGTCACAATGGAACTGGTCTTTGTTCATGGATGGAGTGTTACCAATACAGACACTTACGCGCAGTTGCCCCAAGCATTAGCCAAGCTGATGGCGGATGATATTAACCTCACGATTCGCCATGTTCACCTTGGGCGTTATATCAGCTTTGATGATGAAGTTCGTTTAACTGATATCGCCAAAGCATTTAATGCTGCGCGAACAGAGTTACTTAGCGATAAGCAGTTTGCAGTGATCACCCACTCTACGGGAGCGCCTGTTATACGCCAGTGGCTAAAGATGTTTTACAGCGGTGACAAGCTTGCCAACTGTCCTCTAACTCATTTGATTATGTTAGCCCCAGCCAACCATGGCTCAGCGCTTGCTCAGCTGGGTAAATCACGACTGGGGCGCATCAAAAGCTTTTTTTCTGGTGTAGAGCCGGGGCAGCAGATCTTAGATTGGTTGGAGCTGGGCAGTAATGGCCAACACCAATTGAATTTGCACTGGCTTGAAAATTCTAGCCTCGAAGGTCCGTTGCCATTTGTGTTAACAGGCGACACTATCGATGCTGAATTTTATGATTACCTCAACAGTTATACTTCAGAATTGGGCTCAGATGGAGTGGTACGAGTCGCCTCAGCCAACCTTAATTTTAGCCATTTACTGTTAGAGCAAACGGCGCAAACCTGTGATGGTTTTGACTCTCGCTGCGTCGCCACGTTGCAGTTAATCAAGCATACTCAGCCTAGACATAATACTGCTTTTGAAGTGATAAAAAATGCCAGCCACAGCGGCAGTAACAAAGGCATTATGGGCTCTATAAGCCGCCGAAATGCAAGCAAAAAACCAGTGGTTCAGCGCATAAAACAGTGCTTAATGGTCACTAATCAATTGCAATATCAACAACTCGCAGATGAGATGCGCCTCGCTAATCGTTTAGTTAAACGTAAATTACGTGCCTGCATGCTGGTGGTGCGAGTGATTGATGATACAGGCTTGCCTGTAGAGGATTTCGATATCATCTTGCTATCAGGATCGGATTTTTTACCGGGCAACTTCAAACGTGGTTTTATGCTTGATAAGCAGAAAAACCATAATAATAACCATGTGCTGACTCTATATGTCGACGCCGATAAAGTGGCTAAAGTGAATGGTGGAAAGATAGGCATTAGGGTCGAGCCAAGGCCCAATAATGGCGTGTGTTATTACCGCAGCGTTGAATTTCATTCCGATCCTGGCCAAGTACAAAACTTGCTAAAGGCTGACCAAACCACCATGGTTGATATCATATTAAAGCGTCAAATCAGCCCAAATACATTTACCATCATACCGCCTGAGCAAGGGGGAGGTTTTTCCCATTTAGTCGACAATTAACAATCATTTTTGCTCACTATTTAACAGAATAAATTCAGATTAGTTTTTAGTTGGTTAACACGTTATGATCTCTTTTTGTTTTGAGTATTTACTCTAAATATTAATGTTAATGGAGACTGTTTCAGATTGAATTCAGCTTGATGGGTAATAATTAACCTACGTTATTTATCTCCTGCCAATGAGTTCAGCGATAACCTCTGTTTAGATACTTAACATCGACTATTTTATTTTAAGGTTCAATCTATACATGCTTAAAATTACTACTATTTTGACAGCACTTTCAGTGCTGTTTTTTGTTTCTCCAGTTCTATCACAGTCAATTGAACGAGAGCCGCTAGAGGCGCGCTACGACAGAACATTCCCAATCTGGGCGCAGGAGGCGATGGATTTAGGTCATGAGTTGCCTAAGCCTTACGGCTTCTCAGTCAATTACATGACGATGGATCAACCGCTAGTCGTCGATTCTGTCGGTTTTACCGGGCTAGGCGGTTTAGATGAGATGCTCAGTATTAAGGGCAGTGAAGCGGTGCAAGATTCAGAAACCCTGACCTTGAGGGGCGATGTGTGGGTGCTGCCATTCTTAAACCTTTACGGTGTGATTGGCCACACTAAAGGTAGCAGCGTGGCAAATGTCCAGCTAGAGGCTGACTTGTCTTCAGTATTGCCGCCGAGTTACTGCAAAATTAGACCTTGTAATGTAAGCAGTGAACCATTTGATTTTATACTGGATTTTAAGGGAACGACCTATGGAGTAGGTGGCACCATTGTCGGTGGTATCGACAACTGGTTTGCACTACTTGACGTTAATTACACCAACACCAACTTGAATATCCTTGACGGTGAAATCAGCAGTATTGTGGTGTCTCCTCGCGCGGGTTATCGCACCAGCTACAACAACCATGACATCCAAATCTGGGTTGGTGCCATGTATCAAAACGTAGAGCAAACATTTAGCGGTTACTTACGTGATATCGGCTTTCCGCTTGGTGATGCCAAATTTGAGGTTAACCAGCATCTTGAAGATAAGTGGAACGGCTTGATTGGTGGTCAGGTTGGCTTGACTAAGAACGTTGATTTATTGATGGAATTTGGTATTGGTACCCGTAGTAGCTTCATGATGAGCTTAGGCTACCGTTTTTAAGTGAGCGTAAGCAGTTCATTGTTAAGAGCTAATCGTTCTTTGAGTAGTACAAAATGTTGGAGTAAGAGTATGCGCGCTATTTTTATGTTGATATTGACGTTAATGCTTGGTGGCTGCTCGGCTGTTGATATTATCGATTCTCGTGAGAAAGCCGCGTTGCAAACGGCAGGCTTTGAGCAAAATAAAATGATGCTCAAAGAGGGCGGTGAGCTCAATTATTGGCAGGCCGGTGAGGGGAAAATCATATTATTAATTCATGGTTTTGGCGGTTCTGCGGTAACCAGTTGGCAACAGGTAATGCTCGATCTCAGTAATGATTATCGAGTCATTGCTCCTGATCTTGCTTGGTTTGGTGAGTCAGTGAGTCAAGGGGCACCTAGCCTTGCGACTCAGACCAAGGCTGTTATGCAGCTAATAGCGATGCTAGATCTCGATAAGGTCAATGTTGTTGGGATCTCCTACGGTGGCTTTGTGACGTTCGATTTGATGATCAACGAACCTAAGGTGGATAAAGCCATATTGCTGGCAAGTCCTGGGGTGCTGTTTTCTGACAGCGATCTATCGCAGATGAATCAGCGTTTTGACGTGGCAGATCCAAGCGAGATCTTTGTGCCTGAAACGCCCAAGCAGATGCGGCGCTTGCTCGATGCTACCTTCGTCGATTTTCCCAGGTACCCCGGATTTATCGATTCGAGTATTTATGACAAGTACTTTGCACGTCATCTAGATGAGAAGCGCGCGCTTATCGAGGGGCTGCCCGCAGATAGAGATCGAATTGCTGCCAATATAGCCGTCGACTCGCTACCTCCTAGTGTGTTGATTTGGGGCGAGCATGACATTGTTTTCCCGCTCAGTTCAGGTATTCAATTGGCTGACTACTTAAGCGCTCCGATAGTGGTGATCCCACAGGGCGCCCATGGGATCAGTAATGACTATCCTGAGATTGTCAGTCAAACCATTAAGGCATTTGTACAATGATGAGCCGTTTATTCATCCGTGGGGCCGCGAGTACTATCGCTATTTTTGTCCTTGGCGCATGTAGCAGCAGCGACTGGCAAGTACGCGCGCTGCCCAGTGATATTGCAATCGAAGCGGCATTAGACAGTGAGCCAGACTTAAACCTACTGCATGCAATCGAGCTGCAAGAGCTGCCTTTAGTGCGCATCCCCGAGGCGGTGCGTCCTTGCTGCGCCTTTGGTAATGCACAAAAGGTGACTGTAGGCCCTATACCTGTGCCTTTTTTTCGCTACGCCAATACCTTAGCCGTCGATAAAGTGGGCCCACACGCCTATGAGGCGGGTACTTTTAGCTATCAAAAAGATGCGCCCGATGGTAGCCGTGGTACTGAAAACAATGGCCAGATGTATACGCTGCAAGGCGGCTTTATTGATTTGGCCCATGTACGCGACACGGCTGACAATGCTATCGCGCTGTTTTACCGCATCTATCCAAAACTTGGGCAGCAGCAAAGCATTACGCTACCTGATGAGATTGGTCCTAGAACGATTGAGCTAAGCGAGTTTGATATTGCTCAGTTGAGTCCGCGTCAGCGTTGGGAAACCGCAGGGGCAATAGCGGTGAGACTGGCTTACTTTATGGCTGAAGCCCATGAGGTCGCTCAGTGGCATGGTTATCGTAGTTGGGCGCCTTGGTCCGAAACGGTATCGGCCTACTCACCAGAAGATCTCTACTCCAATATGCTTGGAGCTAAAATTGCTTTAGCGCTGATTAATAATAATCTAGCGATGAATAAAGAGCTGTATAACCAGCATATGACTCAATGGTTAGCGGCTACGCTTAATTGGCTTGAGCCGGTTTCTATTAAGCAAACCAATGCGCTATTTGATGTGATTGATGGCCACTGGTGGGACTCACAGCAGCCATTACCGAGTAAGTTTATGCTGCTAAAACGTCATTATAAATTAGGCGATCAGCAGTCGCCTTTCTTAGTGCCTAAATCGTTGGCTGAGCCCCATGCTAAATGGAGTGAAGTCGAGGAGTTGTTTGCGTCCGAGCATCAAGCACACAACTTATCATTAAGCCGCACCGTTCACGGTATTGATATTGATAAGGTTGCGCAGCAAAAGCTGATTGTTGCTGACAAATTTAAGCACAGTTTTGAGCATATTCCTGCAAAGCTGTGGCAAGACGGTTTTACTCAAGCTGATTTCTACCAAATTAGCCAATATAACCAAGTGCAAGATGAAATAGAACTACGCCAACATCTGCAGCTAGATGATGCGAACGAGGCTGCTGTACCTATGGAGCCCAAATGAAGCGCAATGGCTTGAGCAAGGGGCGATTGAGTCGCTTGAATAAAACCTTACTGATGAGCAGAACCTCTGCTCTGGCGGCCTTTTTGGTTTGTATCAGCACGCCAGCGTGGGCTGACGTTGCTGTTAACGATGTCACTGTTACAGCTAATGACACAGCTGTGGATGAAGTCGTAGCGGATGAAGTTGCAGGGAATGAAACGACGGTTATCAAAGAGGGCGAAGCTGATGAAAAAGCGTCGCAAGGTTGGTTAGAAGACTTCTTGCAAACGCTGGGCGCAGATGGTGAATTTGATCCAGACAAACTGATCGACTTTAGCTACTTGCCGGGACCATTTTATAACCCTGAGATGGATTTAGGTGTTGGGATCTCGGCGGTCGGCTTATATCAATATGATCCCGATGACGAAGTCAGTCAGCTGTCTTCATTGGTGATCAATGGTCTCGCCTCAACTAATGGTGCATTAGGTGTGGCGGTTGCTAACAAGACCTTTATCAATCAAGACCAGCAGCGTTTTTACCTCAATGCCGAAGTCTTCGATGCGCCAGATGTTTTTTACGGTGTGGGTTATGACACTAATCATCAAGAGATTAATCGCGTCGAGTTTAACCAGCGGATTATCTCGATTAACCCTATGTTCTTGCAGCGAATGAGCCCCACGAGCTTTGTCGGTGTTGGCTTTGATTTTAACTACGCCGATGCCAGTAAAATTAATGTATTAGACTCGAATGTCGATACAGACATTCTTGATGAAAGCTCCCGCAGCGTCGGTGTGAACCTGCTACTTAATCATGACAGTCGAGACAATGTATTAAACCCGCAGTCGGGGCGTATCTTAGAAATTGATGCCACCTTCTATCGTCAGTATTTAGGCAGTAAAACAGATTTTGATGTCTACAACGCCTTGTATAGCGAATACATGCAGACCGGTCGTGATGAAGATATCTTGGCCTGGCAAGTGCGTGGTCGCTTTACCAGTGGAGATGTGCCATGGGATCAACTATCCAAAGCGGGAGGCGGCGATCTGCTTCGCGGTTATACATCGGGGCGTTACCGCGATAAACAGCTGCTGATGACGCAAGTGGAGTATCGGCTTAATCTGCCAGGGCGTCATGGCATGGTGTTTTGGGGCGGTGCAGGTGTGATTGCTGATGACATCAGCGAGTTTGATGGCAATAAAATCCTACCCAATGGTGGTATAGGCTATCGCTTCGAGGTTAAACCTAGAGTCAATTTAAGATTAGACATGGCCTGGGGTGATGGTGATACAGGCTTTTATTTTAACGTCAATGAAGCGTTTTAATACAGTGGAGTGGAAAAGCAAAAGGGCTCATTTGAGTAATGCCGCTCACTTAAGGAAGTAAAACTGATAAAAATCGCTGACTTCGAAAGATAAGAGTGGACCACATCACACAAAGGACGCGAAGAGCACGAAGAAAAGCCACCCGGGCTTTTCTTTTCTCCGTGTCCTCGGCGTAGTAAGCGAAGTGAGCGCTTGGTGGTTTATAGCTTTTAAAGAAAAGAACCCAGCTTATGCTGGGTTCTTAGTTTTTGTTTATTAATTAGGTTTGAGCCTAACTTGCCACTCATTTCTAACTGCTAACACTTCTTACTTTTTGAAGATAGCTTCGTTAGTACCGTATGGGCCTAAGTTTAGGTCACGCTTACGGATCTCATCTACGCGGTCGAAGGCTTCTTCAGCTACACGTAGGTTTTTAACGTCTTTACGCCAGTAGTACTTAAAGCCGTTAAAGTGAGCGTTGTTTGGGTACCAGTACATTACACCTAGGCCTTTTTCAGACATGATAGGAGTGTTGTGGATAGTCGCACCAGGAATGTAGAAGTACTGGCCTGTGCCTAGCTTCCTGAACTGGTTATCGGCCAGAGTTTGACCTTCACCGTTTACCACGTAATAACACTCAGGCTGACCATGGAAGTGCGGCGCGTGGTCTGATTTACCACCGTCGGTGATACCAATGACCACAGGGCTATCTGACAGTTCTTTCCAGATATAACCTACTGGTGACTTTGACTTATCGCAGTCTTGAATTTCTAATACGTTGCCATCGTCATCTAATGACTTACAAAATTGCTGATCGGCAGCGATGCTGCTATTTGACTTAATGGTTCTAAAGTCAATTTCACCTGCTTCCCATGCTGCGATATACGCTTCAACTTCTGGGTTGCTACACTGCTCTGGCATGGTGTCCTGTGGCGAGTAGGGGGTGCTGTCGTATGGGACTGGCGTCATCTGCTGGTATGGCAGTTGGGCGTGATCACACTGTGGGCCTTGGGCAAATGCGGCTGTAGAAGTTAGCGCGGCAATACCGAACATCATTTTTAGTTTCATCATTCTTATCCTGTTTTTTAGCTGATGCAGCTAAAGCTGCGATATTGTGCTCGTTTTAACGGGCTTGAACTAACAATAAAGTGATAATTGCTGCGTAAAGTTGAAATGGATCACGCAGCATTTTAAGCAGCAAACTTATTCGTGAGCTCGGTCGCGAATAATCTTTCCTTTACTGCGTTTTAGATATGAAATTGCAAACTCAATTGGGCGTAATTAGACGCGCCTTTTGCGGCAGCGATATCTTCATAAGGGCTGATACCATCATCAATCTGATAACGGCCCAATTCAAAACCTAGCTCTAGCACAGGGGTAAGATTTGTGAATAAATTCACCCCTGCATGGAAACGGTTAGTCTGCTCCTCTTCGGTGATAGTGTGGCCGTAGAAAAGGCTTGAACGAGTGCGCTCAGTCCAGAAGTGGCGATAAGCAAACATGGCCGAGGTGGTGGTTTCTATCTCGCCGTTAATCATATCTCTAGCCGCATCAGTGCCGACATAGCGGCCTAGGTTGCCGTAGTGAAGTTGCAGGCGAATATCGTCTTTACCAAAGGTTTTGAGCTTGGCGGCCAGTGACACGCCAGCGCCAAGTTGGGCCGTGTCTTGTGGGTCTAAATAACGCACTAAGCTTGCTACAGAGACATTGCCCCAGGCGCCTTTTTGATTGAAACGGATCACCGCATCGGGAATATAATCATTGCTGGTATCGACCCATTCTTTATCCGCTTGAGTACTATTTGTGTGAGTACTACTGGCTTGAGTGCCGCCAGCTTTAGTGCCATAGGTGTATGGGTTTTCTAGTGCAAATTGCCAGTTCCCCTTGCTATAGCGCACTAAAGTTTGGCGCACCATCGCCTGGCCCACTAAGGGCCCACCTAAATCTGCCGTTTCGGCAAAGGCGCTGGTATTGACCATGGTTGACCAGGTTTGGCCAGCTGTGAAGTCTTGATAGTTGATATAGGCGTGGCGTAAGCGCGGGCTATAGGAATTAGAAAAAGCCGCATTACCTTGAGCCGAACCTGAGAAATCAATCTCAGCAAAACCATAAACTTCGCCGTGTGTTATCCCAACATTGAAGCGGCTTTCAGCGGCGCTAAATTGAGTTCTTTTGGCTGAGTCGGTGACACGACCACCGCCAGTCCAACTGTCTTGAAAGGCAATGTTGCCATCCACATAACGTGCGTTGGCCTTTAGGAATCCACCGAAGTGGTACTCACTGGCCATCAATGACGAGGAGAAGCCGCCAATAAAACAGATACAGATTGAAAGTTTTGTCATCGATTTCATAGTTATTTCTTGTAGGGAAGGGGTAAAAAAGCCCTAGTATTTTTTATATAAAAAGGGCGTGATCCATCGCGGCGACAGTAAGCAGGGATACTGTACCGGTCCAATAGTTGGGTGAATCTAATAGGTAAATGGGGTGACAAAAGCGAAGTGAGAGCAGCTTCGCTTTTGTCGGTAACGCTAATTAATACGGTTAGCTATGCTAATAATCTCTGCGTGTTCCTGTGCTCGGATTGTTAGTCAGTACTAACACCATTGCTGAACGATTAGCTGCGATTAGAAGTAGTAACCGAAGTTAATATTCACGCGCTTGTCCCAGCTATCGCCCATTTCAGGAAGACCCACGTGATCGTTGTTCGCGGTAGAGAAGGTCATGTTCTTACCCATAACAAAATCGACCATGGTGTAAGTTGGGCCAGCTGAAATCGCACAACCAGTCACGTTTTGCATGCTGTTGTCGTAGCTATCGTCATCAACATCGGGTGTCATTAAACCAAAATCGTTGTAGCACTTAACGCTGCCCCAATCGGTCGCAAATGTCTTAGCGATGTTAGCGCTATAAGACTGGCCTTTAGAGGCGATCTCATACTGCCAGCTCACAACAGACACCGCGATCTTGTTAGCATCAACAGCGTCAGCGGCATCGTATTCGTATTGCATCGCTTGCAGTTGCAAGTTCCAGCCTTTATAGCTGCTGTCTAAGTGCAGCGCGACAGCGTAACGATCACCGTTGTTACCGGTATTGCTGTTATAGATCTGACCGTACTGTGCAGAGCCACCAAAAGTGGTTTGGCCGCCTTCGTGCTCAGCGGTGTACGTCTGGCGCACGTTGAACTGGTTAGTCTCTTCGTTATAGTAAGTGATACCGCTGGCTGCAATTGTGCCGCTGTAGATATCAGTCGAATAACGTTTGTTTTCAGACGGACCATATTCAGCACTCTTATAGAAAGCTAAATCGGTGTGCCAGCCATTCTTTTCGTAAACCGCCTTGATACCTGTGTCATGGTCGTCTTCAAAACCTAAGTAATAAGGAATGCCAAACCAGTAGCTGTTTGAGATGAAGTCCGGGTTACCAAATGGCACCTTGTTGATCCCCAGTTGTAGTTGCCAGTCTGGGTCTACGTCGTAGTAAGCGTAACCGTACTTGATGTAGTTAGTGCCAGAGGTAAAACGGTATTCAGCCGATAAACCCCAGTCACCATGCTTACCATCAAACTTGATCGCTGCCATATCAAAGTAAAAGTCACCGCCTTTATCTTTGTTAGCTTCGTCATAGTCACGGTAGGCGTAGTTAACACGCACAGCACCGCCTAGCTTGATACCGTCTTCAGTTTGCTCAGCAGCATAAGCTGAAGCACCTGAAAGTGCGATTGCTGTAGCCACCATCGACAACATAAACTTAGTGGTTTTTTTCATCATCATTCCCTATTGCTATTTTTAGATTTTGTAAATCAATTAATCGAATTACATCTCTTCAAACCAAGTACGGTGGCACTCTGTACAAACTGGTGCTTTTTTCTCGTGCTCGGCATGACATGCAAGGCAGCTTGCACCTTGGTTATAGTGCAGTGACTTGTGAGGATGCGCTTCAGGAATGGCTAGCTTGCTTTCATCGACAGGGATGCTGTTAATGTCGCCATGACACTCAACGCAGGCTGCGTCAGTTGCGTTTTTCTTACCTGAACCTTGGTGGCAAGTTTGGCAACCATCTTGATAGATAAATTCGTGGTTTACGCGTCCTTCAGTCTTGCCTTTCATCTTGACTAGCTCGCCAGCCATCACGTTGCTAGATAGAGCAAGGCCAAGTAGTGCGCTTAGTAATAACTTGTTCATTTGATGGCTCCTTAAAGATCAGCTTTGATGGTTTCAGACACTACGATACCCATGACTAGACACTCTAGGCAGGATGTAGAACTCAAACGGGCTTCACCGTGGATACCACCTGTTACTTCACCTATTGCGTATAGGTTCTTGATCGGCTCCATAGAGCGGCCATCAATGACGCGAGCGCCTAAATCGGTTTTTAGACCACCCATGCAGTAGTGCACTTTTGGCCAAATACGTGACACAACAAATGGGCCTGTTAGCTCTTCTGCCGTATCCATCTTGCGATTGAATAGCGGGTCTTTACGCTCACTCACGTGCTTGTTGTATTCAACAATGCTGCGCTTAAGCTCTGCGGCTGGAATATCGAACTTAGCGGCGATCTCATCTAATGAGTCGACCTTCCACGCCATCTTGTCGCGGATGGCACGTACAACACGGTCATCTTTGGCGTAGTTGTTGTAGTTGAAGAACACTACTGGGTACGCTGGGCTACCATCAGCGTTGCGGTTTTTCATGATGGCTTCAGAGCAGGTCTTACGGTCTGCACGTTCATCCATAAAGCGCTTGCCGTTGAGCACGCTAATCGCCACACCTTGGTGCCAGCCGATAGATAGTAAGGCGTTTGACCAACCAAATCCGCCTTCATCTGGAGAACCCCAGTGGCCCGTTTGGATAAGGTTCATGTGTACAGGTAGTGCGCCGTAAGCCATCGCCGTCAGGGTGACTTCGCCTGTTGCGCCCATTGCATTAGTGCAATCTAGTGTTGGGTCTAGAGATGGATCAACCGCTTCACGTAGCGCCATGTTGCGCGCGAAGCCGCCGTTAGCGAGCACTACGGCCTTGTTAGCTTTAACAAAAATGGTGCTACCGGTTTTTAGATCGGGGAAGCGGTAGTTCTTACGCACTTTTACGCCAATAATCTTCTGGCCTTCCATGATGAAGTCTTCGATATAGTGCTGTAGACGGTAATCAACGCCTTCTTTTACACCGGCTTCATATAGCTTGGTGGTGATGTCACCGCCAGTACCGTGTTGAGTACGAATAGCGCGAGCTTTATTGTGGCCGCCCACCTGGATATTAAAGCCATCGCGGAACTTAACGCCTGTGTCGATACAAAGATCATAGGCATCTAAAGAACGGTTAGCGATAAGACGCAGTGCAGGCTCGTTTTGCATGCCGCGGCCAGAGATAATCTGATCTTTTACTAGTTCTTCAGGAGAGTCGTCATTGACGCCTTGCGCTAACTGGATAGGGTTCTTAGGAATAGCCAACCAACCACCGTTGATAGCAGAGTTACCGCCAATCACTTGCATCTTTTCTAAAACAAGTACCGAACCTAAGCCTTGACGCTTAGCATTTAGGGCTGCAGAAAGACCGGCAAAGCCAGAACCGACAACAATGACATCAACGCTTTCATCCCAGTTAATCTCACCACAAGTCTTAGCTTGTACGGTACCGGGTAATGTTGCCGCTAAACTGCCAACTGCTGCGCCAGCACTTAGCTTTAAAAAGTTTCTTCTACCTTGCATTTTGTAATTCTCTCAATGGGAATGAGCTAAAGATAAACGCAAGTTCGCTTGTTAAAGGTGAACTAAGTCACGCCATTTTTTCAGTGACAAATTTATTCGTGAGGCAGATCTCGAAGATCTTTTCTCTTAAAATAGGATGCGGTTATAACGCTATAAAAATGTGAACTCAATTCCATATAGGGTTACAAGTTATTGCACTAATGTTTGTATGACGTGACTCACAAAGCCTACCAATAAAGGAGTATTAGCGTGAACTGAATCCCGATTAGGGAAGAGATATCTATAATCTGTAATTGTTACAAGCGCATAATCGCCTTAATTCGAGATACAGGTTTTTTATAGATGAAATGTCCCACTGAAGCGCTGCCTATGATGCGTTGCAATCAAATACTTGACGCGGCTGAACAGCTCATAGAATCGCAAGGTATTGTGTCGTTTAAGTTCTCGCAACTCGCGAAGGAAGTGGGCTGTTCGACAGGGACACTGTACAAGTTTTTTGAGCGAAAAGAGGATGTTTTGGTTTGCCTTTTTTTACGCAGTGCGACCTCTAATCACCTACCGATATTTATTAACAAATATCCGGATTTAACGGCTCAAGAAAAAGTGCTGTTACCGATTTTGTTTACATTTGAAACCATCAAACGCAGCAAGAGTTTTTTTACTCTGCGTTCAGTTTCAGTCAATACCATGGTGTGGCAGTTAGCGAGTGACGAAAAAGTCGATCGCTTTAAAAAACGTATTAATGCATTTTGGGGCTGGTTTACCGACTCTCTCAATGAAGCCGTAGCAAGAGGTGAGCTTGATGCCACCCCCTTGCAGGTGAAAGAGCTCGTTCAAGGGATAACCTTTTACCTTACAGGCTCATTAACCCAGTTCGAAAGCCAATTGATTGCGCCTGAATACTTATCAAATCGTCGCGAGACCTGTTACCGCCACTTGGCAAGATTGATGGCGCAATATAAGTGGGTTAAGCCACTTACCCCTGAGCTTTTTGAGTCATTAGAGAATAGAAGTTCGAGCTTTTTTGATAAACATTATCGCGACCATATGAGCTGTAGCGCTTGCAGTGCCTTGACTAGCTCCTCGGTTAATAGCGAAGCACCCTGCTTACGCAAAAAAGAATGCGCAGCTTAAGTTTTTTAAAGCATCATAAAGAGTCCTCAAAAAAGAGGGCTTTTGCATTTATCCAATGGATAAAAGCTTGGTTTTTTTAGCGCTAAAATGCAGTTAAGCTCTGCTGGTGGCAATACATAAATCAGCCTCCCGTTAGGGTCTGATTTCGTGCCTGAAGATCCTGATGCTAGCCCCCGTTTTACTTGACTTTTTTATGACCACTGATAGGCTGCTCAATCAGTAATCAAGGTGGTATACAATGCAAATAACTTATAACTTAAAACCTGCGTTAGAGCGCCGTACCGAGCAATTTAAGCCTACAAGCAACGTTGGCTTCGGTAACCTAAGAACTGACCACATGTTTTTAATGGATTATCGCGATGGTGAGTGGCGAGATCCTAGAGTCGTTCCTTATGGCCCCTTTCAAGTCGCACCGGGCGCCATTGCGCTGCACTATGGTCAGTCGGTATTTGAGGGCGCAAAAGCCTTTCAACATGAAGACGGCGAAATCTACACTTTCCGAATTGATAAAAATGCCGAGCGACTTAATCGTTCGGCCGATATTCTTTGTATTCCCGCATTGCCTGAGCAGATGCAGATTGATGCGATCAACGCGTTGATCGATGTCGATCGTTTGTGGTTTCCAATGCAAGAGGGCGCTTGTCTGTATATCCGTCCGTTTATCTTCGCCACTGAAGATCGTTTATCGGTTAGCCCGAGTGAACAATACACCTTCTGCGTCATGCTAAGTCCAAGCGGCCCTTACTATAGCGACGGCTTTGATAAGGCGATTCGTTTGCTGATTAGCGAGCGTTTTCACCGTGCTGTTTCTGGTGGTACTGGCGCATCAAAGGCGGCAGGTAACTACGCGGCATCACTTAAGGCGGGTAAAGCTGCTGCAGAGTATGGTGCAGCGCAGGTGCTGTATCTGGATGCTAACAATAAGCAGATTGAAGAAGTGGGCGCGATGAACCACTTCCACGTGCTGAAAGATGGCAGCATTATTATCCCTAAATTTACCGACACTATCTTAAAGTCGATTACCTCACAGTCAATTCTCGATTTGGGCGAGTTACTGGGCTGCGACGTACGCCAAGAGACGGTGATGCTGGATAAGTTTATTAGTGACATCGAGTCAGGTGAGATTATTGAAGCAGGTGGCTTTGGTACTGCAGCCGTGGTCTCTCCAGTAGGCTCTTATATCTTTGAGGATAACCGCATCGTCACGGTTGGTGATGGCGAAGTAGGTGAGCACACTAAGCGAATTTATAAGGTGTTAACCGAGATCCAAAAAGGCCATATTCAAGGGCCTGAAGGCTGGGTGCAGCACGTAAAGCGTGTGCAAAGTTAACTAGATTAACTAGATCTAAAAAGGCTCCTAAATAGGAGCCTTTTTTGTTATTTTTAAAGCAATACTCATTAGTCTTATACAAATCAGTCTTATACAAATCAGTCTTATACAGATTGGGCTTGTACAAATTGGTATTGCACTGATTAGCATAAGACTACAATAGCCACCATATTATTTGGCGACAGCAGTTAATTTACAGCTCTACCGTGGCATTTACTTTTACAGCCTGGCGAGTGATGTTGTATGCCGTGGCAAAAAATTGATAGTCGTCTACACCGACCAATAACTCAGCAGGAACCCTAGTGCCATTGGCAGTATTTTTCATGGTGACTTGACTCATCTGTCCGTGAGTATTGACTACAAACGATACCTCATAAACTGCTTTATGCTTGCCAGTGTTGATATGAGTGTCTGTTGGGAGTAGTTGCTGCCAATCAATAAGCTTGTCTCTTGTTACCCAGTAGCGGGCCATATCACTACCACTGAGCTCAATAATTTGTTGGCGACTTTGATCTACGCCTTGAGTGGCGCAGGCGGTATTTACCAAAACGGATAAGAAAATGAACAACACACTGGCTAAATGATTCTTGTGATACATTTGGTTTCCCTTGTTGCATCAATGTTTAAAGTCGAGGTTAACTTATCCAGTTATTGGCTATAAATCCAGTCAATAATTTGACCGTGACTATTTTTCATTAGGGCTTTATAGGGCAATGTTGTTAATTGGTTTGGATAGGAAGGGAGTATATCTATCTGGGTAGAGGAACATACTGTTTTTACGCTCAATTATAGCGATATCGTTTTTATTGGTTTATGAGTATATTGCATTGGTATTATTGACGTTTTTGTGACTTGCAATTGATTTCAAAATAAAGAAAAGGCCGCATTTAAAATGCGGCCTGATTATTGATGGGCAGAAAATGATAGTTATTGTTTAGGCTTAACAACAATATGTTCGCTAGAGCTATTATGCTTAAGCATCAATTGGTGGATCTCTTCATCTTTCCTTTCCCAAAGTTCATTGAGCCAGCGTTGAAAGTCGACGCGGTAAGAAGCTTCAGAAAAATAACGCTTATTATCCACTTCAGGCACAGGTAGTACTTTTACGCGCACGACAATTTTCTTCATGCGGCCATGCATTACTTCATATAAGGCATCTTTTTTAAATACTTCGGGGTAAAGAACCGTCACGTCGAGGACATTGGTGAACTGCTCGCCCATTGCCGAAAGGGCAAAAGCAATCCCGCCTGCTTTGGGGCGTAATAGATAGCGGTAAGGCGAATCTTGGCGTGTATGCTTCTCTTCTGTAAAACGGCTGCCTTCAACATAGTTGATGATAGACGTGGGCATGGTTTTAAACTTTTCACAGGCTTTGCGAGTAGAGGCTAAATCCTTACCCTTGAGCTTAGGATTTTTCTTTAACTTAGCCGGGCTAGTACGGCTCATAAAGGGCATATCCAGTGCCCAGCAACCCAAGCCTAAGCACGGCACATACATAAGCTCTTTTTTAAGGAAAAACTTGAGCATGGGAATATGGTTACGTAACACATAAGTTTGCGCAGCAATATCAAAACCACTGAGGTGGTTACTGATCAGCAGATACCAACTCTTTTTGTCGAGATTCTCTAGCCCTTCTACATCCCATTCAATGTCGGCGAGTAGATATAAAATCCCTCCATTACAGGTAGCCCAGGCCCACATGAAGCGATTCATGATATGGGTTAAACCGTTACGAGCAGCGGTAAAAGGCAGTAGCAGCTTAATGATGCCACCTATGCTGATAAGTGATGCCCACAAAGCTGTATTAATGATCAATAACAGGGTACTTATAAAATATAAGATGGGTGCAGGTAAAAAGTTTAACATCTTGCTCTTATGCCTCTTCTCGGGTGTTTTCTGCTTGTGCTAATTGGGCTAGAACCTGATCTTTCTGCTGCCAGATAAGGTTTAACTCTTGCTGGAATTGAATTTTAAATTGACGGTCCTTGATATAATCACCGCGCAGTTCATCGCTAATATTATTAACCGTGATATGAACTCTAACTTCTTTGACTTGGCCACTAATGTACTCCCAGTAGGTTGGCACCTTGCCGGGGTAATAGATAGAAACGTCGACTAATTTATCAATATGCTCGCCCATTGCTGAAAGGGCAAAAGCCATTCCGCCAGCTTTAGGCTTAAGCAGGTGAGCAAAAGGTGAGTTCTGTTTGTTGTGCTTACTAGGATGGAAACGGGTACCCTCAACAAAGTTCATTACGCTGACAGGTTTGCTTTTGAACTTGGCGCAGGCCTTACGCGTGATCTCGATATCTTTGCCACGTAATTTAGGGTTTTTCTTTAATTGTGCGTTGCTATAACGACGCATAAATGGAAAGTCCAGCGCCCACCAGGCGAGCCCCAGTACAGGTACAAAGATCAATTCTTGTTTTAAGAAAAACTTCAAAAAGGGGATTTTACGGTTAAAAATTCGCTGCAAGATGAGGATATCTACCCAAGACTGGTGGTTAGCGATAACCATATACCACTCTTTGGTAGACAGCTCGCTATCACCTTCAATCGTGAGTTTGATCGGATGCAGTCGGTTTTCGATAAAGCCATTGACGCTGATCCAGGCGCTGGCACAAAAATCGAGGAAATAGGTGCAGCCCTTGCGAGTCACATTTAAAGGAATGAGCTTAAAAATGCTCATAATAAGAATTGGGGTGACCCAAAATAACGTGTTAATAAAATAACACAAGAAGGCAAAGCTTCCTCTAATGCGTGACACTATCGCGCCCATTAACAACCTCAAGAAAAAAATTGGAGACTTATAGTACTCGTTGTCAGGTTTGGTCTCAATCTAGATGTTAAATTTCGACGATTAACGGTGCAGTCTATTAGTATTTAGGGGACGTTTGTGATTAATTGTCAGCATGAGTGATGCTTGTTTATGAAAAGTCGTCACCAGTAAAGGTTAAGCCCCGGCAATGCCAGGGCTTAGATTTTTATATTAATGATTGAGAAGGTAAGATCTGAGTTCCGTTGCAGGTAAGGCTTTTGAGTAGAGCCAGCCTTGATGCAAATGAATCCCGAGCTTCTTAAGTTGCTCGGCTTGATCCTGGGTTTCAACTCCTTCAGCGATAAGAGCAATATTCATCTCTTTGGCGATGGCGACATAGGAGCGGATCAAAAACGGTTGATTATTTTCACTCGAGAGTATCTTGGTGAAGGCCTTATTAATCTTTAGGCAATCGAACTCCAATTGTTGAAGAAGTATACCGCCGCCGTAGCCTATGCCCACGTCATCTAACTTAATCCGACAGCCTAACTGTTTGCAGCCAGCGATAAATTCACGCATCGCCTGCCAGGATTCGATAGGCTGACGCTCTGTTAACTCAAAGCATAACTGATCAACCGGGTAACCATTATTGGCTAACTGTTGCAGGTAAGAGATTACCCGGCCTTGCTCTGTTTGCTTGGCGCTAATATTGATACTGCATCTAGCGATCTGATTACTTTTCAGTAACGATTTTAATTCACTGAGAGCCGTTTTTATCATCCATTGCGTCAGTTTTGGCATTATCGAGTCTTGCTCTAACATAGATATATAACTGCTGGTCTCTCGATGTTTAGTGCCTTTTGTGCGCCACCTTAATAGGGTTTCCACACCAAAAACACGTCCATTGTTAGTATCAATAATCGGCTGATAGGCAAGGTAAAAATCGCCTTGATTCGACGCAGACACAAAGCGACGGTGCCAATATAATTTAAATATGCGTTCGCGAAAGAGGTAGAGGATCCCCGCTAACAGCGAGGTTGGAATGAGTAATAACAGGAATATGATCAACCATAAGTGATTTCTAGCGGTTTCATTGGCGATTAAGGTGTACTTAAACTCAGAGTCTTTGGCTTGATATTCGATACTGGCAAACGGGTTGCAATCGGTATTACGGCTTACCCAATCATGGCCATTAACCTTGATATCGATGCCACCGCATATCTTGCAGTTAGTTAAAATAGTATTGATAGCATCAGCCGATTGTACTGGCACAAATATATGAGCAGTGCTGCTTGCCGCGCTGGCATAAATGGTTTTTTGTCTATTAAAGGTACGGTGATCTTCGCCATCAAACAGCGCTTGGCCGTCTATATCGCGGCTTAATAACCGACTTCCTTTAGGAACTGGCCAGCGGCCAATCGCCGAGCAAATAAGTTTTTCATCGTTAAACTTAACCCAGGGAACAGGTTGATCACTTTGTTCGAACAGCTTCTGTTTCAGCGAATTTATGGTTGCTTCAGAGCAGTGTGTTTCTTGCTCTTTATTGAGCATCGCTTGCACTTCTTTCATCTGCGTTTTTGCAGCGAGCAAGCGTGTTTGATACTCATTATCCAGTTGTACGGCCACTGCGGTAAGCTGGCGAGTGAGTTGGTAATGGCTTAAACCAAGAGACGTTGCCAGCAATGCGATCAAAATGAGCCCCGCAGCAAGGGATTTAACGGCATATTGACTGTTATATTTGAATTTACTTGGCATGGCTATGATTTACTAACTATAAGAAAATATTAAATAAAAGATGATAGCCATTAGCCTGTGATTAGCTGGTTGGGATGGTGAGCAAACAGCTAATTACTATTTTTCAGCTGCGTTATACAAGGTTGTTCTTGTAGGCACTAATGCTATAAAAGCGCTGGCTAAGTAGGATCTAAGTAAATAAATGTTTGCTACTTCAATATCATCGAGTTAACGAAGCTGGCGGAATTTACTGTAATCTGAGATGTGAATCAACTTATTTATGCAGATATTAACATGTATCTTATTTGTGCTTTTTTCAATCTATTGAGTTTATCAGTAAATATGGCAGTTACTCATATCAAGCTCAAAGCAGATCATTGGCTAAAGCCCACTGGCGTTAACTTTAACCGGTATAAAAATTAACGACTTATTATTTTAGTCTGGTAAACCTGTCGTGATTACCGCAAATAAACAGGGATTATTGCCTCGATAATGAGGCCAGTAACCTATCCATGGCGCGATACCCTAAGGCTTGCGCTATGTGAGAGCGGCTTACGTTAACTTCCTGCTGTAAATCGGCAATAGTACGGGCAACACGTTGTAAACGATGATAGCTGCGCACCGATAAGCCGAGTTGATTAACGCTTTGCTCTAAAAAAATCAGGTCTTTATCATCAAAGTTAGCATCTTGTTTTAGCTGCTTGCCCGACAGTTCACTGTTAAGCACCCCCGAGCGAGCAAGTTGTATCTCGCGGGCTTGTTGTACGCGTTTAGCTATCGTGGCACTGGTTTCGGCTTGGTTGTTGTGGCTATTGAGTGCACCTAATGGCAGTTTAGGCACGTCTATGGTTAAGTCGAAGCGGTCGATAAATGGGCCAGATAACTTAGAAAGGTAACGCAGGATCTGTTCATTACTGGATCTGCCATTGTCGCTATCACCGCAAGGGCTAGGGTTCATCGCGGCAATTAACTGAAATCGGCTAGCAAAAGTCAGCTTTGCTGCGGCTCTTGAAATACTCACTTCTCCTGTCTCCATAGGTTCGCGTAAACAATCGAGCACTTTTCTTGGGAACTCCGCCACCTCATCAAGAAAGAGCACGCCTCGATGAGCTAACGAAATCTCACCGGGTTTGGGCTGAGCACCACCGCCGACCAAAGAGATAGCTGAGCAGGTGTGGTGTGGGCTTCTAAAGGGACGTTGATAAAAGCTATCAGGCTTAATATTATGCCCTGCAACAGAGTGAATCGCAGCGACCTCTAAGGCCTCGTTATACGCTAAGTGCGGCAGCAGCTGCATCATGCGACTGGCAAGCATGGTTTTACCTGTGCCAGGTGGCCCCAGCATCAATAAGTTATGATTGCCCGCCGCTGCGATTTCAAGCGCTTGCTTTGCTTGATGTTGACCAACGACTTCACTCATACAAGATAGCGGTTCAGTTTTATCTTGTGTCAGCCATTCAAGGTTAAGGTCGATACTGGGCAGTTGTGATTGGCCGTGCAGGTAGGCGACGAGAGATTGTAAATGGGTAGCAAATAGCACCTTTTCAAAGCCGACAAGTTCGGCATCCTCACGGTTATCAACGGGAAGAACTAAGGTGGTGTTTTGTTTGCTGGCATCGACGATGACAGGCAGCAAGCCTTGGCAATAGCGAACATGGCCAGAGAGCGCCAGTTCACCGACAAACTCATGTTGCTCGATAGATTTGAGTGGAATTTGTTTTGAGGCGGCGAGTATGCCGATGGCGATAGGTAGATCGTAGCGGCCACCATGTTTGGGTAGATCCGCAGGGGCTAAGTTAACGGTGATGCGGCGCATGGGGAATTCAAAGCCGGCGTTGATAAGTGCGCTACGCACTCGTTCTTTGGCCTCTTTGACTGAAGCTTCGGGCAGTCCGACGAGGCTAAATGCTGGTAGTCCGTTGCTAAGGTGGACTTCGACTTGTACTGCAGGGGCTTGGACACCGAGGCTAGCGCGGGTGGCAACACAGGCGATGGGCATAAACAAATCCTTTTGTTTTATGAAGAGGTGGTTGTGGATAGGGAAATCCAATTTCCCCTTTGTTTTGGTTCTGTGTTTTGGTTCTGATTAAGTTTAGCAGTTATATGGGGTTTGTTTTTTATCTTAATAACTTGGGCTTGGAGTTAGACTTCGTCTAACAACTAACATCGTGGCGCTTCGCCCACACCCGAGCCAAGGGGGAAAGCGCTTGTCCCCCTTAGCGAACCCTCAGCGCCCCAGACGAAGTTGTTGATCCTCAGTCATTTTCGAAAATCGCTATCGCCTCAGAATCGCCATCCATGGCTCTACTGAGGCTACCTCGTCATCCATGACTCGTTCACGCGATTTATCTTTAATGACCCTCGGCAACTCCGAGGGGGAAGTGGTGTTTTCTGTGAGTTCTACAGAGATAGGTGGTTATGAGGTTCTAATTAACAGACGCTTTGCTCTTATTTGCTAATCTTCCCAGAATGGCTTGTCTTCAACTGTTTGCAGAGCTTGTGAATTTTTGGGTTTTTGTTGCTGTTGTGGTGGATAATATTGTGGCTTCGGAGCATTTATTTGGTCTAGACGCTCCTCGTTCTCTAATGCGTATTCCACTCCGTCAGGAGTTAGGGTATATGCGAACCATTCATTTCCATTCCAGTCAGACTCGATAATTTTTTCGATGAAACCAGCTCTTAGTAGTTTGATAACAGCTATATGCAGCTTTTGTTCTGCGATACCTACACATTTGCTTTCGAGCTGATGCATAGCAAAGGAGTCGTTAGTTGTTGCTGTAGATAATAATATGCTGATTACTTTAAGAGATATTTCATTAAGCTCATAAGTTTTATGGAGCTTGGGGTTATTGATAAAGTCTTTCACTTTTCTGTCAAAGTGGCCAAGCTTTTTCATTTGTTTTATGAATTGAGAGCATGCCGCATTTACTGCTGAATCGAGCTCGTTATCAGAACGGTTTGGATTATAATCTTGAGTATTAACGCCAAGGAGATCTGTCGGGAAATGAAGTTCTTCTCCTCTTGGTTTTAAGATAAAACATCGTTCTTGTCCTATCGCACCAATAAAAAGTCCTAGCTCAAATAATACGTTATCCCTAACAGTTGGTTTGTCTTTCCCACGCATAACTGTTAAATCATCAGGCGTAAAAATAAATAAGGCGAAATCAACATTATTAGCTTTTTCCGTCAGAGTTTGTAGAGTGGTTCCGCCGGGAACAAAGATCTGCGACCAGATTGTTGGCTCGGCCTTTCTATCCATGCAGGTGTTACAGGCTGACGCTACTTCATAGCTCTCCGAAGAGGAAGCAATAAAAATTCTTGGTAGACCACTCATTTTCTTATCTCAATTCACAGATGTATTTTGACTTTAGCATATGAGTGTTTGGTGACAAAACGTTTTAGGATTAATTGGTTAGCTTTATTTTGCTGTTAAAGCTCGAGCATCGAGGGTGAGTTAAACTCTAGTGTTCATTAGTAGTATGACTAAGCCAAAATATCCGCTTTTCTAACTTGGTGTAGATACGGCTGAAGCCTTTGATGGCATGGATGCCATCGTAGAGCTTACAAGGACGTACTTGCAGCGTGTTTCAGCAGTGTCTGCACATGCGCTGGCCGCAGGCCATTGGAACCACTGTTGTTGGAAGATACATCAAACTTAGCCTAAGAATTGGTGAATCAAAGGTTCATCGATGTAGATTTAAAGCCTGCGTTAGTTTCACGCCAATGGAACCCTCAACCTCTGCACATGCGCTGGCCGCAGGCCATTGGAACCACTGATGTTGGAAGATACATCAAACTTAGCCTAAGAATTGGTGAATCAAAGGTTCATCGATGTAGATTTAAAGCCTGCGTTA
>NZ_JBRILW010000017.1:0-110494 GCF_052977125.1 Shewanella sp. 30m-14 | reverse complement strand
CGAAGGATACTGAGGCCACGAAGGATACTGAGGCCACGAAGGATACTGAGGCCACGAAGGATACTGAGGCCACGAAGGATACTGAGGCCACGAAGAAAGGTAACGGCTTATAGTAGCTCACATGTCACTACCTCTGTGCGACGCTACAAAGCCCTCCCTGGCCGCTCAGCAGTTTCCAATAACCTCCCTGTTAAACGGCCAGTTCGGCATATATTCCTCTCGTTCGAAGAGTATCTCTTTTAGATACCTCCCCCTGAAACCGAAGCCCACAGCCACACCGACATCTGACTATTCATCTCTGCGAATTAGCCCACTCAGATGTTGATGATCACAGTTAATTCTCACTATTACTGAAACGGTTTTGGACAAAAGCTATTCACCACGAAGGACACGGAGCGCTACGCTACACGAAGAAAAGCAACAGCTAGAACAAAAAGGCTCTTCATGAAACATTTTGATCTTTTGCTCTACGATCTTCTCCGTGACCTCCGTGAAAGCGAAGCGCTTCGTGGTAAAATTAGTGCTTTTGGAAAAATCATACTTACCTACATGTTCAACGCAAGTTAGCTCATTTTTGGACAAAAGTCAGTTGGAGCTTGCAGCTCGACTAGCCCTTACAGCGATATCAAACTTCGTTTGATTACAAAGCCCCAAAAGACTCGATATATTTTGGTTAAGAGTGGCATCCAACAAAAGTGGTTCCAATGGCCTGCGGCCAGCGCATGTGCAGACACTTCTGAGACTCGCTGCAAGCACGTCCATGTGAGCTCAACGAAAACATCCATGTTTTCGACGGTCTCAGCTGTATCTACACCGAGTTGGAACAGCATAATCTTTAATGTTTAGAGTTACGGCTAAAGCTCTAGCTCGTTTTTGGACAGAAATGATTTAGAGCTTAAGCTCTGAAAGCAACGACTGCCATTAGGTAAAGTATGGCAATCTGATATGCGGTAACGCCACGCTAAGCGTTGCTAAAATTCAGAATAAACCAAGCGTAACCAATTGTTTTTTTTGATTACGCTTAAGCATCTTACTATGTGTTTACTATTGATTATTGAAATATGCTTCTATTGCTTTAGGTGAAATAGAGTACTTGATCAATGCTCCATTTTTATCTCTATCAACAAGCCCTAACATCTCATCTAATTTTTTAGCTCTTGATGCTATTAGATAAGAAGAAATGTCGAGCTCTTCTGACAGGTCTTTAGCAAGCATTGTAGAGTTATTACTGTTAAGTTCATGCAATAAACCTAATTCAATAGCGGGGAGTAATTTGCTCTTGTCAATTCTCTCTAATTCATCTTTAATTTCTTCTGAAACAGATTTAACATTAACTTGACACTGACACTCAACACATCGCATTTTATTAAATTCTAGAAACTGTAGTTGTTCGTACGGATATGACTTTTTACACTTTGGGTTTACACATAAAATATGTTTTGACTTCCTAAGAAAATCTTCAAAAATACTATCAAAATTAAACGGTCTTGCAATATAGTACGTCCTATATTCTCTACCCGTTGGTTTTCCCCACCTCATATTTTCTAGAAGAGTCAAACCATAATTAAGGCAGTAAACGGACACTTTCTTTCCATCCCTGTCGCTCATTTCTGAATACTTAGATATAAAGAAGTTAAGCTCTAGTGTACGAACAAACTTCTCTAAATTAGGCGAAAAATTAAAATGACTCGTAAATGGATTCTTATTATCTGATTGATATACGGCACTTGTTAACTCATCAGTCGTTATTTGTTTTCGTATACTTTTTAGCTGTGATATAAAAACTTGTAATAACTCTTTTTGCTGTAATTCTGATACTTTTTCGTCAAAAGATAATAAACTATGAGTAGTGAGATCGAAAAAGGAAGCTATTACTTTTTCATAATATTTAACTGCCGCAGAATCGATAGCAGCTTTAGTTATTTTTTTACCTATAGATATATGTGTTTGGTGACAATAATAAAGAATATTACCAATGATACGTGGTACGTTCATCGATGCTTTAAATAGCAATTCCATATAATCATCGACGCTAGAATTACTTGTTACGTCGAAAAAATCTTCAAGTGAATTTGTACTGTAATATTTAATTCTTGTACTCACTAGTCTTTTAGTAAAGTCTAGGGATAGGGATTCCATCGTACTTTTGTCATAATTTGAATATAGATTGTAAAAATCAAGATCAATTATATCTACCTTACCTTTATCAATATCTCCAAAATAAATCCTGTTAGGATAAGCCGCAACTTTAAAACAAATAAACTCTCCCCAGTTGTTTAAAGGGGCAAGGACGACATCTACAAAGTTTTTAATTGTTTTCTCATCAACTTCAGAAAAATCATCTAGAAATATTACTAGCTTTTTAACTTTCAACACCTTTAATATTTCTTGTATTTCATCCATCACATCCTTGATTTGAAATACTTTCAGCAACGCACCTGAAAATTGCTTTTCCCAAGACTCTATTTGCTTCGTTTTATCAGAAGATGACTTCGCGCTCCCTTCTTTTATACCAATTCTAGGTCCTTTAATATCAAGGTTAAAGTTTGCTTCACCAGAGTTTTTATAACTATTAGCATTTTCAATTTCATCTGCACCTGAGATGGAGTTGACATACTCATTTATTACAGGAAGTTCGATAGACTTAAGGTGCTCATTATTTTCTATTTTTTTATAAAGCTCAGAAATCCCATCTTTAACAATATTTACTTTACTTAAACCTAATAATTTCGCAAATTTGGTCAGGTATGGTTTAGCCTTGATTTCCATTTCATCAACAATTGCTTTTAGTACATTTTGTATGAATGAGCGTTCAATTAAGTATTTTTCCAAAGCTTCATTTGGAATCCTACCTTTTAAATAGTCTAAATTTTGATAGTCACTTTTTGTGCTTTCAAAAACAGTTTTAGTATCAATGTAACAAGGTATGTAATCGTCCTTCTTTCGATATTCACTTTCCAAACGCAAGATTATGGTCGATTTACCAGTTCCTTTTCTACCTACCAAAAATGTGGTGTTATCAGATAAAACCATTTTATAAACTTGATTCTCTGGCAACAAGTCAGTGTAAAGCGTGTCAATGAGTGAGCGTTCTTGAGAATCTTTTATCTCAGCACGTTTAAATCGCTTTAATGAATCAGCTACTTTATAGAATTCATCCCTGTTCTTTTCTGTCAACATCGTTTTAAAGACTCCTGATGAAATTTGTTAGACGGCTAAAACAAATAACGTCTTAGTATTTATGCGTTGCGCGCCTATCTGGTTAGACCTGTCAAGGCGCATACTCGTAATCGTCTCATTTATAAACATTTACAACGATTAGTCCAAATACACCTTCTGGAAAAACGAGAATGCACACTTTGCTTGCCTAGTAGCTCTTGCAAACCGAGAATGCGCGTTTTTAGTTGTTTGAATTTACTCTTCTTTTTATTTTCACTCAATAGCAAACTGCGAACTGATTGCGCATATTTTGGAGATTATCCGCACAAAACCAATAATACTGTATAAAAACACAAACACTGGTTAACCAAGAGGTTGTCGCTAAACAAAAACTCTTACCTTTCCGACTGATGAGAAAAAGTATTGCAAAGAGGTTAGTGCTGTATTGGACGAATGGCTGGCGCTAACAAATAAAGGGGCATTTCCGTGTTAGACACCAAACCACTATGGCTTAAATGAGTGCTCCAATTATCCGGTGTAGATACGGCTGCGGGCTTCGGTTTCAGGGATGAAACCGCAGAGCGTATAGGGACATATTTACAGCGTCTCGCAGCAGTGTCTGCACATACCCCGCTGGAGGCGCTTGATAACTCTAAAGCGACAATTTCAAATTAGCAGCCCTGTAGCCACAGCTCAGACAAATAATGTAATCAGTTTTCATTCGAAGGCTAACGAGCTTTGGGGCATTCCCAACTTATAAGCTGAACAATTAAAGCCCAAATGTAAGTACCAATTATTCTGTGTAGATACGGCTGCGAACAGCAGAAAACATCAAAAAAACAATCAGCAAAAAAACATTCAGCAAAAACCTTTCCATATTAACCTTGCCACAGAAACAGGATCAGCCCTTAAATCCTTCTACTGATACTCTTCACTTCCACATAGCATAGCGACAAATAGGGGCTGTATCTTACAATTTAATCTCTCATTGTCTTAAGTAGCGATATACGTTTAATGTGCTGCTAATTCGATAGCTTGCTCACGTAAATAATCCATACCGGCTAGGAAACCACTGAACATCTTTAAAGCAATAAATTGGCCTGCTTCTGTGGTTTTATAACTATCTCCTTGCTTAATAAGGGCCCCAGCGGCTAACAAATAGGTTAACTCAATAGGAAAGGCTTGCCACAGGCTTTTGCCCGTATGCGCTTTAAATAAAGCATTATCTAAATGCCCTTTGCCCATCATTATCATCAAATGATGTTGGTTTATTGATTTATCGCTCAGCACTTTATGGTGACTGGTACCAACATACCCTTGATTAATGAGTTGGATATAGCGATCAATATTAAAGCTCGATACTTGAAACTGCGACCCAAAACGGCCGAATGCTCCCGAGCCGACCCCAAAACAATTCTCCCCATCTAGCACATATTTATTATCGACTTTTTGACCAAAATTACGACTGTATGTCCAAGGAAACTCCATCATATAGCGTTCTGACATTGCTTGTTTTGCGGCCAAAAATTGTGGCCATAAATCTTCAGGCTTACCCGCCAGACATTTAGATTTTTTTCGGCTCTTGCCTATTCCTAAAGTGAGCGGGTAAGTAGTGATTTGGTCAGGTTCAAGCTGGATCATGCGTTTAATATCGGCCACTACACTATCGGGTGTTTGCCCTTTAAAACCATACATTAGATCTACATTGACCGTAGGGAATAGTTCAATCCCTCTTTTAATATCGATGGCCTGCTCATCACCTGAGCCAAACTTTTCAAAACGGCCACTAGCTTTCAATATTTGATCATCAAAGCTTTGTAAGCCAATACTCATCCTATCAACTAAGCCATCGAGCAATTCTGGATTGCCGGTTTTAAAGTAACTAGGATCGGTCTCACAAGAGACTTCACGCACCGTAGTTAAGCTTTTAATCAATTCTATTGTTTTAACAAGTTCATCTTCTAAAATCGTTGTGGTACCGCCACCGATATAAACTCGATTAAAACGTAAACCCGCCCCAATCACTCGCTTTATCTCTTTACGCAGGGCTTCAAAATATAGCTTGGCCTTTTCTCGGTTGTATTTAACTTTATGAAACGAGCAAAAACGGCACAAAGTATGGCAAAACGGGATATGGATATAGAGCGTTTCAATTTTTTGCTCTTCGGTAAAGCTTACAGATGAATGACCTAATGGGAACACTTTGGCGTCAGCCAAACTAAGGGATTGCTTAATCGTATGTTGCATGACGAGATCAAGACTTTGGGTTGCTAATGACTGTCGTAAATAGGCAAATGACATAACTCACCTTTAATGATGAATTTACCTGTGTTTCAGGTAAGGAGATTTCCATACCTTACTCGTTGATAATATTGAAAAGTGTGTTGTAAATCTGATGTTTAAAAATATTTTCATTCTCAGCTAACAATCTTATAAATATGTTACATAGCACAAATAAAATCGCTGACTTTTTATACGTTAGCGGCGATATAGCTCATGTCGATTGAGTTCTTTAGCGATGAGTGACTGAAATAGTAGTAAGTACGCCCCTACCATCTTCACTCTATACATTAATGGCTCAACGATAAGACTAACGCCTTAAGATTGGTGATGCCTGTTTTGCAAGATAAAACCAACAAAGTGGATTGAGTCGAGTTAGTGACTCTGCCGCCAATAGCCAAGGTAACAACGGGCACTGTAATCATCTATAACATCACCTCTGCACCTCAATAATTAAACACACCACTTCTGATTGAAAAGAGTTGATAAAGTCTATCTGTTTCCACCTCGAACAAGCTGAAGTGGAAACAAATATAAGATGATTAAAAAACAGATTCTCTAGCTGGTACCGACTTTATCCGGTTGCTCACTGCTCATCTCAAGCTTAATCGCATCCGCAGGGATTAAGCTAATAAGCTCAACCCCTGTTAGCAGCTCAGTATCTAATGTAGCGCTAATTACCCTTACTTTTCCATCTTGCAAATAAATAAGCGGAATTGCAGCTTGTCCATATTGCGCCATAAACATGGCGTAGTTAAAGCTTTCAGTCAGGCTGGTGCTTTTAATACTAGCCCCTTTCGCCATTAAACTCGCAAGCTTAGAATATGAGACCCCTTCACCAAATAAACATAAGCGTTTTAAGTAGGATTCAGACAACTGATGGCGAGCACTCGATGTTTCACCATGATTTAGCCCGTAGACCTTTTCACTGCCAAATACATCTTGGAAGTAAAAACTCACTAAGGGGTTAAGTTGACGATAAGGTGACATCACCAAGACGCGACCAATACCGTCCATATTCATATGGTTTTCAGCATGTTCAGATGCAGGGTTACCAAAATATACCGGAATATTGTCCATGCGAGCGAGACGAATATTATCCCAGTTATTATCGGCTAGTAGCACTGTCACGCCTTTTGATTGTAACGTTTTAGCAAGCGCTCTCGGCAACTTAGACGCACCAAAAATGAGTAACCCTTGTGATGAGTCCGCGGTAACACCTAGCATCTTTGCCCATTTCCCGGCGGTTAAACTCTGAATAACAACAGTGCCAATAATGATTAAAAAAACAAGCGGTACAATAAGCTCTGCGCCTTGGATCCCAATGGATTCAAGCTTGATGGCAAACAGAGATGATACCGCCGCCGCCACAATGCCGCGCGGTGCTACCCAGCTTAAAAACCACTTGTCACCACTTGAAAGCGATGTACCAACACCACAGCACCAAATACTTAATGGACGAGCAACCAGCATTACCACGGCCAATAACGCAAGCCCTTCCCAACCGAGACTCAACAGCGCGTCGGCGTTAAGTCGCGCTGCAAGCAGAATAAACAGCGCAGAAATGAGTAATACAGTCAGCGTTTCCTTAAACTCTAAAATATCGGCAATGTCGACCCCTTTCATATTCGCTAACCAAATACCCATAACAGTTACAGACAATAGGCCCGATTCTTCTTCCAATATGTTAGAGCCTACAAATACGGCTAGCATTAAGGTTAGCACTGCGGTATTTCGCAGATAATGGGGCAACAAATTATTACGCAGCACAAGGCCCACTAGATAGCCACTCAATACACCAAAGCCTAATCCTACAATTAACATGGCACTTAGTGCATGCAAAACATGAGTTGTGGGATCTGCCGCAACGGCGATATATTCAAACACTAAAACAGCAAGTAAAGCACCAATAGGGTCGATAACAATCCCCTCCCAACGTAATATGCTGGCAAGCTCTGTTTTAGGTCTTACACTTCTGAGCATAGGCACGATAACCGTTGGGCCTGTTACCACCACCAGCGCACCAAACAGCAAAGCCATCGACCAATCAAAATCAAGTAAGTAAAAGGTACCAAGCGTAATACAGGCCCATGTAATGACGGTGCCTAAGGTCACCAATCGGGTGACCATGGCACCATGCTCTTTTATCTCTTTAAAGTTTAGCGTTAACGCCCCTTCAAATAAGATCACCGCGACGCCGAGTGAAATAATTGGAAATAACAGATCACCAAATATCGCGTCAGGATTTAAGAAACCAAGGCCAGGCCCTAGTAAAAGACCACATAAGAGTAGCGGGAGAATAGCGGGCAGTCTTAGCTTCCACCCTATCCACTGACAAAACAACGATAAAACACCTAGCAAAGCAAGCATCCCAGTGATCTGCTCTAGCATAGCCTATTTCCTTATCTGCTCATTTCTAGCGAAATATGTATTTGTTAAAAGAAGCCATTGAGTGTAAAAACTATAGCTAAACCTGAGTAAAATACGATAACACCAAGAAAAGTAAATCAAAATTTCCGTAAAATGATTTAGGTGGATAAGAATACAGCTATGGCTAGGTTAGCAACGACATCGCGTTTAAAAGGGGCTGTACATCTGTCAGTCTTGCGGGGATAAAGCACAATGGCTTTAATAGAATAAATATATTTAATTATAATAACTTACAGTAGATTCAGCCACGGAGTAAAGTAACATTTGCTACTTTGATTGATAAGCTCATTAGTGGTCGTTTGTTTTGCAAGCCATTACTTATCGTCCCTGTTAACGATACTAACAAAGATGAGAGCTTAAATAGCAGTCAATCTGCATATCACACTTTTTACCTATAAAGTCGCAACTGAATGATACATTATCGGAGTTTGCTCGGCACCTTGGGGGCAATACCAAATGGAGTTGCAATCAATGAGTCTTTTTATCACAGCATTTTTGGTGATTTTTTTAGTATGGATAATCCCGATCACCTTAATATTAAGATCACCTAGAACCCAAGGCGCCGAAAAAGCGGCTAGGATATTAGCAATGGTTCATATTTCTTAGTTTGTTTGGGTATTTTACTTACTCATCGCGCCCACAAATAAGCGAGAAGCTTAAGCTTATGTCGGCAATTGGTATAACTCAGGAACAGCTGAATCCAAAACCTGGGCTAAACAATGCTTTATAAAGTAGCAGCGTTGAAACGAAAAAAGCCCCTGCAATCTTCAATAAAAAGAAATGCAGAGGCTTTTATCTTTATGTTGGCGGAGCGGACGGGACTCGAACCCGCGACCCCCGGCGTGACAGGCCGGTATTCTAACCAACTGAACTACCGCTCCTAAACTTTACTAGAATTCAATCATGTTGACTTCTAATGTTACTCGTTATGTCACTAACAAATAACTAAAATTTAGCACTTGATTGGCGGAGCGGACGGGACTCGAACCCGCGACCCCCGGCGTGACAGGCCGGTATTCTAACCAACTGAACTACCGCTCCACATCAAGTGCGTTGAATAATACGTAGAGTGAGGTAGCCCGTCAATAAGTTTTTTATAAGAACTTAATCAACAAGTCGAAAAACGAACAATTAGACTTTATCTTCAACAATTTGTTGATAAAAACTACCTTCTATCGCTCTTAGGCTCAACACTATCTTCTGGCATGGTTAAATCGATTTGATCCAGCTCTAGCAACATCTTCTCTTTACGCACCTCTGTTTCTAAACGCGCCTGCGTTGCTGCTAATGCTTTTTTGAGGTTACTGCGCTTACGAATGAACAATAAAATCAGTATACCTAATACGATCAATGCAATATTGATGGATACGATTAATACGATAGCATCCTCTTTTGCCTGTTGCTCCTGCAACTTAGCGATCGCATCGGCTCTTGCAGCAAGTTCTTCTTTAGTAGGAGGAGGCTCAGGTGGCTGGATCAGATTAAAAAACAGCTCGGGTAAGCTTAGATAGATCTCTCTTCCGTTAACTGTGGTACTCACCGCATTGAGCTTTAAATGATAACTACCAAAATCCATGACCTTAGGCAGCACAAAGTGGCTATTAGCTTCCTTAAAGTCGGTAATCGTTAGCGGGATCATCTTGCCTGCTGGGCCCTTTATTTCCGCCTCAAGATGCGTTTGCTCAAGTTTAAGTACTTGATCGTTTAACTTAATAGCTAAAGTCCAGACTCCCGATTTGGGATCGTCAGGTGTCAATAACTCAACTTCGACTGGGCGCGGGGATAATCTAAACGGCTCGGTATATTGCCTTTCAAGCACAGCATTGTTAGCCCGCACTTGCAGTGTGTAGCCACCCCATGGCTGCTCTAGATCTAAATCACTGGTAAAGGTCCCGTCATCAGGTCGCTCATCCAGTGCTTCTCCGTTATCTCTATACGTGCCAACGATAAGCGTTCCTGCCGCATAATTTTCATCGGCAGAATGGTTGTCACTTACAAATCGAGCAGTCCAGCTCATCATAAAGTCAAGACCCGGCAAGCGCACTTTTTGTTCATCGCCGAGTAATCTTGCCGTTAATTTAACCCGTTCACCTTGAAACAGTGGCTGTGGAATGGGATCGACATCAATTGAAAGCTTTGACACCTTATCAATCACTGAACCTTCTACCACTTGGCCAATCAATTGCCACGGTCCAGGCATAGGCTGGTTAATGGTGATCATGTCACCCGTTAAGCCTTCCATCCAGGCGACTTTATCCTCAGGATGGCGGTTCACATACCATTTGCTGCCATCTGGACGCACAATGATAACGGGGGCACTGCCGTACTCTCTATGAATGAGCAAGGTTACCGACTCAACCATATGATCGATTCTAAAACGATTCTTTAACTCCGAAGCATGCGAAGAAAGCACGACATTAGCCAAAGCTGCAATGCTAACTGAAAAATAACAAATTAAGAAAACCGCTACATATTTAACGCTTCTAATCATAGAGAAGTTCATAAAATGACGTTTATCCGCGCCAGAGGCATTGTCCTGATTTCGCAACTAAGTCTAGTCGCTCTTCGTGTCTTATCAGTTCATCGGCCGATGCGGCGATCACTTTAAGTTTTGCTCTATCTGCACTTAAGCGTTGGATCCCCCCGCCCTCTTGCCCTGCTTTTTCACTTGAAAGGTTAAACTTGGTTTGGCCACCTGTCATTAACAGGTAAACGTCAGCCAAAATCTCAGCATCGAGTAATGCGCCGTGAAGATCACGGGCCGAGTTATCGATACCATAGCGCTTACACAAGGCATCCAAGTTATTCTTTTGCCCTGGATGTAAATGTTTAGCGATTGCGAGCGAATCGAGGATTTGACAAATATCAGCTGTTTTAGGGCCACGCGGCTGTAACATTGAAAACTCGTGATCCATAAAGCTAACGTCGAAGCTCGCGTTATGTGCAACAATTTCAGCGCCGTCGATAAACTCAATAAAGCTTTGTGCTACCTCATGAAACTTAGGTTTATCAGCCACAAACTCATTCGTTATACCGTGAACCGCAATCGCTTCTGGGTCAATCGGCTGTTGCGGATTGATGTACTCGTGATAATGACGCCCAGTTAAGCGGCGATTGATGACTTCAACACAACCGATTTCAATGATCCTATGACCCAAGTAAATTGGACCGCTCGATTGGTTCATACCAGTGGTTTCGGTATCGAGAATAATTTGTCGCTTTGCGCTTGAAACAATATTCATATGAATTTATACATTTCTCAGTTAAATTTTTTGGGTATACTCGCCCAGCAATTATAGCTATGGTAGCAACTTGATGACTGGACTGAAACAGATCTCTATCTATACCGACGGTTCTTGCCTCGGAAATCCTGGCCCTGGCGGTTATGGCATCGTTTTAAAGTATAAAAAGCAAACAAAAGAGCTTGCTGATGGCTTTGCCCTTACCACGAACAATCGCATGGAGCTATTGGCCCCGATTGTCGCGCTAGAAGTGTTAAAAGTGCCGTGTCAGGTTATCTTAACCAGCGATAGTCAGTATATGCGCCAAGGGATCACCCAATGGATCCACGGTTGGAAGCGTAAAGGCTGGATCACCTCCACCAATCAACCAGTAAAAAACGTCGATCTGTGGAAACGTCTTGACGCAGTATCCCAGCGCCACCAAATTGACTGGCGTTGGGTTAAAGGCCACGCAGGTCATGCTGAAAATGAGCGTTGTGACGATCTTGCCCGCCAAGCCGCTGAAGCTAAACCTAAGCAGGAAGACACCGGTTACATTATCCAACAAGAAAGCCTAGACCAAAGCTAGCGTTGCGCTCAATTAAGTCAACTTGAGTCGTTAGCTTTCTGTGTTTAAAAAACCTTGGCAAAAGTCAATAAAGGCTAAGCCTAACGGATTAAAATTACGACTCTTATGGTGGATACGATAGAACTTACGCTCTAGTGCTAAGCCTTCCACTTCGATAAGCGCCAATTCTTTGCGAATGAGCTCTTTTTCAAGAGTCAGTTCCGATAAAACGCCTAATCCCGCGCCTTGCTTAACAGCTTGCTTAATAGCATCGGGGGTAGAAAAGCGGAACTTTTCTTGTGGCTGTATATCAAGGGCATTCGCAGCACTGACAAAGCAGTCTCGGGTACCTGAGCCCTCTTCTCGCATCACCCAAGGCATATTACGCAGTTCACTTGGCGCAACTCGTTTTCCAGCTAGCGGGTGAGCGGGATGGCAAAAAACCAATAACTTGTCTTTATGCCATGCTTCAACAGCAATACGGCTATCAAGACACTGACTTTCGATAAAGCCCATTTCGCTTTTAAATTCAAGCACGGCATTGATCACTGCCTGGCTGTTATCGATATCGACATTAACCAATGTATTGGTATGTTGCTGACAAAAGGCGACGGCGCTTCTGGCCAGTAAATAATTGCCTATAGTTGAGCTGGCACTAATTGTCAGATTACCGCCAAGTTCAGCCCCTGCTGGCGAAAAGGTATGCTCAATTTGATCGATTTTTTGTAACGCTTCAGTGGCCAAAGGCAACAACAAACTGCCTTGCGAATTTAAGCGTAATCGATTGCCTACTCGCTCAAATAAGCGAGTATCTAATTGTTTCTCTAACTCAGATAGCGCCATCGATGCAGCAGGAGATGACAAGTTAACCATCTCAGCTGCTTTAGCAACTTGACCACTGCGAGCTACCGCCTCAAAAATGGCCAACTGTTTTAATGTTATACGCATCAAGACTCTTTATTTATAATTTGAAAATGATAACCATTGCCATAAAGGCGCTAAGTTTACTTACTATGATGAGTATTAGATGCATGACCTGTACGCCCAGCACTCGGCGCTGTCGACCAATTTCGTTGTTTAACTCTTCGCTTTGCCTGTATTGGCGTTAACGGTGTTTCTAACTTTTTCGCCACCAGCACATAAACACTGCCGGTACTCGGTAACCAAGACTTAAGCGCATGAGACCAAATATTATCAACCTTCGTCTCTGTAAGAAGATGATGGTGCAGTAAGCGTTCATCGGCAACCACTTGATACCCTAATAATCCTAGCCAATCTTTTACCCGTGAAGGCATAAAAAAGCGCCCATTCCAAGGGATCTCTTGCTGATGTTTAGGCAACATTTGTCCGATAAACATCGGGCTAAGTGGGTTAAAACCAACAATCACTAAATGCCCACCAGAAATAAGGACTCTATCGACCTCTCTCAGTATGCGGTAAGGGTCTGCCTCAAACTCTATAATAAAGTTCATCACCACGGCATCGATACTAAGATTTTGAATGGGTAGCTGACTATAGTCTCCCTCTATGCTCGCCTGTGGCTGATCATATAAAGAGTATTGCTTACTGATCCCTACCCCTGGTTTGTCTATTTTATGGCTCAAAGGGCCAAGATTTAACATATAGTAACCAAAAATTCTTGGCCACCATGGGGATAAAGCCTGCTCAACACTTTCGCGAATAACAGCCCCACTCGGAAGTTCCGACCAATGATAAGGTTTTAACGGTAATTGAGACTGTGACAAATCGACCTCCAAAATCACTCTTGTCTACTTTAATAACGAAAGCGGTATACAAGCAATAGCTTTGGTCAGTAAACTTGTTTAAGCGCTCAAATTAATTTTGTTGAGCTGTTAATTTCTTCAAATAGAGAGCCTCGATATGTTACAGATAACTCCATTGCCCGCGTTAAACGATAATTATATCTGGCTGCTTCAATCACAGCAAAGTACTGGTGTCTATGTCGTCGACCCCAGTGATGGGCAAGTGGTTATTGATTATTTAACTCTCAGAAAACAGCCCCTGCTAGGGATTTTAATAACCCATCACCACTATGATCATACAGATGGTATCGAACCATTGCTCAACCATTTTGGCCAAAACGTACCTGTATATGGCCCACAGAGTGAAAATATAAAAGGTGTCAATCGTCCTATCACTGCAGGCGTTACTCTTGCGCTAGAAAATTGCGAATTAAATGCAAGGGTTATTCAGGTACCCGGTCACACATTGGGCCATATTAGTTATTTAATCGAAGATGCCCTATTTTGCGGTGACACCCTATTTAGTGGCGGGTGTGGGCGATTATTTGAAGGTACCGCAGAGCAGATGTATCAGTCATTAATGCAATTAAGCCACCTGCCAGACAATACTCGTGTATTTTGTGCTCATGAATACACATTAGCAAACCTTAAATTTGCTGCAAGAGTTGAACCGACAAATCCAGCGCTTATCGAATACACAGCAAAAGCTCGCACCCTGAGAGCGCAAAATAAACCGACCTTGCCTTCATCAATTGGCTTAGAAAAAGCCATTAACCCATTTTTAAGAGCAGGTAGTACAGAAATCCAGCAAATTTTAGCCGTTCAATTCCAACAACCTATCAGCAATCCCTTGCAAAGCTTCGCACTTCTGCGTCAATGGAAAGACAATTTCTAAAAAATAATCTACAATAGCCCGCTATTTCAGTGCCACTAAGCCAGAACTGAGCAAGAACTAAGCAAGGGTTATCTGGCTTTTTTGAGCCTAATTTAAGGACACACATTTTACATGCGCGTACCACTTTTATTCGTCGCGGGGGGGATTGCCCTGTTGACAGGTTGTCAAAATTTCGGCGACCAGCAGACTGTAGAAAGGATTCCCACTACACCTGTCGTAGTAGAAAAAGTCACCGTAGCACCGATTGTACCTGAAGTCGTAGAGACCGTTGAGATCACTGATATCTGGCAACGTATTCGTCTAGACATGCAGATGGAAGTACCCGATGAAAAACTCGTTCGCCAATATCGCGATTGGTACATCAAACATCCACAGCATTTAGAACGTGTATCTGAGCGTGCTACGCCATTTATGTATCTCATTGTTGAGGAAATTGAAAAGCGTAACTTACCGATAGAGCTTGCTTTGCTCCCCATCGTTGAGAGCGCTTTCGATCCATTTGCCTATTCTCATGGCGCCGCATCTGGTCTGTGGCAGTTCACATCCCCTATGGCTCGTCACTTCGGGCTTGAAATGAACTGGTGGTATGACGGTCGACGCGATGTACCGGCTGCAACAACTGCAGCTCTTGACATGCTTGAGTATCTTCACGGTAAGACGGGTCAAAACTGGTTATATGCGATTGCCGCGTACAACACTGGCGAAGGTCGTGTGATCAACGCAGCTAAACGTAATAAGAAGAAAGGTCTACCAACTGATTTTTTCAGCCTGAACTTACCCAGAGAAACTGAGCGCTATGTACCTCAGCTACTCGCTTTAGCTGACGTAATTAAAAATGCCGATAAATATGGTATTAAACTTACGCCTATAAGTAATCAACCACAGATTGAAGTCGTGGATATTGGAAGCCAGATTGACTTAGCGCTTGCAGCAGACATTGCCAATATGACCACTTCTGAACTACATAAGCTCAATCCTGGTTATAACCGCTGGGCGACAGCGCCTGACGGACCACATTTGCTTGTATTACCCGTTGATAAAGCTGACGCATTTAAACTTGCGTTAAACAATACTGATACTAAAGAGCGCTTAAATTGGGAACGTTATAAAGTTAAGTCTGGCGATAGCTTAGGCTTAATAGCAAAACGCTATAACACAACCATCTCAGCGTTAAAGTCGGTGAATGATATTAATGGCAATACTATTGTTGCAGGTAAGTTTTTACTGATCCCTGTAGCGGCTAAGAATTTAGATGAATATCTGTTATCAGCAGATCAACGTCTAAATCGCCAGCAGAATAAAAATCATGGTGCAAGTAAAGTTACCTACAAAGTAAAATCGGGTGATTCACTGTGGAAAATAGCTAAACAACATAGCGTTAAAACGGCTCAGCTTGCTAGCTGGAATAGCATGGCGCCAAAAGATCCGTTACAAATAGGCCAAAAACTGGTTATTTGGTCAGGTAGCAAGTCAAACAAGGGGAGCTTAAGTGAAGTAACGCGTACCGTGAACTACAAGGTGCGTAATGGCGACTCTTTAGCTCGTATCGCGAGTAAGTTCAATGTCAGTGTGAACGAATTAGTTCGCTGGAACTCACTCGAGAAGACTAAATACATTCAGCCAGGGCAAATGCTTAAGCTGTATGTAGATATGACTAAAGTCAGAGCGTAAAACCATAATAGGTTTTACTGGCTGATAAACATAAAAAAGGCGACCAATAGTCGCCTTTTTTAATGCTTGTCGTTTAACAATTACATTGTGTATTGATAAGTCACAGGCAACATTGCAGGAGTCTGCGATTCTGTCGCTTTGCCTGCAAACAGCGCCTTTAGACTATAGCCTTTAGTGATTTTGGCCGCGACGCTCGCTGGGATAGTAAATTTAACATTTTGCGTCTTACCCGCTGGCATTACCGTTTCTCTCAAGGCTTGGGTAAACATCATCTCGTTAGACCAAGCCCAAACTCGGTGTCCAGAAGGATCGAGTAACCATAAATCGGCTGTCATTCCAGAGATAAACATTAATGGCACGCCATAGCGTTGGTTGTTAGTATATTGCAGAGTCACATTTGCTTTATCATTCACCAATAGCTTCGCATCTAACAATCCCTTGCTCATCGACTTTTCCTTTGTAGGCACTCTGTCTTTCGCACTCCCTGCATCAACGACACCGCCAGCAACAATATTGGTGCTAGCACTCGGTGATGCTGCAACAGGCTGTACTGATGTTTTAGCGCTAGGCTGAACTGCTGATTGAGACTCCTGAGTATTTTCTACGGCAGTGTCAACATTTGCGGTCTCAGTTTGCTGCTCTGAGCAGGCCACCAAACTAAAAGCCAGCAGCGGGAACATTAATATTTTTAGCATTACAGGCCTCCAAACTTCTTAAATAAGCTATCTTTCAATTTATTTGTTTCATCTTTCAGTTTTGAGTCCAGTAGCGCTTTAGTATCTAAGGCAAACTTAGGCTCTGACATGGTGCCAGTGATCAAAAATGGGATCTCAACACCATAGAGAGCATCTCGCTTATCACCGCCCTGACCTTCTAACGAGCCAACAACTGATGTTGTTAACTTATAATCTAACGCTTCATTGAGAATATTAGCAGTACCCTTACCCTTAAGTCGGATAAGTGGAGAAGCCATATCAAGATCGGGATTCGTTATCACACCATTAGCGATATTAAATGAGCCAGTCATGCTGGTGAAATCAGTCTTTTGCTCAGTAGAACCTGAACCAGCTGATAGGTCTCCACCTAACTTTGCCTTTGCTTCACGGATCATTTGCGGGATGTTAACCCCATGAATAGCTCCATCAGCAATTTCAAACTGCCCGTTTGCAATCAAGTTCTTTTTCAAGTTATCTGGAATTAAGCTCTTACCTTTACCAGTTACATTGAAGTTAGCTTTACCATCTAACATATCAATGTCGGCCATATCGATTAATAAGGCACGAATGTCGACCCCTGTCAGACGTTCATTAAATTGATATTGAGCGACTTTATTTCGACCATCGATTTTCGCTGATGCGTTAACTTTACCCCCATACAGATCCGCTGATAATTGCTTCATATCTGCTACGCCACCTTTCATCACTAATTGCATCACCCAGTTTTGAGTTTTTAAATTAGCGACCTTAACCGACTTGACTCTCACGTCGACATCAAGATTAACCTTTTTCATCGCGGTTAAATCGGGTTCAACAGCTTTAGCTGAGCTTGGTGATGGCTTACTGTCTTTGGTTTGCTGAGCTTCACCTTTAGGTCGCAGCGCATCAAGATCAACATCACCAACCTCAAGCTTAGCAACGACGCTTGGGACAGTATGACCATAAGCCACATCAAGTGAACCAGATGCATCAATATTGGCCGCGTTCAAGCTAGACAGTACTAAGCTAAGCGTTTGTTTTTCCAAAGCGACAACTAAAGAGGTATTAAGATCGACCTTCAACTTGCCATTAGGAAGTCCTTCGCCAGTCACTTGATTACCGATGACAAAATCGTTAATGGTTATAGTTTTAAGATCGTGTGCGACTTTAATTTGGCCTTCACCTTGGCTAACCAGGTTCATATCGGGCAAAGTTGCAGAAAACTCATACTTTAGCGGGGCAAACTCACCCAGTTGAAAACGGCCTAATGTTAGCTCTTTTAGGGCGAAGACTTGTTCAGTCTGAGCAGCATGGTTAATATTGACTATCTTAGTATTGGTTATCGTAATACCACCAATATCAAGGCGCGCTAGACTCGAGCCACTAGTTGCATTCGCAGTAGATTTATCTGCATTGGCCTTTTTACCGGCCTCACCACTTAAACCGTCAAAGCTAGTGCGACCATTTTTTTGAGTCTCTAACATCAAGGTCAAGCCGTCGAGGTTAAGCTGTGAAATCTCTACTTCTTTTTTAAATAGTGGCATTAATGCCACCTCTGCAACCACTTCATTTACGGCAAGCATTGATGGATTTTGAAACCCATCTGGATTTGATAAGGTAATTTGCCCAAGCTTAATGCCTAAGGTCGGGAAAAACGTCCACGACAAATCACTACCGATAATCAGTTCTCTACCGGTCTCTTCTTTCACCAAGTCGACGATTTGTGGTTTAAAATCGTTCGGGTCAAAAATCAAAGTGACATAGAGCACTAAAGCAAGAACTAATCCTAGGATTGAAATAAAAAACCATTTTAAAAATTTCATAGCAGGTTCCATCTGTTAAAACTAAGAAAACAATATCAGTAACTAACTAATATAAGAGACTAATATAGAAATTCAATTTTAGAGTGAATATCAAGAATTACTCTAAATTTAGCACGGATATATCAAGCGCTTCATTAGATATCGCCACTCCGTTGCCATCAGCATAGATAAATGATTGAGGCGAAATGATGACACCATAAATTTCAACTGCAATATTCACTTCACCTATCCCTTTCTTCACTGTTTTTATCGGGTTGGCACCAATCGCTTGTACACCTAAGTCAATCGTTTTGAGTGTACCAATGTCTCTCACGCAGCCAAAAACAACCACGCCTTGCCAACCATTATCTTCTGCGCTTTGTGCGATCATGTCACCTAACAAGGCGCAATCAGTCACCCCTTGCCCATCAACCACTAACACTTTACCTTTACCGTCTTTGGCGAGAACATCTTTAACTTTTGAGTTATCTCGAAAACATTTTACCGTCACTACTTCGCCCCAAAAACACTCTCGTTTACCGTAAGAGATAAACATGGGGGGTAATAGGGTAAGCTTGTCAGCATAGGTATCAAACAGATCGGGTAACAGATCCAACATTAGGCCTCCGTGCAAAAATGAGTATCAATTTACTCTAGATTGACATGTCAAGAGCCGAAACCCAAGTGCTAACGCACGAATTAACTGATAATTAATCAAATCCAGACTGTTCCCCAGCCAGAATACAAACTATAATCTTGTTCAATGTCTGTACACAGACCCTTTCGTTAGTCGTAGGTAAAAATGAACAACAATATCGAATTAGAAAGTGCCATCGCCGCTCTAGACCAATATGGTTATGATAAAAAACACTCTAGTGATTTAGAGCAGGCTCGTAATAAAACTCAAATGCTAAAGTACATTGACTCGCTAGATTTTAATCTTCGCCGTTTATTAATATTACAAGAAGCGGTCAATGAATTAGTTGATAATGAAAAAAGACTGCTCGCTCAACAAGAAAGTATTCAGACCTATAAAACTAAAATCATCAATCTTTCTCGTCAATTTAACATGTCATACGATGAAGTCATTCAAGTAATGAAACAGCAAGAAAACAATTAATAATAACGAGCTATTCAAAGTTATTTTCTAAAAAAATCAGGTTTATAATTAAGTTTAAACTCAATCAGCAACAAACTTAATCAACTTAACGCGTAAGGCTTTGACTAAAGCTGTCACTAAGACAGTGACTAAACACGTTATTTGCTTTATCAGCTTATTTTAGTCATTAAATTAGCGCTAACGTTAGACTGCGACTTGTAGAAAGCTAAATGGTTTCAGTTATCGACCTCAAGCCTATGGATGGGCTTGCAATACACAGCATGAAACTTATCTCTCCAATGTAACAATTCTCTTAAACAGGCCCCATAAACAATTTACATCAACAGTTCACATAAACAAGCCTGCCTAACAGACACGCTAAGCACACTAAAGACCATTGTTCAGATGGCCGCATCATCGATGACATACTAATAAATACCATGCTTACACATATCACCCTTGCATTAGCGCTTGTCACTTAGGACATGACACCTGACTAGTTACAGACATCGTTCTAACATTAATGCATTAAGTTAACTCCAGTTTATAAAACATCAAATATGGAGATAAAAATAACAGCACACCTTTTTATTTACATCGAATTAATTAAATGGTTGAGTTTCTTTATTACCCGTCAGTATACGAAAGCATTTTATAAACACTTGTTTACACCACTTATTTTGCTTTAACCTTAATCCTAACAAAACCAAAAACAATAAAATGTATAGGCTTGGTTCAATGATTTCAGATTTAACTGACCAGTAAAAATGTATCGGAACCAAAATAGCAATAACATAAATCCAATTATGTAATTTTTGCCAGCTCTTACCCATTTTGCGCATAACAACTTTGAACGAAGTTAATGCCAACGCTGCGAGTAAAATATACGCCATCGCCCCCACGAGTATATAGGGACGTTTAACAACCTCTTCAAAAAACAGTGACCAGGCAAACACTAAATCTAAACTAAAGAATGCCAACACATGCAAACTGGCATAAGCGAAGACATACAGGCCAACTAATCGCCGAGTTTGCAGTAGGATCCCGAGTTTAAACTTCTTGGCAACGGGTGAGATAAGTAAGGTTGCTGCCAGTGCATTGAGAGCCCCTATTCCAGTAAAGTGAATGATGTACTGTACCGGATCGCCACCTGCATTATCACTCATCACTTTTAGCACTAAATAGACGATAGGCAGCAGGCCTATCAAGTGAAATAGCCCTTTTAGCCGAAATACTGAGCGGCGATTAACACGCATAAACATCTCCTACTAATCCGCCAACACTAAACGTGTAAACAGTGATTCAAGCTAGCTAATAAAACTTATTTAAATCCATACCGTTATACAGATCTGACACAATGTCGCCATAACCGTTAAAAGGTAGAGTTGGGATCCGTTTTGCCGAAAAAAGCCCACCTTCTGCGATCCGACGTTCTGATGCTTGCGACCATCTAGGGTGGTCAACCTCTGGGTTAACATTGGCATAAAACCCATACTCACTGGCGGCGAGTTGATTCCAAGATGTGGGCGGCTGTTTGTCTGTTAAGCGAATACGAACAATCGATTTAATACTCTTAAAGCCATATTTCCACGGCACGACAAGGCGGATAGGCGCACCATTTTGTGGCGGCAATGTTTTTCCATAAAGGCCCACTGACAGAAAAGTTAAGTCGTTCATCGCTTCGGCTAACGTTAAGCCTTCTACATAAGGGTAGTTAATCCCTCCTCCTGCATAACGACTCCTTTGACCCGGCATCTGTTCAGGATCATATAAGGTCTCAAAGGCAACATACTTAGCGTTGCTGTTTACGCCCACTTTCTTAAGTAAGTTAGCTAATGAAAAGCCAACCCAAGGGATGACCATGGACCATGCTTCTACGCAGCGGAAATTGTAAGCTCGTTCCTCTAATGGGAAAAGAGTAAGTAGGTCATCGTAATCAAGTGTCACAGGTTTATCGACCTCACCGTCGATGACCAGTTTCCAAGGTTCAACCTTAAGCTCTTGGGCATTGTCTTGTGGATCTGTCTTGCTAGTACCAAATTCATAAAAATTATTGTGAGAAATAATTTTAGACTCAGGGGTTAATGCGCCATAAAGCAGGTGGTCATATTCGGCCTGTTTAGCAAAAGGTAGGGATTTAGTCATAAATGCCGCCTTTTGCTCATCGCTAGAAAACAGGTCAAACACACCAGCATTAGCGTGAGAAGATAACAGCGCACCAGCACCTATAAAGCCCATCTGTTTAAGGATCCTACGACGGTCTTGGTACACCTCTTCTGGGGTAATATCGCACTCTTTAAACTTATCCCAAGCAGCAGTTTTTTTTATATTCATTAGCCGCACCCATCCTATTTTTATATCAATTAGTATTGTTAACTAATCAGACCGACAAAGTCGATGAAAGGTTTCATCCACGTTTTGTTATTACATATCATTAACAGCTGGCTATGTCTGCACCACTTGCCTGACTAATCACTTGCTTAAGCTTGCAGTGTTTAAATCGCCGTGCCACTCTAGCGTCTCATTAACCATGTCAAGAGCCTTCTCACATGCCATTAGAGCTTGCATTTTCAACCGCACAAATTGTTATCATTGCCGCAATCGCTTTTCTATCTATGCTGATTGGTGCGTTATTTAATCAACGAAAAACTCGTATTAAATGGGAATACGTACGAAACCAGCTTTTAGATGAGATGGAACAAACAAAACTTGAGCTCAATACTGAAATTCTTGAATTAAAAGAAACCATTCATCAGAAAGAATTGGTGATAGATCAATATCAAGACAAGCTGGAGTTTCGCCTAGAGCAATTAGGCAAAGCACAAGCACAAGCAGAAAGAACTCAAGAGCTGGAGCAGTCACTGGTCGATAACCAACGAAAGCAGATGGAAACTCAACTTGCCCTTTCCAAATCTAATGCCATGCAGCAAACCCTAGCGGCCAGTTTTGATGCAAAACAACAAGCTCTCAACGACAAAATACAGTTACTAGAAGATTCTGAAGTACGTTTAACAGCCCAATTTGAAAACCTAGCGACTAAGATTTTTGAAGCACGCAGTGAAAAACTACAATCACAAAACAATCAACAATTAGATAGCGTACTAGCGCCGTTTAAACAGCAAATTGAAGGATTTAGGGCGCAGGTTCAGGCATCATATTCTCATGAACAAACTCAGCGCAGTGCCCTTAAACACCAACTTGACTCATTAACTGAACTTAACTTAAAGATGAGCCAAGATGCTGTTAACCTCACCAAAGCACTTAAGGGTGATAACAAACAGCAAGGCAATTGGGGAGAAGTGATCCTTGAGCGCGTTTTACAAGAGAGTGGTCTGCGAGAAGGTCATGAGTACGATACACAAACAGATCTTAAAAGTGACAGCGGTAAGCGTTTTAAGCCCGATGTCATCGTGCACTTACCTGAGAACAAAGATGTTGTTATCGATGCGAAAATGTCTCTTGTTGCTTACGAGCGATACTTTAACAGTGACGATGACGATATTCGCGCACAAGCAATTAAAGAACATATCATCTCTGTTCGTGGTCACATAAAAGGCTTAAGCCAAAAGGATTATCAAAAACTTCACGGTGTTAAAAGCTTAGATTACGTATTGATGTTCATTCCACTTGAGCCTGCCTTTTTACTGGCACTTGAGCATGACCCAAGCTTAGTTAACTATGCACTTGAAAGTAATATCATGCTGGTTAGTCCGACTAACTTGCTGGTCGCATTGCGCACTATTAACAATATTTGGCGTTATGAGTACCAAAACCAAAATGCACAGATGATCGCTAAACAAGCTGGCAGGATTTACGACAAGTTATGCGGTTATTTAGACGATATGGAAAAGTTGGGTCGTTCACTTGAATCTGCAGATAAAAACTTTACTAATGCCATGAACAAGTTATCGACAGGAAAAGGCAACGTCATCCGTCAAGCGCATCAAATGCAACAATTAGGCGTACAAACCAGTAAAAAAGTGGACGCACAACTTCTAGATAAAGCGCTAAGCTTATCAGATGATGATTATCATCAAGACGAATGAACAAGGCTGACATGCAAAGCTTAGTTACAAAGAGTAGTTACTAAAGAGCAGCTACTTAAAATTAGTTAACAGCTGACACAACCAGTCTCAATAGGGATAGTTAAGAGGATTGTTGCAAATGCACAAGCAGTTACGTCGCATTTTAACGGGGATGATAGCAATGCTTGCATGCTCCTCAGTCTATGCTTCTACATTGACCAAAGAGCAGCAGCTTTATGTAGAGGCGAGAAGCGCGCTAAGTAAACAGCAATTGGATAAGTACCAGCCGATGCGCGATAAATTAGATGACTACCCTTTAGCCATCTATTTAGACTTTCACAATAACATCAATAATATCCTCAAGCTTCCCGCAAAGCAGGCAATGACAGCGCTAGCCCCCTTTGAGGCCAGTCCATTGTATAACACGGGACGTTACCGTTACCTCAAGCGCAGTGGTAGTCAAAAACGTTGGCAAGATTTCCTCATCGTCAGTCCAAACAGCCCTAATAACATTACCCTACAATGTTATTACTACCGTGCCCAATTACAACAAGGCGATAAACAGATCGCCTATAACGGGGCTAAAACCCTTTGGTTATACGGCCGCTCTCGTCCGAAAGAGTGCGATCCCTTATTCAAAGAGTGGCAAAAAGCCGGGCTGCGTAGCCAAGAGCTCATCTGGTCACGTATGTTACTCAGTTTCGAGCAAGGCCAGTACGGACTGTTATCGTACCTTTCACGACAACTTACCACGCATAAAAATGACGCGAAGCGTTTGCTTGCTGTCTATAAAGATCCGCGCAGTCTTCGCCATACATCAAAATTCAGTGGCAAAGCCAAGATTAATGCAACCATTGTGGATTTAGGCCTGAGAAAATTAGCCAAGAAAGATCTCAAGCAAGCGGTAAAACTGTTCGCGACATATCAGAAAGCTGACAGGTTCAGTGATTATCAAGGCAGAAAACTGAGCCGTTACTTGGTCAGAAGAGCGTTAATTTATCAAACGATTGAACTTCAAAGCTACGTAGATACCATTTTACCCTTGCTTGATAGCGACGATCTTGTTGAGATGCGTTTGCGTTGGGCACTTAGAGATAATGACCAAAAAAGTTTTGCCCAATTTTTACCCCAACTCAGTGAACAAAAACAAAATACTGCTCGCTGGAAATATTGGCGTGCGACTGTACTTGCAAAAGAAAATAGCAAGCAAAGCCAGAAGCAATCTATGGCGCTGTTTGAAGCGCTACGTTTAGAGCGCAATTTTTATGGTTACCTTGCTGCCGCTAAATTAAAACAGCCTTATCAACTACAAGATCAGAAAACTCTGAGCGATAATGCGCTAAAGCAAAAGATATTTAACGACAGAGGGTTAGCTCGGGTACAAGAGTTACTCGGGATTGATAAACAGTCTGATGCAAGAGCTGAGTGGGTCATGCTACTTAACCGTCATGATAAAGCGATGCAAAAAGAATATGCTGTCTATGCTGTTGAGCAAAAGTGGCATAGCCTAGGAGTTCAAGCCAGCATACAAGCTAAACTCTGGAATGATATGCAGATGCGCTTTCCTTATGCCGCACAAACCTCTTTTACTCATGCCAGTAAAAAGTATGCCGTGGATATTGATGAAATCCGATCCATTTCACGAAGAGAAAGTGCCTATTACCCAAATGCCACATCCGGAGTGGGAGCTCGAGGATATATGCAGTTGATGCCAGCCACTGCTAAGCAAACAGCGCAGAAAACCAAACTCCCCTACAGCGGAACTAAAAGTCTCTATGATGAAAAGCTCAATATCTCGCTAGGCAGTGCCTACTATGGCGGTTTACTCAAACAATTTGATCAAAATCGAGTATTGGCAACGGCTTCTTATAATGCTGGTCCCCACCGTATTAATAACTGGCTTAAAAAGAGTGATGGTAAACTTGATGTCGTAAGTTTTATCGAATCTATCCCCTACAGAGAAACTCGGGAATACGTACAAGCGGTTCTCAGTTATCGGGTGATCTATCAGATTAAACAAGATAAACACGCTGAGTTATTATCTGAGCAGGAGCTCAAATTTAGCTACTAGCATTTAGTCCCATTATTAATGGCTACCTTTGCCACATGAGTTTAATCTTTTGCACAGTTGACAGGATACTAATCCATTACAACTAGCCATTACAACTAGGCTACTGCAACTAAGCATTAATCTAGCCTATTATTGCGCAAGATAACTCAGTAAAACCATCAATCTAAAACCGCTCTAGCAGTCCCCATTAACCAGAGAACTAGAGCGGTCCATCATTTTGCTAGCATTTATATCATTTTCAGCATTTACACCATTTCAGGCCTCTTCAACAGTCTTGCTTCCCCTTTCTGGGCAGCGCGCTCGTTTTATCAGTGTTACATCAGTTACCCCGCCCCTATGCGCTACTGAAAAAGATCAACGCAGAGGAGCTATCCACATCAACGAATTCTGGTGATAACAAAAAAACGAGTTGGAATAATACTGTAAAGTAATTCGATGATGCTGGTTATGTTACAAAACAATCCTTTATTATCACTGGCAAGCCAACACATTTTCCACCATAGTAAAGGCACGCCGAATTGATAACTAAAATATAATTGGCAGCAAGGATCCGTATGCACAATGACCATATAGCCATCATTCTAAAACAACTTGAAACCGTGCTACTCGGTAAACCTCACCAAATAAAGCAGGCTTTGACCTGTATCTTGGCTCGTGGCCACTTACTGATAGAAGATCTACCTGGAATGGGAAAAACCAGTCTATCTCACGGCTTGGCACAAACCTTAGGGCTGAGCTATCAAAGGATCCAATTTACCAGTGATATGCTCCCAGCCGATATTCTCGGCGTCTCAATCTTCGATAAACAGCAAACTGAATTTGTGTTTCATCCTGGGCCTATTTTTAAACAGATGATCCTCGCGGATGAAATTAACCGGGCCAGTCCTAAAACTCAAAGTGCACTGTTAGAGGCCATGGCTGAGCAACAGATCACCGTAGATGGCAGTACTTACCTTTTGCCGCAGCCCTTTTTCGTTATCGCGACCCAAAACCCCAGTGAGCAATCGGGTACATTTCCACTTCCCGAATCCCAGCTAGACAGATTCATGATGAGGATATCCATTGGTTATCCTGCCCCCGACGCTGAGCTAGCGATGTTAAAAGGTCAAGATAGTCGCGCCCAAACTGAAATTTTACCCCAATGCCTCACTGCGTTAACCCTACAAGAATTGCAAGTCTGTACAGATAATGTCAGTGCATCAGATGCCTTACTGCAATACATCCTTGCCTTAGTAAACGCATCCAGAAATGAGCCCCAAGGCTCAGGGCTCTCGCCAAGAGCCAGTAAAGCGATACTACAAGCCGCAAAAGCTTGGGCATTTATTCATGGTAGAACGTACTTAGTTCCTGAAGACGTTCAGTCGATATTTCCTCACGTTGCAGAGCATCGAATTAGCTCACATTCAAAACAGCAAGGTGAAGCGTTATCGGCAAAAATAATCAACAGGATCAATCCAATACTTTAAGAAAAATGTATGCAAGTTCAAAGAGAATCTTATTGAAAGCGCACCAATTTTTAGGCAAGTTTTTATAATAGGAGTTTATGCGAAACCGTCACAAACTAAACACAAAGCTCAAGCAAAAATGGCAGCGATGGGTCTCCCGCAGAATTCCAGCAACAGAGCAAATAACCCTCAGCCATAAGAGCATTTTTATCCTGCCTACAGGGTTTGGACTGGCGTGGATTTTTCTATTCGTGTTACTCTTTTTATTTGGGACAAATTACCAAAATAACCTTGTAATGGGCTTAAGCTTTTTACTGTTAAGTATCTTTAATACCTGCATTATCTATAGTTATAAAAATTTAGCCGGACTCACCCTATCAAGTAGTAAAAGTAGCAACAGTTTTGCTGGTCAAGCCCTCTATTTCCCTATTAATTTAAGCTCACCAAATATTGCCTATGAGATCCAGCTTAACTTTCAAAATCAACCTTTAGAAGTTGTAAAAACAGTCAATCGGCACCAAACGCAAACCTTAGTAACCTTTAAGCACTCTCATCGCGGCTATAATCGCCCCGGCAGAATGAAAGTAGAAACTCGATACCCCCTCGGACTTTGCCGAGCCTGGTCACATGTCGATTTAACCTTAGCTCAGTTGGCATTCACACAGCCGGTAATTGACCCGAACCCCATTCAATTAAGTGTCCATCAAAGTGATGTTCCACAAGATAACGGCAAGTATGTGGCTGGCGTTGATGAATATAAAGGGCTAAAAGAGTACGTGGTTGGTGAGCCATTAAAACAAGTCGCTTGGAAACAGTGGGCTCAAGGACGCGGCATGTTAACCAAAGAGTTTGAAGAGCCACAAGGTGCACCTATGTGGTTATCCTTAGAGCCAACAACTAAAGATATAGAACTCGCATTAAGTTATCTTTCCTGGCATACCGAGCAGCTAAGTTCAAACAATCAGACCTTTGGCCTTGCAATCGACGGGATCTCAATCCCACCGTCTAACGGTGAACAACACCGAATTGAGGTTCAAACTCAATTAGCGTTATTTTCAAGCAATCGAGTCAGTCCTGAGCACCCGACGGATTTGCCCAACTTACACAATACCTCGCAAAGCAAACGACAACAAAGGGCTCATCCTACCCCCCAAGAAACAACACAACAGGTCAAGCTATGACGGCAAAAGAGAGCCAGAGGATCTCCCGTCATACATTAATGTGGTTACTGATCACCAATATCGCGATCTTGACACCGTTATATGAACAGGTCACGCTGTGGTCACTGTCTATTTGTGCCATCTGTATATTTTGGCGCATCGGGATCTATCTCGGTAAAGTCGCTAAACCACCCAAATGGTTAGTGACCAGCCTAGCTTTTGCTTCTGCAACAACACTTGCCATGGTTGCAGCACAGATTGGTGTCCTCACCGCAATGGTCAATCTACTCATCTTAGGTTACGCCCTTAAGTACATTGAGATGCGAAACCGCCGTGATGTGAGGGCCGTTGTACTGGTTGGCTACTTTCTTATCGCATTTACTTTTATTCAGCAGCAAACCTTACTTTCTACCCTGCACTTATTAGTGGTAACCGCCATTAATACCTGCGTGCTAATCAGCCTATATCACGATGAAGGCAACTTTAAATATGCCGCCACTCTAGGCAGTAAAATTATTTTTCAAAGCCTCCCGCTTGCGATTATTTTATTTCTCGTCTTGCCCCGCCTTCCTCCTTTGTGGATGGTACCACCACAAAATGGAGCCCAAACAGGACTCTCAGATAACGTCAGTTTTGGGGATATTAGCCAGCTTACGCGCTCTAGTGAACTGGCTTTTAGGGCCACTTTTGAGACGGGTGCGCCGAGCAATGACAAACTATATTGGCGTGCCATAGTAATGGAAGATTACAATGGACAAAATTGGACGCAAAACCCAAGGTTCACCAATTCCTATGATGGCCTCCCCAAAAATCAGCCCGCTATATTCGCCGAGCAAGCTTCAGCGCAATCGGTAAACCCGCCCGTTTTTCCCCTCACTCAGACTGAGGCCGCTAACCCAACTTCAACCGCCATCACCTATAGCGTCATTGCTGAGCCCAGCGCGCAGCAGTGGTTATTTGGTCTTGATGTCGCCACCAGCAATGATAAAACCATTCGCCAGCGTGCTGACCATACTCTTTATGCCAATAAGCCAATCGATCAAAGACGTATATATCAAGTCACCAGTTTTGATAACCGCATTATGGATCCTCTGCTTAGCGCTGAGAGTCGCGCGATTAACCTCGCGCTACCTAAGGCTGTTAACCCTCAAACCCGTGAATTAGCGGATAAGTTTGCCATAAGCTATCCGGTACAAGAAGATAGGCTCAACGCCATGATGCGCTACTTCACGCAGCAGCCCTACTTTTATACATTGCGTCCCCCGCGGGTTGGCAAGCAGCAAATTGATGACTTTCTTATCTATAACAAGGCGGGGTTTTGTGTGCATTACGCCAGTGCATTTGCATTTATGGCCAGAGCGACTGGGATCCCTGCACGATTAGTCACAGGCTACCAAGGGGCTGAGTTCAACCCAGCAGCAGGTTATTACAGTATTTATCAATACATGGCACATGCTTGGGTTGAGGTTTGGTTGCCCAATCTTGGCTGGGTGCGCTTCGACCCAACCGCAATGATTGCACCTGAGCGAGTCGAACAAGGCTTTGATGCTTTTTTTGATCCCGAAACAACCTATCTACTGGATAACCCCTTTAGCGCACTTGGCTATCGTGACAACGCCGCTCTTAATCAATTACGGATGCATGTTGCCAGTGTCGATTATTTTTGGAGTGTGTGGGTGCTTGGGTTTAATAGCCAAAAGCAGCAACGCGTATTAGAGGAGATTTTGGGTGAAGTCACTCAAACTAAACTGGCTATTTTTATCCTTATTAGCCTTTGTGTCATTGGCTTAGCCATCGCATACAGTGCTGGGTTAATCCAATTTCATCGCTCAAGTGATAAACACCTCAACGCCTATTACTCTGTATGTAAAATGCTCCGCCAGCGAGGGCTATCTAGGGAATATCATGAGGGACCTCAAGATTACAATCTTCGAGTGGCTGCAGCCTTCCCCGCCATCGCCGAAGACTTTGATAAATTAACCCAATATTTTGTGGCGATTAAATATCAAAAAGTCAGTAAAAGAGCCCTGAAACGTTTTTCTCGATTACTTATCAAGCAATCGAGATGGTTAAAAATCAATATCATCAAACTGAGATTGGCACTTAATAAAACAAACACATAGAATGGATTAATCCAGCAGTAACCTGCTCACCAAACTGCATTCTTGTTAAAGGAACGCCATGCTATACCTAGTCCAATCGAACCAAATGGAAGCGCTGTCACAGCTATTAGCTACAGAGCTGCGTACCCCATTACCTCATACCCCTTTGTTAATGCCTGAGCATATTTTGGTACAAAGCCCGGGGATGTCCACATGGTTAAGACTCGAAATAGCAAGGCAAAACAACATTGCAGCTGGGCTTGAGTTTCCACTGCCATCAAGCTTTATCTGGCAGCTATGCCATACCTTGCTTGATGATGTGCCTAAAGAGAATGCTTTCACCAAAGCGGCAATGACCTGGAAACTGATGGAATTGCTGCCCACACTTATCGACCATGAAGATTTTTTACCCTTGGCCAATTATCTTAATAATGGTAACGGTGAAGCGACTGAAAGCACTGTGATAAGTGGCAGTGACGCTGCAAGTGAAATGGCCGACGCGATTATTGAGCAAACAGAACAAAACCCACTTAAGTTATATCAACTCTGTGGTCAAATTGCCGATATCTTCGACCAATATTTAGTTTACCGTCCCGACTGGATCACCGCATGGGAAGCTAATGAACCAAGGTTGCCTCCAAAAGGTGACAAGCTCAGCCCAGCTCAAGCTTGGCAGCCTATTCTATGGCGCGCCCTTATTGACTTTAATGCCAATGGCTTAAATAAGAGTCGCTACCACCGTGCTAACTTGCATCAATCTTTATTCGATGCATTGGATGATCCGAATACCTGTTTAGACGCCTTACCTAGACGACTATTCGTCTTTGGGATCTCGTCCATGGCGCCGCAAACCCTCGATGTATTGCACTATTTAGCCAAGCGCATCGATGTGATCATGCTTAATCTCAGCCCGTGTCAGCATTATTGGGGAGACATTGTCGACCCGCGTTTGCGCGCACGTATGGCACTGCAGTACGCCGATAAACAAAAGCTAGAATTGGAGTGGGAAGATAAGCTTGAGGTTGGTAATCCAATCTTAGCCAATAATGGCAAAATGGGCCGTGAGTTACTTGACTTACTGTTAGAGTTGCCAGAAGAGCATACCGCATTCAATTTTGATTGCTACCAAGAGCCTAACACCGACACCATGCTCAGCGGCGTGCAATATGACGTTCTGGAGCTCAGTACCCGTGGTCAAAGCTTGGGGCCAGATGCCGCGCTTTATTTAAGCTTAGATGGCAGACGCGTTATCGACCCAAGCGATAACTCAATAACCGTTCGCAGTTGCCACAGCCCGCTTAGAGAAGTCGAGACCCTGCACGACCATCTGCTCGAGATGCTGTCTCGCCCTCTTTCTGACGGACAATCTCCACTAGCGGCAAAAGATATCGTGATCATGATGCCCGATGTTGCGGCCTACGCGCCTTACATCGATGCCGTATTTGGTGCTAAACAAGGCAGCCACTTTATCCCTTATGCGATAGCGGATCGCGGCGCCGCCCAAGAATCTCCTCTTATTTCAAGCTTTTTACACCTATTGAAAATTAATCAGAGTCGTTTTGGGCTTACCGATATTCTCAGTATTTTAGAAGTGCCAGCCGTACTGCGCCGCTTCGAACTAGACGATGACGGACTCGCCGTGATTAAGCGCTGGCTAGATCAAGCCGGCGTGCGCTGGGGACGTGATGAAACCAGTCGCACCGAATATCAACTGCCAGCATTTGAACAAAACTCATGGGCTTTTGGCATTAAACGCTTAATCTTAGGTTATAGCTTCAGTGATGACTCGCCACTCTATCAACACAGCTTATCGGTTAATGGTGTTGAGGGACAAACAGCGCAGGCGCTAGGAAAATTACTCGACTTTATCGAAGCGCTCGATGACGTGCATCAAGCACTTGCACAGGTTTGCAGCCTCAGTGAACGGATGGCGCAGCTAGAAGCCATACTCGAAAACTTCTATGAGGTTGATGACGATGAGATGGTGCAGCAGCAAGAGATCAGAGACGCCATCGTTAAACTCAATGAAGAGTTGACCGAAGCTGGACACACAACGCCGTTAACCATAGAAGTGCTACAAAACTGGTTTAATAGCCGTTTATCTGAATCTCGCGTAGGTCAGCGCTATCTTGCCGGAAGTGTTAATTTCTGTACCTTAATGCCAATGCGATCTATTCCATTCAAACTGGTTTGCTTACTCGGAATGAACGACGGCGTCTATCCGAGAGTACAGCATCCTGTTGGTTTCGATCTTGTGGCGCAAATGGGGCCAAGAAAAGGCGACCGCTCTCGTCGATTAGACGATAGATATCTATTTTTAGAAGCCATTTTATCGGCGCGTGAGCAACTTTATATCAGCTATATCGGTAACAGCGAGCGTGATGACTCTGAGCGGATCCCCTCTATGTTGGTCTCTGAGTTAATCGAGTATTGCCAACTGGTCTACTTGCCTAAAAGTTTAAAGAACGAACAAACTTCGGCGGAGCAAGTGTCCCCCGCATTGATCGATAACATCGAAAAACAGATCCGCGCGCACCTTATTAAAAAGCAACCACTGCAGCCGTTTGATAACCGACTTTATACTGCGCAAAATCCAGTGGCTAATGCTGAAACTCAAAGTGTTGAGCAACTAAACGGACACATTCAGCAGAGCTATTCGGTTCAGTGGTGCCCAGCCCCTATCAAGCCCGTTGATAGTCTGTCAGCAGAAACGCTGCGTCACTACAAACGTTTCATTGGACAAACCACACAGCTGCAACAGGTTAATGATGAAACAGATTTAACTAACACTGAACTTGAGCTTTCCGCCCTTATCCGCTTTTTTAGGAATCCGGCGCAGTACTTTTTTAACCGTACTTTAAAAGTCGATCTCGGACTTGATATTCAAGCCGATGATAATGACGAACCTTTTAGCTTAAACGCGCTTGAACGCTACAAACTGCAAGCCATACTGTTAGACGACGCCATAGAAAGTGGTGAACAGCAGCCAGCAGCTGAATTATTAGAACGCTTAAAAGCTCAGGGAAACCTGCCGCTAAAGCCCTTCGACGACTTGATTTTAAATCAATATCTGCATGATATTAACCCTTTGATTGGACGAAGCTTATACCTAAAAGGTGAACACTCCCAATCGGTTAATATCGACCTTTTATTTGAAGATATTGGCTTGCACTTGGTGGGACGCATTGATGATTTGAGTGTAAAAGGACTTGTGAATTACCGACCCGGCACCGCCAATGGCCGCGACTTAATTCGTGTCTACTTAAGACACCTCTGCCTTTGTGCCATGCAAAGTCAGCCAGGGCTTAAAGCTGAGCTAGAACAGGAACTCAAACCAGAACTAAACCAAGAGCTAAGAAGCACGCCAATAACCAGCTACTTACTCGATATTGGCCATTTTCATGCGTTTGCCCCCATTACAGCAGAACAAGCAAAAGCGCAGTTGAGCCAATGGTTACACTGTTTTAAACAAGGTCAAGCACACCCCCTGATGTTTATGCCGCGAACAGCCCTGGCCTACGTAGAGGCTGAAGGCAGCCACAGACAGAAACTACTCGAAGCGCAGTCACAGTGGTTAGATGAGCAAAGTCAGTTAGGTGAAGGGCTAGAGCCCCACTTCCAACGTTTATTTAGCTTCCCTGAAGACTTTACTGAACAGAGCTTCGCAAAAACAGCCAATACACTACTTTCGCCACTATTAAGCTTGTATTACAAAGATAAACTCAGTGAGCTAGCCACTTTTGCAGAATCCGGTAACGATACCGTAAATTTGCAAGCTGCCTCTTCGCTAAATAGCCAAAGCGAGGCAAATTAAGATGAGTAATAATCAAGTAGAAAATATGACTTGTACAATAGAGCAGTCCATTACAGCCACTATCGTGACAGAACCTTTAAATACCCTGACACTGCCTTTTGGCGGCAGCCGCTTAATTGAGGCCAGTGCGGGGACAGGTAAAACCTTTACCATTGCAGGTTTGTACGTGCGCTTACTGCTTGGTCATGGTATTGAGTCACCGCTAACCTGTGAGCAAATCTTGGTGGTCACCTTTACGAATGCCGCCACAGGTGAGCTAAGGGATCGTATTCGTAAAAAGATCCAACTCGCCTATCGTCGCTTTATCGGCCTAGAGGTCGATGATGAGTTAATCAATGCGCTTTACGTTGCAACAGATGAAACTGCGCTCCCGATCGCCCGTAAACGCTTGGACTTGGCGCTTAAATCTCTCGATGAGGCCGCTATCTTTACTATTCACGGTTATTGTCAGCGTATTTTAGCTGATATGGCCTTTGAATCTTCTTTATTATTTGAGTCTGAATTTACCCTAGATGATAGCGAGTTTTTACACCATGCGGTGAGAGATTTTTGGCGTGAAAAGTGCTATCCACTAAATGGCAGTTTAGCCCATGTTATCCAGTCAAAATTTAGTGAGCCGGATGTATTATCACGTCAACTCAGGCCACTACTGGGAGCCAGCAATGCCATTGCCCAGCCTCAACCTGAAGCCTTTGATAAGCTAGAAGCCAACCTCACTCAAAGTCTCAGCCGCTTTAAACTGAGTTGGCCAAAGGATCGCGAACAAACTGAAACCCTGTTACACGCATTGCCACTGAACGGGGCACGTTTCGGTAAAAAAGCAGACGGCTATCCAAAGCTTGCAAAGATGCTCGATGAACTCGATAACTGGGTAGCCTTTGGCCAGGGTCTCCCACCGGCAAAGGCACTTGAAGCGTTATCACTTAACAGCCTGAAATTGAATAAGGGCGGAGAGATCCCCACCGCTCAGCAAGCACCTATGCTGGATCATATAGAGCGGCTCACTCAGTTAATCGCCAGTTTAATTCCAAGCTTTCTTTATTGCGCCAGAGATGGCATTGCCAAGCGTTTTGCCAAGCAAAAACTTGAGCGCAACTTGCTTACACCTGATGATTTGTTGCTAACCCTTGCTGGTGCGCTGAGTGTATCAAAAGACAATATCTTAGCCCGCAGTATTAGCCAGCGCTTTCCGGTGGCATTAATCGATGAGTTTCAAGATACCGATCCGTTACAGTTTGAGATCTTTAACTCCATCTATCAAAGCACGGATCCTGATAGCGCCTCGGCGCAACAGGAGAAACTTAGTTTATTGATGATTGGCGATCCAAAACAAGCGATTTACGCATTTCGCGGCGCCGATATCCACACCTATATTCAGGCGCGAGAACAAACAGCCAAGCATTACAACTTAGACACTAACTATCGCTCGAATAAGCAGATGGTTGATGCCGTTAATGGGATTTTTAGCCACAGAGCAGACCCTTTTATTAGTCAGTCTATTCCGTTCGAACCCGTCAAAGCATCCAGTTTTGCTGATAAAAAAATCCTCAAAGAGCAACTAGCGGATAACAGCGCATTAAGACTTAGACTATTAAGCGAAGAGAGCGAAAAAGGCCTCAATAAAACCACGGCTCGACAGCGATTAGCCGATGACGTCGCCAATGAAATTGCTTTATTGCTCACAGATGCACAGCAAAACATTTGCACCATTGGCGATAAACCGCTCAAAGCCAAAGATATCGCCGTATTGGTCAGAGACCGACATGAAGCGAATGTTATAAAGTCAGCATTAAACTTACGCCAAATTGGTGCGGTATTTTTAAGTCGTGACAGCGTTTTTAATACCTTAGAAGCCCGAGAAATGGCGTTAGTGCTTTATGCTATGGCAGATCCCAAAGATGAGCGCGCATTAAGAAGTGCACTAGCTACATCACTATTAGGTTACAGTGCCGAGGCGATTCATCACTTCAATCAAGACGAAGATAAGCGCCAAACATTGCTCGAGCAATTTGCGCAGCTGCATCAAGTGTGGCTAAAGCGCGGCATTATGCCCGCGTTATTGACCTTGGCTAGCCAAACTCAGATCATCGAGCGTTTGCTAAATGCAGAAGAAGGTGAGCGACGCTTAACAGATTTTAGGCATCTCGGTGAGCTACTACAGCAAAAAGCCACCGAACTCGATGGCAGCAGCGCACTCATTAATTGGTTCGAACAAGCATTGATCGAAAATCAACCAAACGAAGACGCCCAGTTACGTTTAGAGAGTGAACAAAACCTCGTACAGATTGTGACAATCCATAAGAGTAAAGGGCTTGAGTACCCTATCTGTTTTGTACCGTTTGTCAGCTTAAGCCGTGATAATCGAAAAAAACCATCGCCTATGCTGTATCACGATAACAATAAACTTATCTGGGATATTGAGCAGAGCGAGGCTGGCTGGGAACATCAAAAACGTGAAACCTTGGCCGAAGATCTGCGCTTGCTCTATGTCGCGCTAACTCGCCCGGTGCTTAAGTGCTATCTGTATATTGCCAATCACAGCCGCTTTACTAAAAAGTCAGGTATGAGCAGTCAATTGCATGAAACCGCTATCGGCTACCTACTTGGGATTGAAGATAAAGCCTGTGATTATGACAGGCTACTTGCTCAAGCTAAACGATTGCAAGCCTCAAAACCCGATGCCATCAGCTTACAGGAACTCGCCGCTGCAGGCAGCGAAGATGAGCTCACTGCAGAGCCCATTATTCTGGCTAAAGAGGAGTCTGTAGAGGCTAACTTTGCCCCTAAAGTGCTCAAGCGCCCACATCTTACCCCTTGGCGAGTAGGCAGTTACTCTGGCCTTGTAAAACACTTAGCTCATGAGAAAGTGTTACCAGGTGCAGATGATGAAGTCTTTCCTGAGGTGGATGTCATTATCGATGAAGTCGATAACACCCCTTCTCGTTTTACCTTTGAGCGCGGGGCAAATGCAGGTAGCTTTATGCACTTAGTGTTAGAGCTAATTGATTTTACGCAGGCCGAAACCGACTTAGATGAGCAATTACCTATTGCCATGAGTAAGTATGGCATAGACGAAACTTGGAGTGAGGTGCTTAAACAATGGTATCTCGACTTATTGAGCGCTCCCCTCGCCGCCGATGACTCTTTGAAGCTAGCGCAGTTATCATCGCAGCAAAAACTGGTTGAAATGGAGTTTTATCTGCCAATATCTGCGCTTAATGCCGATAAGCTCAATAGCCTGTTGACTGAATTTGGTTATAGCGCAGGCCTGAGTTTTGATGATTTACAAGGCATGTTAAAAGGCTTTATAGATTTAACCTTTGAGCATAACAATCAGTACTTTATTGCCGATTACAAATCGAACCACCTAGGCGATGACTTAAGCCAATACCATTTCGCCAATATGCAGCAAGCCATTCGCTCTCACCGCTATGATCTGCAATATATTATCTACACGCTTGCCCTACACCGCTATCTTTCTCTGCGTATGGCAAACTACGATTACGATCTGCATATGGGTGGCAGTTTCTATCTGTTTTTAAGAGGTATGTCTGTTAATAGCCCGCAATCGGGGGTGTATTACGACAAGCCGCCAAAATTACTTATCGAAAAACTTGATGCATTATTTGCAAACACGGTAACAGAACACAATAAGACTGACTCAATGGCACAAGATAATACCTCTGCGGAGCTCAAATGATAGTTACGACTCAGCCAATTAATGAACTTTTGAAACTGTGGCAAAATGAACGACTGCTCACTTCTCTGGATCGCCATTTTGCGCTTGAGATGACCAAGCTGCATCATGAGTCATCACCACTGTTTACACTTATCTGTGCGCTTGTTAGCCAACACCTATCGAGCCAACATACTTGCTTGCCGCTTAAACAGATCGATTTAACCAATCCATTTAAAGAACAAACGAGCCAGTGCCAAATTAACATAGAGCAAAGCCTGCTTGAGCAAACGTTATTAGCATTCGATGCTATCGGCACCCCAGAAGATGACAATCTTAAGCCGCTTATTATTGATAAAGGTAACCTTTATCTACAGCGGTATTATTACTACGAAAAAGAGGTCGCAGGCGCGCTCAAACGTTTAGCCCATTCACCGCAATCTAGTCAGAACAGCAACAGTAATATTGAGCAAGCCAGCGAGTTACTGTCTAAGCTGTTCCCCCAGACCGAGTTACAATATGACTGGCAGAAAATTGCGACTGCGACAGCAATGACCAAGAAATTAGCGGTCATAACCGGCGGCCCCGGTACAGGTAAAACAACCACGGTCACTAAGCTGCTGTATTTGTTGTGCTCAAGGCAAGAGCTAACCATTCGACTCGTCGCGCCAACCGGTAAAGCGGCTGCGCGGTTAAGTGAGTCTATTAAGGCCTCAAAACAGCGACTTGCTAATGATTTAAGCCAAGCTAATGTTGCTGATCTAGATAAAAATATTGCCAATATTCCTGAAGAAGCGGCCACCTTACACCGCTTATTAGGCGTTATTCCTAATTCACACCAGTTTAGGCACCATAAAGATAATAAGTTAAGGCTCGATCTCTTGGTTATCGATGAAGCTTCTATGGTCGACTTACCTATGATGCACAAAGTGTTATCTGCACTACCAGAGCACGCCAGACTCATTTTACTTGGCGATCAAGATCAGCTGGCCTCGGTAGAAGCCGGTGCGGTACTCGCTGATATTTGCCAAGGTTTGAAGCAAGTGTCTAAAACGACTAAGCAGAGCCGCTGGCATATGCGCTATTCACCATCCCAGGCAACGCTACTGAGTCAATTAACTCACACGGGGTTATCTGAGTTTATCAACCCTAACCCCCAGATTGGCGACAGCCTTTGTATGTTAATGCACAGTCATCGTTTCAAAGGCGACGCCGGCATTGGCCAACTCGCAGCAGCGGTGAATCACTCTAATATTGCTCGTATTGCGCAGGTATGGCAAACAGGCTATCAGGAGTTACTGTGGATAGAGCATGGATTAGTCAACCCACAAAATGCCAGTTCCCAGAGCAACATTGGACTTGAGAGCCTATTGGCTCAGGCCGTTGAACAATATGGTGTTTATTTAGCTGCTATACGCCAAACAATTAGCGGTCAAACACAAGCGAATCAAACTGATAGTGATGCTGAAGCGACTATTGACCGCTTTAATCAATACCGTATTTTATGTGCTATGCGAGCGGGTGAATATGGCGTCGAGGGGATCAATCAAGGTGTGACCACGGCACTCGCCGCGCAAGGTCTAATCAATCCAGAACAGGAGTTTTACGCCGGACGGCCAATTATTATTCAAAGTAACGATTACAATCTTGGGCTATTTAACGGTGATATTGGGCTTATTTTACCCGATAGTAACAGTGCAACGGGCCGCTTAATGGCACATTTCATTCAAGCGGACGGTAGCTTACTGAAAGTATTACCCGCAAGACTGCCAAGCCACGAAACCTGCTATGCCATGACGGTACATAAAAGCCAGGGCAGTGAGTTTAGCCATGTCTCATTGGTATTGCCGATAAGACCCAGTATTGCCCAGCAACAGTTACTATCTAAAGAGTTAATTTATACGGCCATTACTCGCGCTAAGCACCACTTTACCTGCCTAGGCACCCAAAAGGTTTTTGAACACGCAAGCACCTGCCTAACCCAGCGAGCATCGGGCTTAGCTCAGCGATTATGGCGCGATGAATAAGCCAAATAGACGACATGCTGAGTATTAATAAAATTAGCATGTAAATTATGATAAATACTCGAATACAAAAGCAGCATTTAAGCGAAATCGGCTCGGCAAAACTTGCATTAAAAAGTGATTAGGCCATAGTGAGCGAGTAATTAAATAGAGGTCACAGGTGGAGACAAAATGATCCAAAAGAATTTATTACTATTGTGTGGCGGCGGTGGCGATGAGCACAGTATCTCACTCTTATCAGCCAATTTTTTCGAAGCTCAATTAGCGACTCAACCACACTTCAATGTGCTGCGAGTCGAGCTCAATGCCAAAGGCCAATACCACACTCAATCGGGTGAGCTTTGCGAGTTGACTAACAGTAAACAAATTCGCTTCAACGATGAGAGCAAAACACCTTGGGATGTTGATTACGTAATTCCTTGCATTCACGGCTATCCAGGCGAAACGGGAGATATTCAATCTTATTTTGAGTTAATCAACCTTCCTTACTTTGGCTGTGACTCAGAGGCGAGCAGTAACTGCTTCAATAAAGTCACCGCCAAAATGTGGTTCACTGCGCTGGGGATCCCTAATACGCCGTATATTTTCCTAAACGAGTTTAATCAACAAGCCATTGAAGAGACTGAACTTGCACTAGAAAAGTGGGGTTCTATTTTCATCAAAGCTGCATCACAAGGTTCATCGGTTGGTTGCTATCGCGTTGATAATAAAGAGCAACTATCAAGCTCTTTAGAAGAGGCATTTAAGTATTCACCTTATGTTGTGGTTGAAAAAACCATTAACGCTCGTGAGCTAGAAGTCGCCACCTATGAAGTGAACGGTGAAATCATCGCCACTAAACCGGGTGAGATCATTTGTGCCAGTAACACTTTCTATAGCTTCGATGAAAAGTATGCTGAAAATAGCCAAGCACAAACAGTGATTGAAGCCGATGTTGATGAGGTTATTGCTAAGCAAATTCAAGACTATGCAATAAAAGTCTTTAAAGGCATGAAGTTAAGACACCTGTCGAGAATTGACTTCTTCTTAACTGATGACAATGAGATCTTGTTAAACGAGATCAATACCTTTCCAGGGCAAACACAGATCTCTATGTTCCCTAAGATGCTGCAAAACCACGGTCATAACTTTGCAGAATATCTATCAGGTAACATCATGGCGCAGCTAAAATAGTCACGCTGGCAGTAAGACCGCTATAAACTAATTCTGACACCATAGCGTAAGTATAAAGCATCAATAAAACCATCTTGATACATTGCCAATAAGGCTGCGTCGAGGTGGTTTTTTACCCTAGGAGTTAAACCTATATTACACGCCATTGCTTGTATTGAAGTATAAAATACCAACTCCGGCTCACCCAGTTCGACATTCATCACTCGCATATCTTCTCGAGCACTCATTAACTCCGACGCCATTAAGTCAATACGGTTATATTGCAGTTTTTTAATATTTTGCCTTCGTAACGATGCCAATTCGACGTTATAACCTAAATCCAATAAATATTCAGCAATACCACTGCCTAAGTAAGAACCTATGGTCAACGATTTTGCATCACTTAAATTAGCCAACGAAAGTTTTTGACTGTCTGAACTAAAAAGCCCGTATCGAGAGATCAGCATAGGGCTTATCCATTGATATTTTGCTTCTCGTTCTTGGCTCCGCTCAACCGGAGTAACGCAGTAATTATCATGTTGTAGCGTCGTCAATAATGCCCGCTTTAACGGGACAAACGTCAATTGGTAATCTAACTGCGCACGCTCAAATAGCTCTGCGAGTAACTCGACCAATAAGCCTTTTTGCGCCCCGAGTTCTATATAAGCAAATGGCTGTGCTTGATAGGTTAATACCTGCAAACTAAACTGTTTCGCCCCCTGTTCTGCATCAAATGGCAAGGTCATTTGCTGCGTAGTGCTAACCGTGAAACTATCGCTTGGTGTCACCACACTATGGGCCTGCACAGAGAAAGTCATCAGCAATAAGACTGGCCAGCAAATATTATTGCCAAACACGTATAGCCTCCTCATAAGGTAATGTCCGTCCCTTTGGTTTGTCATTGTTTATCATTTTAGGTGCGCCTGGACTTTCAAGCCAAGCTTCAATACTTGTGATGGGATTTAATTTAGGTTCACACCGTTGCATATCACTATGCTCAAGACTGGCTAAATGCTCGTCAACGACCTGCGCCATTTGATCTAACGCTTGCTGAGCGGTCTTATCGCCCTCGACAACCATTGCGATATGGCGCCACCAATATTTAGCGATACCAGGATAATCGGGAACATTATTACCTGTAGGAGTCCAGACTTGGCGCCCACGACTGCGATAAAACTCAATTAAGCCACCTAAATAGGGAGCGAGTTCAGTAACTTGCTTCGACTCAAGATCCGATAACCTTACTGGAGTGTAACCCTTAAGAAACTTCTTTAAACTCACGGTTTTTGAAACAACAAATTGGGCGTAGAGCCAAGCAGCTTGCCGCCTTTCTAATGGTGTCGATTTTAAAAAAGTCCAAGCACCTGCATCTTGATAACCCGACTTCATCCCCTCTTGCCAGTATTTTCCTACTGGCGAGGGGGCTACGCGCCACTTTGGCGTACCATCTTCATTTATGAGCGTTGAGCCCGGTATGACAAAATTTTCAATGCCAGCGCTATACCAAAATATTTGCTGGGCAATCACCCCTTTCGCAGCCCAGCCAAGAGATTGTGAAAAGTACAACTCCTTCGCCTCTGGTGGCGCGTATTTAAGCCAATCGACATATTTTTCAACCGCATAAACAGCTGCTGGGCTATTGAGCGCGCCACCTCTTGAGGTACTCGCGCCAATGGGTTGACAGTCTTCAACACGGATCCCCCACTCATCGACTGGTTTACCATTAGGGAGTCCCTTATCACCTACCCCCGCCATGGAAAGCCAAGCATCAGATATTCGCCAGCCTAAGGAAGGATGTTTTTTAGCATAATCCATATGGCCATAAATTCGCTTGCCGTCGATAACTTTAACTTTTTCACTAAAAAACTCGGCAATGTCTTCGTAGGCTTGCCAATTTTGAGGCACAGCTAGCTCATAGCCGTACAAGCTGCTAAATAAGTTTTTAAGTTCTGGTCTAGCAAACCAATCTTTTCGGTACCAATACAGGTTCACAAATTGCTGATCGGGTAACTGATATAACTTACCACCCGGACTGGCTGTAAAGCTCAAACCAATGAAGTCTGATAAATCAATTGTGGGAGAGGTGACTTTTTTACCCGAACCAATAATAAAGTCACTTAAAGGCACAACATAGTTTTGCCTGAAATGGGTACCAATGAGGTCACTGTCACTGATATAGCCATCATACAAATTTTGATTAGTGGTATTTTGTATCGACATTTTTTGCAAAACATCAGCCTCCCCAGTCACTTCATGAATAACATGGATCCCAGTTATCTCATAAAATGCTTTTGCTAAGACTTCTGATTCATAAATATGCGTAGCTATCCGCTCAGAGGTCACTCTGATAGTGAGGTGTCGATAAGGTTCAGCAGCATCAATAAACCACTGCATCTCTTGCATCTGCTCAGCTTTCGTCAGAGTCGATGGCTGAAACGATTTAGCAACCCAACCTTCAGCGGCATCTTGATTGTCACTGGCAAAAGCGGGGCCTAAAAATAAAGACAGACTGAATAAAGAATTGCGTAATAAGCACTGTTGAATCACCTATCTGCTCCCTGATAGTGATTTGAAATGAATTGTTTTGTCTATTGTTAAAAAACAAAGTCATCCGATGATAACTTAATAAAGTAAAGGAAAATAAGTAAAAAGCCAGCGCAATTTGCGCTGGCTTTTTACTTTCAGACCATCCCCTTCATACAAAGCTTACCAGCCTTGTATCCCCTGCATATCAGGAAGGTGATGGGCGATGCCTTTATGGCAATCGATACAGGTCTTCTCACCACTGGCTAAAGAGGTGGAGTGCATCTTAGCCGCTCGCGGTGATTGACGAGTGAAGTCCATGTAGTCAAAGTTGTGGCAATTTCGACACTCTAGCGAGTCATTTGCTTTTAAACGCGCCCACTCATGCTCTGCAAGTTCACGGCGTTTCTCTTCAAACTTTTCGCGGGTACTGATCGTACCAAACACCTTGCCCCAAACTTCTTTAGACGCCTGCATCTTACGGGCTATCTTATCGGTCCAGTTGTGAGGCACGTGACAATCAGGACAGGTTGCACGTACTCCGCTTCGGTTAGTAAAGTGAATTGTAGATTGCATCTCTTGGTAAACGTTGTTTTCCATCTCATGGCAACCAATACAAAACGCTTCTTGGTTGGTCACTTCTAGGGCTGTGTTAAATCCCCCCCAGAAAATCACCCCAGCAACAAACCCACCGAGTGTTAAAAAGCCTAAACTATAATGAACACTAGGCTTTCTAAGCACTGTCCAAACCTGATTAAGGGAGGAACGTAATTTTGCTAGCATAACGGCTCCTAGTGCGCTTTTTTATTAGAATCGGCTTTCATCAACTGGTCCATATCCACAAACTCATTCGGCACTAAAATCTTAGCGTCCAGTTGTGGTACGTGGCACTGAGTACAAAAGTATCGTCTTGGTGATAATGTCGCGAGAAAATTATTCTCTCTATCCATATAGTGGGTCACGCTGACCATAGGCGCTTGTGAGTCACCCGTTCGGCTGCGAGCATGACAAGACATACACTTATTCACCTTTAAGTTGACCTGATAACCATCAATCTTATGGGGGATGACAGGCGGCTGCATTGGATAGTTACGCACTTCCTTAACATCTGAGTTAATCACTTTTTGCATTGCCGGTGGTGTAGGCTCAGCATTGAGCGGTGCATCACGTAATGTTGCTATTTTATCGGCTGGAATTGCCTGCTCAGCTACGCTAAATCCACTCGCTAAAGAGAAACTCATCAAAGCAGCGACAGAGACTTGTGTTAATGTTTTCATGATCTTTCTCCTTATGCCTTGACGATTTTCACTGCGCACTTCTTAAAGTCTGTTTGCTTTGACAAAGGATCCGTAGCATCTAAGGTCACTTTGTTAATCAACTGACTTGCATCAAACCAAGGCACAAAAACTAATCCAACTGGTGGCTTATTACGGCCACGTGTTTCAACCCGGGTCTTAATCTCACCACGGCGAGAGATGACTCTAACTTCATCGCCACGGCGTAACCCTCGCTTCTTAGCATCTTGTGGGTGCATAAAACAAACCGCATCAGGGAAAGCACGATACAGTTCTGGGACTCGCTGAGTCATTGAACCTGAGTGCCAATGCTCAAGCACTCGACCGGTTGATAGCCAGATATCAAACTCTTCATCTGGCGACTCTGCTGCGGGTTCGTATGGCAATGCGAAGATAACCGCTTTTCCGTCTGGCTTACCGTAGAACTCAAAACCAGAACCTGGCTTCACATACGGATCGCTTCCTTCTCTAAAGCGCCATTTAGTTTCTTTGCCATTCACTACCGGCCAGCGCAGACCATGCACTTCATGGTAGGTATCAAATGGGGCTAGGTCATGAGCATGACCTCGTCCAAAGGTGGCATATTCTTCAAATAGGCCTTTTTGCACATAGAAGCCAAAGTCTTCAGCTTCATCATTCATGTATTTGCTATCACGATCAGACAATGGGAACTTCTCAACATTGCCATTTTGATAAAGCACTTCAAATAGCGTTTTGCCTTTAAACTCAGGATTAGCGGCAAGCACATCTGCGGGCCACACTTCATCAGTGGTAAAACGCTTCGAGAACTCCATTAATTGCCAAAGATCTGAACGAGACTCACCAGGCGCTTTAACCATCTGATGCCAGAACTGAGTACGGCGTTCAGCGTTACCGTAAGCGCCCTCTTTTTCTACCCACATCGCTGTTGGTAAAATTAAGTCGGCAGCCTGCGTGGTCACAGTTGGATAAGCATCAGACACCACAATGAAGTTTTCAGGGTTACGATAACCCGGTAAACCTTCTTCGTTAATATTAGGGCCTGCCTGCATATTGTTATTTACCTGCACCCAATAAGCATTGATATCGCCATCTTTTAAGCGACGATTTTGCTCGACAGCATGATAGCCCGGCTTTGGCGGAATAATGCCACTTGGGATCCGCCAAATCTTCTCAGCAATCGCTCTGTGCTTTGGGTTTTTAACAACCATGTCAGCAGGTAGCCGGTGTGAGAACGTACCAACCTCACGCGCTGTACCACATGCTGATGGTTGACCGGTTAGCGAGAATGGGCTGTTACCCGGCGTTGAGATTTTGCCCGTTAATAGGTGAATATTGTAGATAAGGTTATTACACCACACTCCCCGCGTATGCTGGTTAAAGCCCATGGTCCAAAATGAGGTGACTTTTGTATTAGGGTCGGCGTACAGCTCAGCCAGTTCAATCAATTTATGCTCTGGTACACCAGAAAGTTCACTGACAGATTTCACATCATAATCTGCTACAAACTCTTTAAATGCCTCAAAGTCGATTGGCGTTGAGTCGCCCGCGGTTTTAACGTTTTTAGCCGCTTGTTGCAGTGGATGAGATGGGCGCAATCCATAACCAATATCGGTCTCGCCTTTGCGGAAGTTAACGTGCTTATTAACAAAGTCCCAGTTAACTTTATCGTTTTGAATAATATAGTTGGCAATAAAATTCAGCATGGCTAAATCAGTTTGCGGCGTAAATACAATTCCCAAATCGGCTAAATCAAATGAGCGATGCTCGAAGGTCGATAGCACAGAGACTTTCACATGTGGCGCGCTTAAGCGACGATCGGTCACTCGGCTCCATAAGATAGGATGCATTTCAGCCATATTAGAGCCCCAAAGCACAAATGCATCGGCAGCTTCCATGTCATCATAACAACCCATTGGCTCATCGATACCGAAGGTACGCATGAAACCGCCTACCGCAGATGCCATACAGTGACGTGCGTTAGGGTCGATGTTGTTTGAGCCAAAGCCCGCTTTCATTAATTTTGAAGCGGCATAACCTTCCCACACAGTCCATTGACCTGAGCCAAACATACCGATAGCTGTTGGCCCTTTATCTTTAATGGTTTTTTTCCACTTTTGTGCCATGGTATCAAACGCAGTATCCCAAGAAACTGGCGTAAACTCGCCGTTTTTATCGTACTTACCATCTGTCATACGCAGCATCGGCGTTTGAAGTCTATCTTTACCGTACATGATCTTAGATAGGAAGTAGCCCTTAATACAGTTCAGGCCTTTATTCACTTCACTTTCTGCATCACCGTGTGTTGCAACCACTTTGCCGTCACGTGTCGCGACAATCACCGAGCAGCCCGTACCACAAAAACGACACGGTGCCTTGTTCCATTCGAGTTTTGTTTCTTCAGAACTTGTGATCAGGTTACTCGCCGTTGCGGGTAAAGCTAAACCTGCTACGCTCGCAGCTGTTAATGCGGCGTTAGCTTTCATAAATTCACGTCTGTTCATTTTCATTGTTTCCCCTCTTCAAGCACTTCACTTTGGTGATAAACCATTGCAGCCGATAGCACACCTGGGATAGCATTAATCGTTTCGATATCTGTCATTAATGACTTCTGGCTTGCACCTTCTAGCACTACGACCAATTTAACTTCGTTATTGACCGATAGATCTGCATTTGCCATTTTTATAATGGCTTGCCTAACCTCGGACATCTGCTCTGGTTGCACTTGGAGTACCAAGCTTGTTACGTGAAGTTCAATGCTCATCAATATCACTCATTTATTTATATATTTAATTTTATGGGTTTAACCAGCACCCGGTGGACCGGTTAGAATTTGGCTAAACCAAATCGCAAAGCCTAAGCCTGATACAAGCAAAACAGATAAAAGTGGGGCGAGAAACACAGTTAGAAAAATGAATATTCTAAACTCTAGTTTTTTCTCATCATTTGGTGTGGAACTCATAAATCCTCCAGCAAGTGGGGCTATTTAACATTTTTATTGGGCACTGATTTAGGTTAAAGCTAGAAAATTAACGACCTATCACAGCCATTCACTATGTACTTTCATCTTGCTTAAAATGATATCAATAAGTTAACAATGTTATGTATACCCACAATTCGGTAAAACCATACCCGAGTTGATCTAGATCATCATTTTTAAACCAGAATTATCAAGAACACCCTTCCTAAGCACATAAACCGATTAATTAACCAACAAAACCACTCATTAAGCTATTCATAAGATTCTAAATAACGATGCAAACCAGGTTAAATATCGAACAAACCACTTAGTTTTTTAACAAAGTATTCACTAAGAGGTATTAAGCATATTTTAATAATGGGCAAATAACGTACAGGTGACTATTAGGGGATGTGGTTAAAGGCGAATGGACAACCGTATTGCAGCAGAGTTGAAGCAAGAAAATAAAGCTGGGGCAAAAACGATGGGGAAGCGGACTTTTATCTATAAAAAAACGCACGACTATGAGCCGTGCGTTTTTCAGTGCTAATCAGGTGCTACTGAGTTAACTTATACCTGCGCTATCTGGTTCAAAATACGCTTCTCCGAAATAGGATAAGCCGTACCTAAAACCTGTGCAAAACAAGATACTCGATACTCTTCAATCATCCATCTCGCTTCTATCAGCTCATCTGGTACCGGCATAGATTTAGGCAACTTTGCCATTTGCGCCTTAAGTACCTCTTGCACCTTATTGATGCTGTGCATGTGGATCCTGTCGCGATTTGGGTCAACCGGCAACTTCTCTAAGCGATTTTCAATCCCTTTCAAGTAACGATTAAGATCACCAAGACGCTGCCAGCCAGACTGCTCAACAAACCCTTTAAACACCAGTTGGTCTAATTGGCTTTGAATATCACTCATCGCAAAAGCGATATCCAAGCTGATTTTACCTTTAAGGCGCTTTTTGATGCGGTTGAAAATCGTTAAGATCTCTTCAACTTTTAACGCTATCTTTTCTGCTGTCGGGTTCAGTTCTTGCCTAACCCAATCCTTAGCCTCGGTAAAGGCGGATTGTGAGCGCACATCAATGCCCTTCTCATCCAGTAACTGCTGCACAGCTGCCGACAAGATATCATCAATTAAGATATTCACTTGGCCAAAGGGATTGAAATACATCGCCAGTTTGGCTTTATTTGGCAGTGATTTCTGCAGATGTTTTACCGGTGATGGAATATTGAGTAACAGTAAACGTTGCAAACCAATTCGATGCTGTTTTTGTGCTTCAAATTCGTCATCAAATAATTTGATCGATACCGATGTTTTATCGTCCACCAGTGCCGGAAACGCTTTAACTTCAAAGTTACCTTTCTTTTGTTCAAACTGTTTAGGTAGATCGCCAAAGCTCCATAGCTCAAGTCCTTTTTTCTCAATACCTGAGTCAGCAACTTGACGAATAGCCTCTACAACTTGGCCCTGCATGCTCGCTTTTAACGTCTCTAAATCTCGCCCTTCAGCGAGCAACTTCCCCTTGTCACCTTCAACCTTAAAGTTAACTAAAAGGTGTTTAGCAAACTGAGTCGAGTCAAAATCATCGGGCGAAATACGGGTACCACTCATTCGCAGCAGTTGCTTACACATAGCCTCGATTAATGGCAACTCAAACGGCGTCATCGCTTGTAAACACGCCTTTGCATAGTCAGGTGCTGGCACAAAGTTACGTCGAAGCGCCTTAGGCAAAGACTTAATTAGCGCGATGCATTTCTCTTCACGCAGCCCTGGTACAATCCAGTCAAAATCCGTCTCATCGACTTGGTTGATCAACGCGACAGGAATATGCACAGAGACACCATCATCGGCTGTCGATGGTTCAAAGTGGTAACTCACCTTGAGGATTAAATTACCTTTATGCCATTTCTCAGGAAAATCCAATAGCGAGATATGATCACTACTACGCTGCATCAAGGTTTCACGTTCGAAATCCAATAGATCGGGCGTAGTCTTTTTAGCGTCTTTCCACCACTTTAAAAACTTAGGCGCATTGTAAATGCCATCAGGGATTTTCGGCTCATAAAACGCATACAAAGCTTGTTCGTCTACCAAAATGTCACGCCGACGTGATTTGTGCTCTAGCGATTCAATATCTAACAACAACTTTTGATTTTTTATGAAAAAAGCTTCGTTAGTTCTGAGTTCACCATCAGCAAGTGCCGAGCGCACAAAAATCTCGCGCGCTTCAACCGGCTCCACAGGGCCATATTGCACCTTACGACGGTTCACTATTTGCAGGCCATAGAGCACTTGGTTTTCTAGCGCGACTACGGAGCCAAGCTTGGATTCAAAATGCGGCTCGACATAGTTCTTCTTCACCAAGTGCGTAGCCAAAGGCTCAACCCACTCAGGTTGAATTTTAGCGCAGCAACGGGCAAATAAACGTGAGGTTTCAGTCAGCTCTGCTGCCATTATCCATTTAGGGCCTTTTTTCGCTAACGGCGATCCTGGAAACACAAAAAACTTACGATTGCGCGCACCTAAATACTCTTTATCTTTATCTTTAAAGCCGATGTGACTCAGTAACCCTGTCAGTAATGAGCGATGCAACGCTTCGTAATTGAGCTCTTCAGTCGGCGCATTTAGCTTCCATTTCAGCTCATGGGTCGCTTGCCTGAGCTGGGTGTAAAGGTCTTGCCACTCACGAACGCGTAAATAGGCGAGGAACTCACTCTTACACTGCTTTCTAAACTGGCTACTCGACAACTCTTTCTGGCTTTGCTTTAGGTAATCCCACAGGTTTAGCCATGAAACAAAGTCTGAGTCTTTATCACTAAAGCGATTATGGGCCTGATCTGCCGCTTGCTTCTTGTCCATTGGCCGTTCGCGTGGATCTTGAATAGATAGGCCCGCAGTGATCACCAGTGATTCATGCAAGCAACCATTTTGCTGCGCTTCAATCACCATACGTGCAAGACGCGGATCCACAGGGATATGAGCAAGCTGACGCCCAAGTGGTGTTAAACTTAGCTGATCTTTCTTCTTAACTACCGCCTGTAACTCTTCAAGCAACATAAAGCCGTCACGAATGTAGCGCGCATCAGGTGGCTGAATAAACGGGAACCCCTCGATATCGCCAAGGCCAATCGACAGCATCTTTAAAATAACAGAGGCTAAGTTGGTCCGTAGGATCTCAGGATCGGTAAAGCCTGGGCGTGAGATGAAATCATCTTCACTATATAATCGAATACAAATACCTGGCGCGACACGACCACAACGCCCCTGTCGTTGGTTGGCACTTGCTTGCGAGATAGGTTCAATCGGTAGTCGCTGTACTTTGGTGCGGTAACTATATCGGCTAATACGCGCTGTACCCGGGTCAATGACATAACGAATACCCGGAACCGTTAACGAGGTTTCGGCGACGTTCGTTGCAAGTACAATGCGACGGCCCACATGGCTCTTAAAGACTTTTGATTGCTCGCCATAAGACAAACGCGCATACAGTGGCAAAATTTCTGTATCGCGATACTGACGCCGGTTTAGCTGCTCGGCAACATCACGAATTTCTCGCTCACCGTTCATAAAGATCAAGATATCGCCTAGACCCTCATTTATCAGTTCATCGGTGGCGGCAAAAATACCTTCAATAAGATCAAGATCCTCATCTTGGTCTTGCACCAACGGGCGATATCGCGTTTCAACAGGATAAGTACGTCCTGAGACTTCAATCACGGGGGCATTGTTAAAGTGCTTTGAAAAACGCTCAACATCGATGGTTGCAGAGGTAATAATCACTTTAAGATCGGGACGTTTACTTAAGACGTTTTTCAAATAGCCCAAGATAAAGTCGATGTTAAGGCTTCGCTCGTGAGCCTCATCGATAATGATGGCGTCATATTGGTTGAGGTATTTATCATTGGTTAATTCAGCCAACAAAATACCGTCAGTCATTAACTTAATATATGAGTCATTATTAATCGCATCGGCAAAACGTACTTTAAAGCCCACCGCCTCACCAAGAGGTGTATTCATCTCTTCAGCTATTCGCGTAGCAACACTTCGCGCAGCCAATCGACGCGGCTGGGTGTGACCAATAAGGCCACGAGACCCTAAACCCAGTTCTAAACAAATTTTAGGCAGCTGAGTGGTTTTACCTGAGCCCGTTTCGCCCGCGACAATCACCACTTGATTGCCTGAAATCGCATTGCTGATCTCATCACGTTTTTGCGATACAGGTAAACTATCTGGGTAGCTGATTTTTGGGCGATTAGCCAAACGCAGTTCGACTTTTTGACGCGACTCTAGTGCTAACAGCTCGAGCTGTTCAAGAGTGGCTGTTTTTGCCTCTGAGTCAGGCTCTTTTCTAAGCCTAAAAAGACGACGCCTAATTTTGGCGGCGTCAGCTTCATAACAGTGTTTTAAGAATGCGTTAGATAAAGGATGCTGTTGCGAACTCAAGTGCAAATTCCATAGCCAGGACGAAGGAGAGTGATCCTAGCAAGGAACGCAGGATGTTGGTATAGCTGGCTTAAAAATACTTTGTCTTAGTAAGGCTAACTCGGCAGATTTTGAGCTAATGAGGTATGATCTGTCGCTAAAACGAAAAGAGAGTCCGCAATGCCGCCAACTCTCAATATCACAGACCCATAAACTCGGTGCTAAAGTTTTTAAGCTGGCGTTAGATAACACTGCTGCATGTAGGTATTAATCGCCTGCAATACATTGGTCCGATTAATGGTGCCAACCACTTTGCCATCTTCAATTACCGGGTATACTTTTGGCTTAGGGCCTAACATCTGCTCCGCTAACTGCAATACACTGGTGCTTGGAGTCACAGATAATACATCGGTACGCATACAATCTTTGACGATTGCAGTTAAATCGCAGTGATAACTACTTTTGAGCATCACAGCAAGGCAATCCTGCTGCGATAAAAAACCCACTAACCGACCATCATCTTCGACCACTGCGGCGCCCAGTTTCTTGTTATCCAAAAGACGTTCTACTGCTGTTGCTAGTGACATGGAAGGCGATAACAACACTGGCTGGCGATCCATATGTTCTTCTACATTGATTGAATCCATTTCAGTCCCCTATTTAGCTACTCTTTTTTAGTTTAGCTAACATTTGCCAATTCAGGGCAGGATCAAACAGATAAGATTAACAGTTACAAGCAATTCCATAGGAATAACAAAGAAAACGATTAATAAACTATCCATAGAAAGCATTACTGTAATGAACTTAAACGTAACTGATTAAAAACAAACGAATGCTTAGTGAGCTAAGATTTGGGCAATAAAAAACCGAGTTGTTATCAACTCGGTTTTAAAATAACGATAAGCTTGAGCTATTTACAAAGTGGCTCTCTGAAACTTACGCCAGTGTCCCACGGTTGCTCAATCCAGGTATCTTGAGCGATATCGACAATATAGTCATCGACCAAAGGTTTACCCGCAGGCTTTGCACAAACGGTGACAAACTTAGCCTTAGGGTAGATATCACGTACGATTCTAGCCGTTGAGCCACTATCAACAAGATCATCGATTACAATAAAGCCTTCGCCATCGCCAGGCGCTTGCTTAATGATCTTCGTTTCTCTTTGGTGGTCGTGATCGTAACTTGAAATACAGATCGTATCGACATGGCGAATGCCCAATTCACGAGCCAAAATGGCTGCAGGTACTAAACCACCGCGGCTAACTGCAATAATGCCTTTCCACTGCTGTGCAGGTAACAGGCGCTCAGCCAACTCACGGGTATAACCTTGCATTTGATCCCAAGTGATCAGAAATTTCTTGCTCATGTGCAACCTTTTTATGCGAATACGCTATTTTAGGGGAAAGAGATTGCGCGGCATTTTGGCTTTTTATTCAAAACCATACAAATATAAGTTCGTGACCCAATTCACATATTTTAACTAACGGGTCATTGGACATCAGCTAACGACTCGCGTTAATGCCAAAGCGTTAATCTATCGGTCTCATTGTATAGATATTTGTTAATCAATTTGTTGGTGCCATGATTATAAACACGTTGAGCCGAGGTTTAGGAAATGAGTATTTTGCGCTAAAAATTGCTAGGCATGGGTAAGCTATTTTAGATCAGCACTTTTTAATTGTTGATATTTGTCTAATACACCATTACGGGCCAGGCCACGCTTTACACTGCTGCACAATTTTCCAAAGCGGCGTATTTCATCAAATTGGGGGGTTCTGCCATTTGATATTGCTGACTCCCAGTAGCTTAATTCGCTATCCACTAACTCTATGAGTTTCTTCGGACAACCTATACAGCTGCCATCTGGGCCGCAGACAAAAGTTTCAGGTTCATATAATGGGAGCTCCTGCTTAACCTGCTCAATAATGTTTAGCATAGCCGTGGCACGATCGGGCTTAGTCTCTTTATTAGGAGTAGGAGCTGTTTTAGGAGCGGTTTCAACAGCTATAGTTTGCTTCGTCATAAAATGCTTAAACAGTCAAAATCTAGCTACATTATATAAGCTAGTGGCTCTTTACATTAGTGAATATTTATTTAAGTACTTATTTACTAAAACACTCGCTTATCTGAGCTCGTACTCGTTTAAGCAAACACTCACTTTAGCAGTCACTTATTTATGTAGGTATTTATGAGCGAGTTTCTTAAGTGAGTCATCGCGTTTTTCCCTTTACCTAAATCCCTTTTTCTAGCTTCCTTGTTCTAACTCCCTTGTTCTAGCTATTTTCTCTAGGTTTAACCCTCTATAGGTATAATATTGCATCGCTTTAAAATATTGTAAATAGAGGTGCACGATAGGAAATGTTTACCTTCCGTGCACATCACTTCACATTAAAGATCTGACCAAATCATCACTTGCGCAGGTTCGTTGTTTTTTCGAGTCGCTCGGTACATGCCTTCGGTATTAAAAGGGGTTGCGATATTACCTCGTTGATCGATTGCAATCACACCGCCTGTGCCACCAGCCGTGATCAAACGTTGATTTATCACTTCATCGGCCGCTTGAATAATGGACTTGTTTTGGTATTTCACTTTTGCACAAATATCGCCTGCCACGTGGTAACGTATAAAATACTCACCATGGCCCGTTGCCGAGACTGCGCAAACACCGTTCTCAGCATAAGTTCCCGCACCTATCACAGGCGAATCACCAATACGGCCAAAGCGTTTAGCCGTCATACCGCCCGTAGAGGTGCCGGCTGCAAGGTTACCGTCTTGATCTAAGGCTACTGCGCCTACCGTGCCAAATTTATAGTCAAACTCACTGTAATCAAGGGCGCTTTGCTGATAATTATGGTGCATATTAGCGCCAGTACTGGCTTGATAATCTGGATTCGACTCCGCTTTTTGGATTTTTCCTTTGGCAGTTTTTAACTGTTGATAACGACTTTCTGTGTCAAAGTGATTAGCCGGTACTAACGTGAAGCCTTGAGTTAAGGCAAACTCTTCAGCGCCCTGACCCGCAAGCATCACATGGGGAGATTTCTCCATGACGGTTACAGCCAAATCGATAGGGTTTTTAATGTGTCTTACCCCTGCGACAGCCCCAGCATTCATGGTTTTACCGTCCATGATAGAGGCATCCATTTCGTGGCTGCCATCATAAGTGTACACAGCGCCAAGTCCAGCATTAAAAAGTGGGCTATTCTCTAGGATATTTATTGACGCTCGAACAGCAACTAAACTGTCGCCACCTTTAGCGAGAATATCATAGCCAGCATCCACAGCTTGTTGTAATTTTTCCCGATACGCAGTTTGCTGCTCAGCGGTTAAATTGGCCTTGGAAATAGTGCCCGCACCACCATGAATCGCAATTGAGAATGGTTTATCACTGGCCACCACATTTACAGACAAGAATGACGATAAAACAACTAACATTGTAGAACTGAACGACTGATACTTCACAAACCGCACCCAATTATATTTATTTGCTCTCTTTGTAACTATTTTCGGCCATAATTACAATCAGCAACTTGCTTGAGTGCACTATTCTAGTGACAATAGGCTGTCCTAATAATAAGAGTCTAATTTTGTTGATAAGTTTAATCCGAATGCTGAGCTTAATCTTGATACTTGTCACTCTGACAGTAACAACGTTTTCCGCCCAGGCAAATGACTGGTTAACACTTAACATAAAAGGTGTTGAGGGAAGCCTTGCACGTAATGTTCAAGCTCACTTAGGCACCTTACCCGACTCCAGCGTACAACGCCGAGCCTATATCTTTAACGCCGAAGATAACATTAACGCAGCGATGCACTCTATGGGCTATTACCACAGTAAAATATCCCAGCAGATCATCAACAATGAAAAGAAAGCCTGGGTGCTCAAGATTAATATTGATGCGGGACCACCGACATTAATCAGTTGGGTTGATATTCAAGTTAAAGGTGAAATGCGTAATGACCCCATTTTTGAAAAATGGCTCAGTCAATTAACGATCCGTCCTGGAGATAAACTCAATCAAGGTACTTACGACGATATCAAGTCTCAACTACTGACTCTCGCTCTGGCTAGAGGCTACTTTGATGGTAAGTTTGATTTAGCTCAAATCGCCGTCAATCGTGACTTTAACACTGCAGAAATCTCACTTTATTATGACTCAGGTAAGCGATATCACATTGGTAAAGTCAGTTTTACAGGCTCTACCTTAGAGCCACAAATTTTAGAACAGCTGATCCCTTTTAAACTAGATGCCCCCTATAGCACCGCTAATTTAGGTCAATTAAACAGACAACTGTTAGATACCGGTTACTTTTCTAATATCAAGGTGTTGCCTCTTGTTGATCAAGTAAAAGACTTACAAGTTCCGATTCGTGTCGAACTGAGCTCTCGACCTTATCATTCAATAGAGTTAGGTCTAGGTGCAGATATCGGTAACACTGTCGATAACAATCTTGAACCTAGAGTACGAGTCACTTGGCGTACCCCACAAATTAATAAATATGGTCACTCACAGGAAACGACTGCCGAGTGGTCACCGGATAAACCTAAGTTTTTAACGACTTATACTATCCCCCTCACCCATCCCATTGACGATCAGTTAAAGATCCGAGTTGGAATGCTACGGGACAAGTATGGTGTTACACAGGTATACAATGCCGACGAGCGCCAATTTAATAATACCGGGCAACTTGAATCGACCAAAACAGTATTAGCGGTGATAAGACATCAACGCCTTGAAAGTAAATGGCTGTTTAACTATTCAGCCGAAGTGATGAGCGAGAACTACACTCAATCGGGGGTTGACTATGATCCTAGATACGTTTTATTTGGCACTAGCCTCTCTAAAACGGTTCGTGGTGATAATTCTCTCGATCCGAAATCAGGTTTCTTCCAATTCTATAGTCTCGAATATGCCGACCCTAATTTAGGTTCGGAAGTTAGGCTTGCACGTTTACAGTCCAAGTTCATATGGATAGATACATTTTTTGAAAAGCACAGGATAGTTTCCCGGTTAGATATGGCAGCCAACTTAACCAGTAACAATTCACTGGCAGAGATCCCGCCTTCATTACGTTACTTTGCAGGTGGAGACCAAAGTATTCGTGGTTATAGTTACAATGAGCTAGGCCCTTATATTGACAGTGTTAATGCCGAAGGAGAAGTTGTCAGGGAGGTTGTTGGTGGGCGTTACTTGATGGTCGGCAGCTTGGAATATCAATACTATTTAACGCCACATTGGCGGGTTGCAACATTTATCGATGCCGGTAATGCTTTTGACGTTAACCAAGTAGAACTTGTGACTTCCGTCGGTGCAGGTATTCATTGGATCTCACCTATCGGCCCCGTTAAACTCGATATCGGTATCGGTTTGAAAGAGACTGATACTATTAGTCGCCCTTGGCGAATTCATATCACTATGGGGTCGGTGTTATGACGACTTCTGAACAACAGTCACAAACCACATTCCCCCAGCAACCAGCAGCAAATAAACTCAGTTTGAAAGCTAGAGTATGGCGTTGGTTTAAACGAATAAGTCGGGTGATTATTTACACGCCACTGCTTATTTTAGTCTGCGCCGCAATATTAATTGGTACACAGTTTGGCAGTCATATTGCGGTAAAGTTGGCCGACACCTTGGTGCCTGATTTGGAACTTGATTACAAGTCAGGTCAAATTAACCGCCAACTTGAACTCAATTATGCCGCTTGGCAAATGCATGGCGTTAAAGTAGAGATCTCAGATCTGGTGCTTGCTTGGAATCCCATGTGCTTAATGCAAAAACAACTTTGCGTAGAGCAGTTAACTAGCTCAAAAGTCAATGTTGAAATAGACACTGCACTTCTTGGTGAAGAATCCCCAACACAAGCTAAGACAGAGCTCGCACTTAACAATGACCATATCCAGAACTCATCGTTAACCGCTGCCCCTAATACCCTTGCCAGCAACGTCAATAATAACGCCCTTACAACTGGTTCAACACAGAGTGATTCAACTGAGCGCAGTAACACTAAGAGCAATGAAACTGAACCCGATAAAACTAAGAGTGATGAAACAGAAAACCAAGAGATCACTCTGCCATTTGCGATTACCTTAGTCAGCGGAGCCCTACAAAACGTCACTGTTCGCGTGAATGATATGGACTTTAACGCCAATCAGCTCAATTTAAGTGCCGAGTGGCTTGCAACGGGGATCCGTGCAAGCTCCATTTATTCTGAAGGCTTACTTGTCTCTATTCCTTTCGAAGAGACCACACCGGAACAAGCACTGACCACGACTATCTCGCCGAAAGAGAGCAACAAAACCAAAGCAAAACAGACAAATCCAGATATAAATAAAGCGACTGAAGATTGGGCTATGGCAAATCTTCCACCAGTATTTATGCCTATTCCAGTCTTTGTTGAAGCCTTAAATATCGACAATGGTGACTTAGTGCTTGGGCCGCGTAAAGATCATTTTAGCCACCTGCACTTAAGTGGCAGCTACCAACAGTTTTTGATCAATATTGATGATTTTAAAGCTAGCCACAGTTACGGTGACGTTAGCCTTATAGGACAAATGTCGCTTATTGACGATTATCCAATGGATATAAAGTCCTCCATATCACTTCACCAAGTCACTGAATTGCCAGGACTTGAAAAACAAAACGTCAACATTACCGTCAAGCAAGGCTTTAAGGATCTTACAAGCCATATCGTCGGTAGCGGTCAATTCAGTTTCGACATCAACTCGACAATCGACCTCACTAAGCCAAATATTCCCTACCAACTAAGTTTGAACGCTAAAAAGTTACAATGGCCACTAAAAGACGCTGAGTATAGTGCCGCCAATATTACGCTCACCAGCCAAGGCGACTTAGGCACTCAAAGAGTAACGATGAGAAGTTTATTCTCCTCAAACTACCAACCAACGCTCGACATTGACGCTGTACTGAAACACGCTAATAGTCGTGTTGATATTGAAAAGCTACACGCTTATAACGACGTCCTTGGCTCAGTCATCCTACAAGGCCAATTTAAATATGGTGAGCAATTAAGTTGGGACGCCAAAGTTGCTGCGCAAAACTTCGATATTAGTCAGCTAAAAGTAACACAGAGCCAAGTCTTGCCTAACAGTGATATTACTGGCCCTTTAAATACTAGCGGTAAGTTCAGCCTCGCCGACAAGACTTGGTCTATCGATATTGAACAAGCTAACCTTAGTGGGCATGTTATGCATTACCCGCTCAATGTTGACGGCGGGATCGCCATTAACAATAAATGGTATTTAAGCTCTGATGGCCTCAATGTTACTGCTTTAAAGAGCCGACTATTTATCCAAGGAGAAGTCGATAAGCGCTGGGCGTTGACTGGAGAGCTTAATGTGCCCAATTTAAGTCTATGGCAGCCTGACGCCAAAGGGACCATTAACGCAGATATTAATGTATCGGGTGAAAACGAACATCCCGATATTGCGGTCTCGCTCAATGCTAACGAACTGCAGTTTTTAGCGCTAGAGCTTGCAAATTTGTCGCTAGCTGGACACTACAAACCATTCGATAATCAAGCTTTTAAGGCTGCACTCAACTTGCAAGAGTTTAGCTACCAAGAACTCGACCTCTCCAGTATCGTGGTAAACACAGAGGGGGATTTAATCCAACAGTCACTCACTCTCAAATCAGATGGCGATGTTAAACTGACAACGGATATTAGCAGTCAGTACAACGAGCTTAAACAACGTATTAACGCGCGGGTTAATCGGCTTTCACTAAATTCTAAACTCGGTGATATTAGCCTTGAAGCACCGATGACTGCTGAATATAGTTTAGATAAAAATGAAGGCAACATCGCACCATTTTGCCTGTCCCACATCGGTGGGCAATTATGTGCAAAGATGCCAATTCAACTCGGCCTAACTGGCCAGGCTGGAATCGAATTTGTTGGTGATCTTGGCGTCTTAGTCGAACCTTGGTTACCTGAAAGCCTTGATTGGAAAGGCCCAGCGACATTAACCTCAAACTTACAATGGTTTGAAGATAAAAAGCCCACCGGCAATGTAGAATTATCGCTATCACAAGGCCATATCGACTTTAAAGCAACCAATAATAGTGATGTCGCTATTGGCTATAAGTCGCTACTGCTACGTAGCCGTTTAGATGAAAAGCAGCTGGTTAGCTCACTGTCTCTGGAATCCCACGACATTGCCAGTATGGATGCCAATCTGGCGATTAATGTCAGCCCTGATAGAAAAATGCAGGGACAACTGTCGCTACAACAAATTAACTTACAAGCTTTAGCTGAATTACTACCTGAGCTTGAAGTCCTCGAAGGACAAATCTCAAGTAAATTGCAAATAAGCGGTAGCTTAAACGAACCTCAAGTATCAGGTGAAGTATCACTCAATAAGGGGTCAATCATGGCTACAGCAAACCCGACATTATTAGAAGATATCGATCTCGATTTTATCTTTTCGGGCAAAAAAGCAAAAATTGATGGCGAACTCAAAATGGGCAAAGGGAAAGCCTACGTCGACGGCCAGCTAGATTGGGCACAACAAAAGCTCAAAGGTTCTTTCGGTTTAAAGGGTAAAGACTTAGCCGTGATCCAACCGCCGCTTGCTATTTTAAATGTAGGAACGGATTTACAAGTAAAATTCACCGATCATTCTTTCGATATTAGTGGTGATATCAATGTGCCATCAGGGCACATAACCATAGTACAACTGCCAGAAGGCGGTGTTGCCCTTTCAAAAGATGTCGTCTTTACCGACAGCCAGGCATCTGAGCAAGCAAAAGTATCACCGCTCGCCGTGTCAGCCCAAGTAAACTTGAATGTTGGCAATAATCTACGCGTCGATGGCATGGGGTTAACAGGTAAACTGCAAGGTCAGTTAGAATTAAAACAAGATCCTTTTAGACCTCCTTTACTATTTGGAGAAATCAAGGTCGTCGACGGCAATTACAAATTTATGGGGCAAACTCTACAAATACGAGCAGGCGAAATGCAGTTTGTTGGTCCTATTGACGTGCCAAACCTTAATATTGAAGCGGTTAGAGTCATTAAGGATGAAGATGTTGTTGCAGGCGTGCGCATCACCGGCACCCCGATGAAACCCATTGTTAATCTATTTTCAAATCCTGCCAAAGAGCAGGCTGAAATTCTCAACTATATTGTCAGAGGGACTGGGTTGAGTGACAACAGCATAGATCAAAATAGCGGCTTAATGATGGGAGCCGCCCTTTCATTGAGCAGTCAAATTGACGGCGGCGCTATTGGTAACATAGGTAATACCGCCACCAGCATTATTGAGAAGATTGGCTTCTCTAATGTGCAACTCGATGCAAATGATGATGGTCGCTTCGCTATCAGTGGCTTTATCGGTGACAAACTGATGATCAAATATGGTGTTGGCGTATTTAACCCAGGTTATGAAATGACAGTTAGATACTACCTGTTATCGCAATTGTACCTAGAAAGTGTGTCAGGCTCCATTGAGCAGTCTCTCGATCTCTATTACCGCTTTGACCTGTAGCCCAATAATCACTATCTGTTGCTCAGTTAATACTAAAAGCAAAAAGCCATCGTTACGATGGCTTTTTAATTAATTTGATATACGTGACATTCTAGGTATCTGATTGACCCAGTTCTTTTGGCATGTCATCACGTAGGCTCTGCCACATAACGCCACTATTAATACCATAAGTGCGCATTAACGCAGGTACATCAGTGTAATTTTTATCGATAGCAAGTTGCTGCAACTGCTTATAAAAATCCATCGCCAATGCTCGTGCTTCAGCACTTGAGAAATAGTAACGCCCCACTCTGCTATATAAGCCTTTAAATCCATTTAGGATTAAAACATAAAGTGGATTACCTGACGAAAATGCTAAGGTGTGCTGTAGTTCGTAATCGAAATCCGCATAGGCCTGAGCAGTATCTTCAAGCTCATTAATCGTCGCCAGTGCTGCAACTGCTTTATCAGGACTATTGCGAATAGCACCTCTAAAATAAATTGCACTGACACTGCTTCTCGCAGACAGCAACTGGTCTACTAATTCAGGAAAACCATCCGGGTTAAGATCAGCAATCGTCTCTAGAATGTTTAGTCCTGACGTTTCCCAGAAATTATTAACACGGGTTGGTTTACCGTGCTGAATCGTAAGCCATCCGTCTCGAGCCAAACGCTGCAGTACTTCACGCAATGTCGTACGGGTGACACCAATCAATTCTGAAAGCTCACGTTCAGCGGGCAGAATAGAGCCTGGAGGAAACTTATTTTCCCAAATGGATCGTACAATATACTTCTCTGCAAAGCTTGCAGGGCCTTTGGCATTGATGATCATAAGCCTACTCTATCCGATTATTAGTGTTGTTCTGTGACTGATCATACCAGAGCGGTAGGAAATGAAAACTAAAACAGGCTTATTAGACGATGACTAGCGAAATAAAGCTGTCGAACCGCTCACTTTTTGCGCTAACAGTTCAGTTTAAGTGATATTTTTTTGATATAGATAGCTGTTTCGTCATTAGGGGCTTTTTAAGTTATCGAAAAGGTTTTACCTTTAGCATTGGCTTATTTATCTCTAGTAGAAAATTCAACCATTTTGGCTACTAGAAACTATAAAAAATCAATAGAGAGGATTCCATGCCTGTGACAATGAGTCGGGCGTTTCTTGACAACTTCTTGGGTAATTCACCTAAGTGGTTCAAACTCGCGATCATATCGTTTTTGGTGATCAACCCAATCGTATTTTACTTTAACCCGTTTATTGCAGGCTGGCTGTTAGTTGTTGAATTTATTTTCACCTTAGCTATGGCCCTTAAGTGCTACCCATTACAACCGGGTGGATTATTAGCGATTGAAGCTGTGGCTATCGGCATGACTTCGCCGAGCCAAGTGCTACATGAAATCGAAGCAAACCTTGAAGTAGTGTTACTGCTGGTCTTTATGGTCGCCGGTATTTACTTCATGAAGCAGCTGCTACTTTTTGTCTTTACCAAGATGATTACTAAGGTTCGCTCAAAAGTTGCTGTATCGATGATGTTCTGTATGGCATCGGCATTTTTGTCTGCTTTCTTAGATGCACTAACTGTTATCGCAGTTATCATTACCGTCGCTGTCGGTTTCTACTCTATTTACCACAAGGTAGCGTCGGGTAAAACTTTTGGCGATAGTCATGATCATACATCTGATGGCCATGAGCAGCTATGTCAAGAAGAACTCGAGTCTTTCCGAGGTTTCTTACGTAACTTGCTGATGCATGCTGGTGTGGGTACCGCTCTTGGTGGTGTTTGTACTATGGTTGGCGAGCCACAAAACCTGATCATTGCAGCCCAGGCAAACTGGCAATTTGCTGAATTTGCTATCCGCATGTCTCCAGTGACAGTACCTGTATTCTTTGCTGGTATTACGACTTGTTTCTTAGTTGAGAAGTTCAAAGTCTTTGGCTACGGTCAACAGCTGCCTGAGGCAGTTCATAAGATCTTATCTGATTACGATGCTCATGAAGATGCTAACCGTACTAAACACGATAAAGTTAAATTACTTATTCAGGCACTTATTGGTGTGTGGTTAATCGCAGGTCTTGCACTGCACTTAGCTTCTGTTGGTCTAATCGGTCTATCTGTTATCATTCTTGCAACAGCATTTAACGGTATCACTAATGAACACGCACTGGGTAAAGCATTCGAAGAAGCTCTGCCATTTACAGCACTATTAGCGGTTTTCTTTGCTATCGTTGCAGTCATTATTGATCAGCAGCTGTTCGCACCAGTAATCCAATGGGCACTAAGCTATGAAGGCAACACTCAGTTAGTCATTTTCTACATTGCTAACGGTCTATTGTCGATGGTAAGTGACAACGTATTCGTTGGTACGGTTTACATTAACGAAGTGAAAGCTGCGCTACTTAACGGCCAAATCACTCGTGATCAGTTCGATCTACTTGCTGTTGCTATTAACACCGGTACTAACCTACCTTCTGTTGCAACACCAAATGGTCAAGCTGCGTTCCTATTCCTACTGACCTCTGCGATTGCACCGCTTATTCGCCTTTCGTACGGCAGAATGGTGTGGATGGCATTGCCGTACACTATCGTATTGTCTATCGTAGGTGTGCTGGCAATTCAATTAGGTGGCCTAGAACAGATGACTCAGTATTTTTATGACAGTCAAATGTTAATCCACCACTCTGCTCAAGCAGCGGCGGATGGTGTAATATCAGCACATTGATAAGCATTATTTGAACTATTTTTTAAATAGTTAGTCATATAAAACGCCCTATTCAATAGGGCGTTTTTTATTTGCAATGGAGACTTTATCGTTGAATGCACTAATTCGTTTTTCCCACTCAAGAACAGCTTGGCTAACCTTAATGCTCTCAGCTGTTGCACTTGAGCTTGCCGCGCTCTTTTTTCAACACATCATGAAACTTGATCCCTGTGTTATGTGTATTTATCAGCGCGTTGCAGTATTTGGAGTCGTCTTTGCAGGCCTAATTGGTACTATCGGTCATCGCTCACGTATCGCTCGTGCGCTCGGAGTTATTGTTTGGGGGGTTAGCGCGGCTTGGGGGTTAAAGTTAGCGCTGGAGCTTGTCGAAATGCAGATGAATCCCTCTCCTTTTGCAACCTGCTCATATCTACCTGAATTTCCAACTTGGCTACCACTTCATGAATGGTTACCTGCTATCTTTATGCCTACAGGCATGTGTACTGATATTCCATGGGAGTTTATGGGCGTCACTATGGGGCAATGGATGATTGTGGCATTTAGCGGCTACCTGCTCGCTTTACTGATTTTTATCATCCCATCATTAAAGAAGTCAATCTAGCTACCTAGGCGCTCCTATCAGTAATTCTTTATACTGACTGCTATAATGCAGGCTTACAAAGCAAAAACGCTCTATTAGAGCGTTTTTATTATTTATATAGATATTGATACCTGAGTATTAATCAACATCTTTCATTGGCCAAAGCACTATGTGACCTTCAATATCTCGGATCTTAGTTTCACACGTTACCTTACCAGCTACCGACATTCCCGCTAAAATCATCGCCTCTTTCGAGCCCGTTTTTAAAGGATGCCAAGTAGGCAATTCTCGCCCCAAAAACAGGCGACGATATGCACAGCTATCGGGCAACCAAGTTAACGACGCGATATTGTCAACGGTGACTTTGGTACACGATGGCACAAAGCTAAAGCGTTGATCGTAATTCTGACAATGGCCCACTTTATTATCGAGTAACTGACAAGCGGCATTCGTGTAATAAAGTTGCTCAGTTTCGTCGTCAATCAATTTATTTAGGCAACACTTACCACAACCATCACATAATGACTCCCACTCTTCGGTCGTCATCTGTGCTAAGGTTTTTTCATTCCAAAACGCCATGCTTAAATCATTCACTCATCCAAATCAGTTAGCTGGCTATTATACAACGCTATGGCTGTCATTCGCACTAGGGCATTGCCCTACTTACACCTTTTAGATGGGCTTATTATTAAAATCTGTGATTATGATTAGAAAAGATACTGCGTATCCTTAAAAGGATTATTAGCGCTAACGCTGCCGAGTTAACGGCAAAGTTAGCGTAAATATGGGCCTAGCGCGGAGGTGATAACAAACAACCACGATAAAATCTCTCTTTTACCGTTTAAGTGAATGCTTAAATGATCGCCGGGTACTTAATTCTCTCTGAAAGATAAGCGACAGTAATAGCAAAGTAATCTGAGTCATTCCAACGTAGTAAACCGCGATAGTTATCATAAACCAGGTACTTACGCCCTTTTTCCCCATCAGGCATCACCAGTGATATCTGCATATCATCGCGCTTAGGTAAATCACTACCATCAAAACGGCGCACGCCAAGTTCCTGCCATTGATTAAAGCTTTTCTTTATCTTTAAGTCTGCAAGACTTGCTTCAAATGACTTAGGTAGCTGAACTTGCCGACCCCAGGTTTCAGACTCTTTCCAACCAGCTTGCTGAAGATAATAAGCAGTAGATGCAAATGCATCACTGATGTTATTCCATATATCCCTCTTACCGTCCCCATCACCATCTTGAGCATAGGCAAGATACGAGCTAGGCATAAACTGAGTTTTGCCCATTGCGCCAGTCCACGAGGCTTTTAATTCAGAAAATCCAATATCGTCACGCTGTGCAATTTTTAATGCGGCAAAGAACTCTTTACGATAAAAGTCTTCTTTGTGCCCTTCATAGGCTAACGATGCGGTTACCGATAAAACAGGGAACTCACCGCGCAATTGACCGAAGTTAGACTCTACGCCCCATAACGCCACAATGAAGCGTGGCTGCACACCATAACGTTGACCCATTTTCTCAAGTTCAGGATAATGTTGTTTATACAAAGCACGCGCCGCATCAACAGTTGATTGCGGCACGGCTTTGGGGAGATAGGTTTCAAGCGTAACAGGGCCTTCAGTCTGGTTTTGTCCAGTTACCATCGCTTTTTTAAACAATTTAATTTTTGGAAAAACATCATCTATCGTTTGTTTACTGATGCCTTTATCAATGGCATCTTGTTGTAGCGAGTTAACGTAATCACTAAAACTACCTTTAGGCTCACTTGCCGCACTGACGACGTTAGGCGACAAACTTAAACAGCAAGCCAGTGCTAGAACATGTTTTCCAAAAACCATAATACCCCTTGTGTTACATCTTTTATGGCATTAACCCTTTTTAATCCGGATTAAAACCGATGTCTTTTTTATGTTGTTCTAATAAATTAACAACAGGAGGTGGTAACTGTAAATAAAATCCTTTTTCTTTCAGTTCAGATCTTACTTTTTTTATATCGGCAAAACCTAAATGATCACGCTTTTCGATGGGTAGCATCATCACTAACTGCGGCTCGCCAAACATGGCCATTAATGCTTCAGGAACACGTTCAAAATCATTACGTTTTTCAACGAAAAGATAACTTTCAGCCTTTCTACGGCTTTTATATACTGCACAGATCATATACGACTCAAATTCCAAACTATTCAACTTGCCAGCTACGAATGCACACTATAACATGGACCGTTAGGAATATAATGGATATCGGCCCTGTGCTGAATTTTTTCTAGAGAGCGATTCAGGAATGCAAACACCTAGCCTCGAATTAAAAGGCTCTTCTTTTACTCTTTCTGTACTGCATATCAACAATAATGATATGGCAGTTATTGCCGCAGAGTTAGATGCTAAGCTTGCCATTGCACCACAATTTTTTATTGGTGCGCCTTTAGTGGTCAACCTTAGCGCTATAAAAGCTCCAGATTTTGACATACTGGGTTTAAAAGAAATTTTAACCAGTCGTCAATTGATTATTGTTGGCATAACCAGTGCGTCTAATGAGCTAACTAAACAAGCTAAATCGATTGGTCTAGCCATAGTCAAATCAGGTAAAGAAGCCACTTCACAGCCTCAAATGCCTAAAACGACCAAAATCGTTAAACAAAATGTCCGCTCAGGGCAACAAATCTATGCCAAGAATGCAGATTTGATTATTGTCGGTGCGGTGGGCAATGGTGCAGAAGTGATAGCCGACGGCAGTATCCATATATATGGCACATTACGTGGTAAGGCGATGGCTGGCGCTGCTGGCGACAGAAACGCGATTATCATGGCACAAAAAATTGAAGCAGAGCTCGTATCGATTGCAGGTCAATACTGGCTAACTGAAAATCTTCAGCAAAACGGAGCCGCTCCAAGCGGTTGTATTCGCCTAGAGGGCGAATCGCTTACGGTTGAATCATTGCCTCTGTAAGAGCGCAAAATTGAAAGGATTATTATAAATGGCGCAAATTATTGTTGTCACATCGGGTAAAGGTGGCGTGGGTAAAACCACCTCAAGTGCTGCTATTGCCACAGGTCTTGCGATGAAAGGCCATAAAACCGTGGTTATCGATTTTGATATTGGTCTGCGCAACTTAGACTTAATCATGGGTTGCGAGCGTCGTGTGGTGTATGACTTTGTTAATGTTATTAATGGTGAAGCAAATCTAAATCAAGCACTGATTAAAGATAAGCGCTGCCCGCAGCTTTTCGTATTACCCGCTTCGCAAACTCGCGACAAAGATGCCTTAACCAAAGAAGGTGTTGGTAAAGTCTTAGAAGATCTAGCCAAAGATTTCGAATATATTATTTGTGACTCACCAGCGGGCATTGAAACTGGCGCTATGATGGCGCTATATTTTGCCGATACAGCGATTGTAACGACCAACCCTGAAGTCAGCTCTGTGCGCGATTCAGACCGTATTTTAGGCATGCTACAAAGTAAATCTAAGCGTGCAGAAGAAGGTTTAGAGCCAGTTAAAGAGTACTTGTTACTGACTCGCTACTCTCCTGCCCGTGTAACAACAGGCGAGATGCTAAGTGTACAAGATGTTGAAGAGATCTTAGCGATCCCATTGCTCGGCGTGATCCCTGAATCACAAGCCGTATTAAAAGCCTCTAACTCTGGTGTACCTGTAATTATCGATCAAGAGAGCGATGCAGGTATGGCCTATAGCGATGCTGTAGCAAGGTTATTAGGTGAAGAACTGCCTTTCCGATTTCTTACGGAAGAGAAGAAAGGTTTCTTAAAACGAATATTTGGTAGCTAATTATGTCTCTTCTTGATTATTTCAAAACGAAAAAGGAACCAAGCACTGCAGTTACAGCAAAAGAACGACTGCAGATTATCGTCGCACACCAACGTGGTGAGCGCGGCGCTCCAGATTACTTTCCTCAGATGAAGCAAGAGATCATCGAAGTGATCCGTAAATATGTGCAAGTCGGCCCCGATCAAGTATCGGTGCAACTTGAACAGACAGATGACCATTTTTCAGTGTTAGAACTAAATGTGACGCTACCAGAGCAAAACTAATAGCGATATTAAATAAAAATGCCCGCATATGCGGGCATTTTTATTGGTATTTAAAACCTGAGCAGCTACAATTTCAGCGCGGCTAAAGCCTCTGCAACAATCGCTTCTCTCCAACCAGTAAGAATAAGCGGTTTATCACCTTTCTTATTAGCCCATATCCACTCCAAATATTCATGGATATACTTTTTAGAGCCAAGCAGTTCAATCGGAATAGCGTTCGCTTCTGCCTGCTCTGTAATACAGTTTTTGATGCTCTTAAATGCCACTTTGTAACCCGTTTTAAGTGCAATCACATCTAAAGGCTTAGGTGGGTTATCATAGTTTACATTGGCAATCAGCTTAATAAGCTCTTTACCATGAATACGCTTCTCTTGCTCGGTCAGCTCTGTCAGCTTATAGAGGTCATTACTCGTTTTAGGCTGTTTCTTTGCCAACGCGATTAATGCGTGATCTTTGACAACAAAACCCAGTGCCAGATCTTTTTGCAAAGCACGCTGTAGGCGCCACTTAGCTAGATCTCGTAAAATGGCAAGTTGATTCGATGTCAGCTGGAAGGCATTTTTAACTTTTAAATAAGCAAGTTCAGGGTCCGGCATATCCAAACGCCCCTGAGTCATACGAATGCCCTCTTCGTACACCCAGTCAAGCCTGCCTTGCTCTTCAAGCTTATCAACTAATTGAGCATACAGTTTGTACAGGTAATACACGTCGTTAGCAGCATAGTTTAACTGAGCTTCAGTCAGCGGTCGCTTTAACCAATCGGTGCGTGACTCACCTTTATCTAGACTCACGTCTAAGGTTTGCTCAACAAGCTTGGCATACCCTAATCCATGCCCCATCCCCGCTAAACCGGCGGCGATTTGACTATCAAACAAGTTTGTTGGCTGGCATTGACCATAACGCGCGAAGACTTCTAAGTCTTCACTGCAAGAATGCAGTAGTTTTACGCTACTTTCTTTATTAAGCAATTGCCAAAACAAGTCAAGATTGCTGATGGCTAATGGATCAATCAATGCAAGCGTCTTACCGTCATAAGCCTGGATCAGACCTAGTCTTGCATAGTAGGTGCGAGTACGAACAAATTCTGTGTCTAGCACCAATAAATCAGCTTCTTGGTATTGCTCTACAAGGGCCGCTAAACTGGCATCATCTTCAATATATTGAAACGCTAACAAAGTTGTCTACTCCATAAATATGCAAAAGCCGGCAATCGCCGGCTTTAAATTTAATCAAAAGTGGCAATCACCACTTAATGACTAATAAAGTTAAGCTTGCTTAACCTCATCTCTCAATTCCCTACGTAAGATTTTACCTACGTTGGTTTTAGGCAGTTCATCTCTAAATTCTACCAGCTTAGGAATTTTATAGCCCGTCAAATGCACACGACAGTGCTTGATTACTGCTTCTTTGGTCAAAGATTTGTCATTTGCGACAACAAATACCTTAACCAACTCGCCAGATACCTCATGAGGGACACCAACGGCTGCAACTTCAATCACTTTAGGATGTAAGGCTACCACTTCTTCAACTTCATTTGGGAAAACGTTGAAGCCAGAGACCAAGATCATGTCTTTCTTACGGTCGACAATAAAGAAGTAACCTTGTTCATCCATATAGCCAATATCACCAGTCGCTAAATAGCCATCTTTATCGATAACTTGACTCGTTTCTTCAGGGCGCTGCCAATAACCCACCATCACCTGTGGTCCTTTAGCAAACAACTCGCCAGTCTCGCCTTGAGCAAGTACCTTACCGTCATCATCACGAACTTGCACATCGGTATTAGCCACAGGAAAGCCAATAGAGCCGTTATAACCATCAAGGTTATACGGACAACATGTCACAAGTGGCGCCGCCTCAGTCAAACCATAGCCTTCTAGCAAGCGGGTTTTAGTTAAACCCTGCCATTTATCGGCAACAGCACGCTGAACAGCCATTCCGCCACCAATCGACAACTTAAGATCTGAGAAATTCAACTTACCGAAATCTTCGTTATTAACTAACGCATTAAACAGCGTATTAACCCCAGTTAACACCGTAAACGGATGCTTCTGTAACTCTGCGATGAAAGCAGGAAGATCTCTAGGATTAGTGATAAGTAAATTATTAGCGCCTTTATGGATAAACAGTAAACAGTTAACTGTTAACGCAAAAATATGATACAGCGGCAATGCAGTAACGACGAACTCTTTACCTTGATCAAGCATAGGCCCATAAGCTGCATCAGCTTGCAAAAGGTTACTGACGACATTGCTGTGGCTCAACATAGCACCTTTAGATACCCCGGTCGTTCCACCGGTATACTGTAAAAAGGCTAAATCTTCTCTTTTAACAACAGGCTTCACGTACTGCATACGTCGACCTTTAGACAAAGCCTTACGCATAGAAATTGCATGTGGTAAATGATACTTAGGTACCATTTTCTTAATGTACTTAACGACAAAGTTAACCACTGTACGCTTAGGAGCACTTAATAGATCGCCAAGACCCGTTAAAATAACGCTCTCTACAGGTGTATCATCAACCACTTTTTCTAAAGTATGTGCAAAGTTTGACACCACAACGATGGCTTTAGCGCCAGAGTCTGTCAGTTGATGCTTAAGTTCACGTGGGGTATACAGTGGGTTAACGTTCACCACCACCATGCCCGCACGTAAAATACCAAACAATGCGATAGGATATTGTAAAAGGTTAGGCATCATAATTGCGACACGGTCGCCTTTATTCAGCTTTAACTCGTTTTGGAGATAGGCAGCAAAAGCTCGGCTTCGCTCTTCCAGTTTACGGTAAGTCAGGGTCGCGCCCATATTCACAAACGCTGGTTGATCCGCATATTTAGCCACTGAAGTTTCGAACAGATCGACAAGCGATGCATATTGTTCTATATCAATTTCAGAAGGTACGTCATCTGGTAGATTATTAATCCAAAGTTGGTCCACAAAAATCTCCTAATATCTCCACCAGCGGTAAGAACTATACCGCTATGGTCGTTAGCAGCTTGCCAATAAGCAAGCTAAAACACTGTCTATTCTTTATATTTATTGGGCACGCCCGTAAATCATACGAGCGTTTAAATTTTGATTATCATCACATAAACGAAACAAAAAACCTAGCCCCTTTTTTTGCTTAACTATTTAAGAAAGCACTAATCGCTGTTGACACCTTTTCAGCATTGCCCATATGAAGGTGATGATCACCCTCCAGCTCTATGGTTTGTAATTGATTAAACCAGCGATTCGCCATTGGGATCGCTTCTCGTAACTGAGGGAAACCTCGGTTACCTGAAATTAATAGCGTATTGACTTTATGGGCTTGCATTAAGGCATCGACTTGAGAATAAGTCAGTCTTAAAGGGGAATCTAATTTTAAGCGAGGATCACTGCGCCAGCATACCCCAGAATCAAGGTTTTGCATATTGCGCTGAGTCAATAATTCGCACCATTGCAGGTCTAGTGCCGTAAATTTGTGCCGTGCATGTGCAGCAAGTGCGATATCTCGATGACTCTTTGCAGGTTTAGCCAAATTAGCAAGATAGCGTCGATGATCTGCAAAGCTATTTTGTAAGCGTTTTTTTGATTTCCCCTCCCCTTCGTATAACGGTGAGAGCGCTTCAATTAACAGCAAATTACTGACTTTATCAGGAAATGCTGCAGTATAAGCCGACGCAATAATACCGCCTAAAGAATGGCCTAAAATAGCATGTGGTTTCAACGTTAAAGGGAGTGTTTCAAGCAAGATATCTAAATCATAGAGGTAATCGACCCAATGCAGAGGATAGCGACCAGGTCGATGCTGCGATGCGCCGTGCCCAGGCCAATCAATGGCTAAGATTTGATAATCCGTTAAATATTGACTCAAGGGCTCAAAGCTATTGGCATTATCTAACCAGCCATGTAACGCTAAAATAACGGGCTTATCTGGTACTCCCCACAATCGTCCAGCTAGCGTGATATGGGGTAGCACCAAGGTTATTTCATTATCGGGTTCGCAGGCCAAGCGCATGTAGACTCTTACTTTTTGATAAATTTCAGCGTCATTCTATCGCTTTCACCAATAGCGAGATACTTTTCTTTGTCTTGCTCATCAAGGGCAAGTCTTGGAGGAAGTGTCCAAACGCCTTTAGGGTAATCCTTAGTATCTTTTGCATTGGCATTGACCTCTGAGCTTGCGACAAAAGTGAACCCCGCTTTTTCAGCAAGTTTAATCACCTCAGCTTGTTCCATATAGCCCGTTTTCACATCCATTCCAGGATTAGCTCTATGCTCAACAATACCAAATATTCCACCTGGTTTTAGCACTTTATAAGCGGAGTCAAATACAGGTTCGAGATAACCTTTCATCGCCCAGTTATGCAAGTTTCTGAAAGTGAGCACCACATCGACGCTATTGTCAGCCCCCATTTTATAGTAAGCAGGTGGATCAAAGGTGACGGTACTGGCACTACCTAGCTTGGCGCTATTATCTTCGAGCCACTGCTCAAATCTCTTACCCGCTTTAGGACGATAGCCGTTACGCGCCTTCTCATCTTCAGGGTGTGTATCAAAATTCCCCGCAATATATTGGCCTTCATTGGCTAAATATGGCGCGAGAATTTCAGCATACCAACCACCACCGGGCCAAAGTTCAATAACCGTGTCGGATGGTTTGATATCAAAGAAAGAAAGGGTTTGCTCTGGGTGACGATACTCATCGCGAGCGGTGTTTTGAGCAGGCCTAAAATCACTGTTAACGGCAGCTTCTAGCCCATTATTTTCGTGTTCAAGGGCAATTCCAGCTGTGCTAAATAATGATAAGCTACATGTGCTTGCAAGCAAAACGCTTGCTGCTAAGATTTTCTTTTTCATTGTAATTCTCCCTAAGATGACAGGCATCAACCTAGCAGTCGGTTAACAAAAAACCAACCCATATAAACAGAGATTTACATTTTATAATTTAACTAAAACAAAATAAGGTGCCAAATATGGCGTTAACTGGCGAGTTTAACGATCACGTTATCTTAGTCAAACGCGAGGCCGCAGCATCGACTCTACGCCAACATAAATATAGCATGAAGGCACTCGTTGCTAACCAACCGAATACCCAAAACCAAGCTGGCAACCAACTTTCTCCCGCGAGCATATTTGCATCGCCTTGGCCGTCAAGCCCTAACAACACCATCGGGCTCGCCAATGCATTTAAGATAATCATCAATGCCATCACGCGCAGACCACTGGCTAAGAAACGATTTTGTTTAAGCTTTAAAGGCAACAAAAATAGCACTGCTAAGCTTGCTAAAATCGCCACGGTCAATAGATCCCGAGCCCAGAGTATAATCGTTAATACCACTACGCCGCCAAGTAGTGCGAAACTCAAGCGGATCCCTTTTGCCCAGGTGGCAAACATAAAGATCAAGTAGCCCCAAAGAGCCGCACCAAAGTAACCAGAAAAGCCGATTAGGATTGGCCACCCTCCCTGGCTAAAACACAAACCTGCACCATTGGGAAAGAGTTCGATATGGCTAACAACACCACCAGAAACGATGGTTGCTAACCCATGTGAGAGTTCATGAAAATAACTTTCTAACCATTTGAAAGGTACGCTTACAAAAGGCAATCTCGTTACCATAAAAGCAATGAAGAGTTCAATTAAGAATCGGGTCCGCCCCGGAACTCCTGAAGATGATATGTGATTACTGTATTGCGAGGCTGATGCCGTATTGTGTTGAGCACCAGGTTGAGAATTGGATTGAGGTTTATGCATAGGTATCTATACCCACCATCTGCTTAATCTCTTCTCGCTTAGCAGCATGTTGATTAACTAAATACTCAGCCACCGCGCCGCGATGTCCACCCGTATGATCCTCATACTCAACATGAGCACCTAACCTTGACTGTAACGCAAACTCATCTTCTTGGTAATCATGAGTCACGAACGATTGCGGCGCTTTGGTTGTCTGAGACGGCTCAACGCCGCCAGAAGCCAAAGCACTAATATGATTTGAAGCACTGGTTAGGTTTGAAGCAACAGACTTGTTAACTTCCCCCCTACTTGTTGTATTAATTGCAGCTTGAGTTGTTGCAAGCGGGCTTGAATTAATCTGCATCAAATCGTCCTTAATACATTCGCTTTATCGTAGACCTTAATATCAGAGCACTAATACCTTTCGCGAATATTAGCCTGCAAATATCCAGTTCACAAATATCTAGTCCGCGATTACAGTCCGTAAAAAATGCTGGAGTACGGTCTTAAATTACTCTCTACCCGGCAGTTTTTGCCAGGTTACTGTATCACGAAGATAAACCGGCGTTAACTCATCGACCGAAGTGCTATGGCCCTTACTCACTCCATCTTGAGCAAGTGCTAGCATATACTTAGCTTCAGGAAACTTAGCCTTTTCACAAATGCTCATATTCGTAGTCAATTCAAGTATTTGCGGATAAGCGTCAAAACCAGTACCACAAGCAATAACAGGCAAAGTTAAATCTAAACTTAGCACTATAGCTTCTGGTGCACTAACCACTTCTTCGTTTACTAACGTCGCTAACCCATCGACTGCAATATATTGGCCCCAGTAAACCTCTCCCATACGAGCATCTATTGCAGCGAGAACTTGACTCGCGCCTTGCTCAATAGCTGATTGAGCCATAGCCGCTAATGTAGAAATACCGATAACAGGCAACTCTTGGCCAAGAGCCAAACCTTGAGTAATGCTGGTACAAATACGAATGCCAGTAAAGCTACCTGGACCTCTGCCATAAGCAATCACGTCGACATCTTTCAGTGCTAAGTTTGCCTCAGACAAAACAGCCTTAACCATAGGCAACAAACGTTGACTATGTTCACGTGGTGCATCGGCTTGCTCGCTGTACGTTGCACCTTTATGGCTAACTGCTGCTGAACACGACTCAGTACAAGTATCGAGTGCTAAAATGCTCAACGGCGTCGCATCGTTAGATTTATCTGTCATTAATTACTTACCAAACTTGTTATTTAAATCAACTACCGCCGATTAAAAACTTGGCGACGACAGTATATGTTAGGAGACTATTTAAGCGGTAATATCGGCCACGTGCACCTTAAAAGCCTGGAGTTTAATGCTTAACCGATTAGACCTTCAGTACTTAACCGAGTAAATAGACTGTTTTTATGATTATACCCTAAGTCACGCTATGGCATTAAGTCTTATAGTTAAAATACTTGCCTTTTGTAGGCCTCATGAGTGATCCACAGGCAAATAGCGACTTAAGTAATAGCGTCAACTTACGTTCGGAACTACTGAGTGTGATGTAATCCAGACACACTCAAGTCATAGCCCAATAAAATGAGGTTAAATAGATACAAAAATCGCGGTTTGTCCTAAATTTATAAGTGGCTATAAATTAAGTGACTATAAATTAAGTGACTATACATAAATTTATTACATATCAGTGACTATACTCACTCTAAAGCACTCAATTTAAGCTTGCTTTGAAGTCCTAATCAAGGGGGGAGGATGCAACAAATCAGAATCGATTGGTTTAGGCTACTTCGTTACTCCTTGCTATTTATCGTGTTCTCTATGCTAATGACAGTTTTCATGTTGCTATGGTTTTCAAACAGTTTAGAGGAAGCTTGGCAAAAAGGTTTAATGTTGACGTTAGCAGAACTTGAAATGACTACTGAGTTAACACTCACCCTGCTCATCTATATTAGCTTTCCAGTGCTACTTTTTCGCTTCCTCTATTACTTTTCCAAAATGTTGTATCGAGGACGAAACCCAGGCGTCGCAATCATCAGCTATAAGACCCTGTTTAACCCATTAAACTTTTTATTGTTTCCAAGCTTACTGAACTCTGAAGGTTTACTTTACCGGCGCCGCTGCTTATTAGCCCTTATCTTACTCACCAGTATTTATTTTGTTATTTTACTTATCACTTAATTTACGCTACTTAATCTTCGCTAAGAAGTCTGTCGCCTTGTCTAAATCACGAGTTCGAGACATTGGCGGTAACGAATTTAAAAATGCCTGTCCGTAGGGTTTATTGACGATACGGTTGTCGCATAAAATGAGTACGCCTTTATCTTTTTCATCTCGAATTAACCGACCTACCCCTTGATTTAGGCTGATCACCGCTTGCGGCAGTGAGATCTCGCTAAACGCATCTTTGCCCTCACGCTCAACACTTTCGCTACGCGCGCGAAACAGATTGTCATCGGGTGACACAAATGGCAATTTATCGATGATGACGCAACTTAACAGTCGACCACGAACATCGACCCCTTCCCAAAAAGCGCCTGTACCGAGTAATACAGCATTACCAAGTTGGCGGTATTTTTTAAGCAGGCTTTGCTTATTCGCCTGCCCTTGCACAAGAAGTGGATAAGCGACGCGCCGTTGAAGTGCAGGTGCCACCAAATTAAGCATTCTATGACTGGTAAATAAAATAAAGGTGCGCCCTTTAGCAGCATTCACCGCTTTTACGCAAACATCAACAAATTGATTTAATGCCACATGATGATTATTGACACTCGCTAAATGTCTTGGCACACAAAAAAGCGCATTATTTTGATAATCAAATGGGCTTTCCAGTAACATCTCTTGGCATTGACGTAAGCCTAGTTGTCGGGTGAACAAGCTTAAATCACGGTTGATTTGTAATGTTGCCGAGGTAAATATCCACGCCACATTAGAATCAAACAGTTTACGACACTCTTTAGCAACGTCTATTGGCGCAATGCGCAGTACCAAATAACGATGGCCGAAGTCGATACTATAAGCGGCTTGATTGTTCTCACATAAGAAAAACAGCTCTAGTTTATTGGCTAAAACCTCAAGCTTTTCTATTTGATCATCTAGATTATTGCTGCGACCAACATGGCCTAATAATAGCTGTTGTAATACCTTAATCTCTTTGAGCAGCCCCCATGAAAGGACTGATAAGTCTTTATTGGCCAATAGTCGACGCCAGTCAGACTCGCCAATATTAAACAGTATTTGATGCCACTCATTTAACATTGATGAACATCGTGCACTTAACAACTCTATCTGTTTAGCATCTCTTAGTTCGAGTCTATAAATCTCAATCAAGTTATCAAATAGCGCTATGAGCTGTCGTGTAGAGCATTGCTGACCAAAATAAGTGACAGCAATATCAGGCAATAGGTGCGCTTCATCAAAAATTACCACATCAGAATCTGGCAGTAATTCGGCAAAACCAGTCTCTTTTAAAATTCTGTCGGCTAGAAAAAGGTGATGATTAACCACAATGATCCGTGCATCCATGGCTCTATTACGGGCTTTGCGAGTGAAACAGTCATCATAGTGATCACAGCGTTGACCAATACAGGTCTCTTTTGCGCTAACGATCAGCGGTAAAGCCTGAGAATTCTCCGTAACCGAGGTTAACCCTCCAATATCGCCGTCAGTAGTCTGCCCTGCCCACTGATTTATACGCAGCAAGTCATCTAATACTTGTGTGTCCATCGAGCTGGCTCCCGATAGCTCTTTTTCCATTAGGTGTTGGCACAGGTAGTTATTACGCCCCTTTAGCAGCGCAACCTTAGGCGTGAGCTTAAGCATGGATAATAATGCAGGAAGGTCTTTGTAAAATAGCTGCTCTTGTAAATTTTTACTGCCTGTACTGACAATAACTTGCTTGCCACTCAATAAAGCAGGAATTAGGTAAGCAAAAGTCTTCCCCACCCCCGTCCCAGCTTCCACCACCAAGTTATTGCAACTACTGATAGATTCAGTCACCGCCTTGGCCATAGTCACCTGCACATTACGGCAGCTAAAACCCTTAATTGAATGTGCCAGTACGCCATCATTTGAAAATGCAGCAGCGACTTGCTGTATGAGTTTACTGCTCAAGAGTCATTAAACCTTTAATAAAAATGTTGATGATGCATATACCCAAGCGACTTGAAATGCGCGTTTCACAGGCCTTGTGTGAGCTCTATTCTAGCCGCTTAGGTTAGGAATAGTTACTCCCTTTTAAGCGAGTGCAGAGAAAGACTCAGTGATCGACTTCGGTTACCAGATTCAGTTATTAGCTTCAATATGTGATACGGGCATATAAAAATGCATGGCAGTTTATCTTAAATAAATATACAAGATTAGCTTTTGTTGGCGGACTGAGAGCAAGTTCAGGACAAATGCGCTCTAGCGGCCTTAACAAAAGCCACTCCCGCATGTGCGGTTAATTGTTCTCAGTTGAGAACACAAGACTCTCAAATGTCGGTATAAATCGACTTTAGGCAACCAAAAATGAAAAATAATGACATTTAGATGAAGTTTACTCAACTGCTTAAATAAGAGGTTGCAATCATTTTAAAAACTGATTAATTTAAATACCAACAACACGAAATGATTCATCAATGGCTTAGCACAGCAGCAAGCGTTGGATCATGACAGGCCACTTGGCCCACAGAAACAGATTGAGAGAAACAAATATGACACAGCTTTTGAACACTATGCATCATCATCACCATATGCGGTAGCCTTCGGAAGCTCACTGCCGAAGGACTATTTTCCTTCCGGCGGTTGATTTAAAAATATCAAAACCCTTGGAAGGAATTCCAAGGGTTTTTTGTTTTTTTCTTAACAGATTGTTTTATAAGATTTTTAAATTAACTAATAGGAAGTATCTCATGTCAGAGTCAACAAGATTACGTATCGCCATCCAGAAATCTGGCCGCTTATCAAAAGAGTCACAGAAGTTACTTAAAAGCTGTGGCGTTAAATTTAATGTCAACGAACAACGTCTAATCGCCCACTCAGACAACATGCCAATCGACCTATTACGTGTACGTGATGACGATATTCCAGGCCTTGTCATGGACGGTGTGGTGGACTTAGGTATTATTGGCGAAAATGTGCTGGAAGAAGAACAGATCGAACGCCAAAGCCTAGGCAAACCAGCTGAATGCATCAAATTACGTGAACTTGACTTTGGTGCTTGCCGCCTATCATTGGCCGTGCCAACTGAATTTAGTTACCAAGATGCAAGCTCATTAGAAGGGCTTCGCATTGCGACCTCTTACCCCAACTTGCTACGCCGCTACATGCAAAAGAAAGGCATTAATTATCGTGACTGCATGTTGAAGGGTTCTGTTGAAGTTGCACCACGTGCAGGTTTATCAGACGGTATTTGTGACTTAGTGTCAACAGGGGCAACACTTGAAGCAAATGGATTATATGAAACGGAAGTCATCTACCGTTCTATGGCCTGCATCATTCAATCAACCCAATCGCAACCTGATGATAAACAAGCACTAATAAACAAAATACTGTCTCGAATTAATGGCGTTGTACGTGCCAAAGAGAGTAAATACATCTTACTACACGCACCAACGGAAACGTTAGAGCAGATTGTTGCACTGCTTCCTGGCGCAGAAAACCCGACTGTTTTGCCACTCAACGACGATACTAACCGAGTGGCTATCCACGCCGTTAGCACTGAAGACTTGTTCTGGGACACTATGGAGCAATTAACGCAGCTGGGCGCCAGCTCAATTCTTGTTATGCCTATTGAAAAAATGATGGGGTAGAGTCATGCAGATCCTCAATTGGCAATCTCTCGACTCTCAAGCTCAAGCTAACACGCTTGAGCGCTCACCACTAATAGGTGATAACAGTCTTGAGCAAAGTGTGGCAGATATCATTAATGCCGTCGTCGCTGATGGCGATAAGGCCTTATTTGAATTTAATCAAAAATTTGATGGGGTCAATATCGATAACTTAAGGTTGTCGAGCGCCCAAGTTGAGCAGAGCTGCGCCAAGGTTTCTAGTGAGGTAAAGCAAGCAATTGCTCAAGCAAAGGCCAACATTGAGACTTTTCACAAGGCACAGATCCAGCCACACATCGATCTAGAAACTCAAGCAGGGATCCGCTGCGAACTCCGCTCTGAGCCGATAGAGCGCGTTGGCCTGTATATTCCAGGAGGCACGGCGCCACTTATTTCAACCGTACTGATGTTAGCCCTACCCGCTAAAATTGCCGGTTGTAATAAGCGGGTTCTCGTAAGCCCTCCACCAATTAATGATGCCATCATTTATGCGGCAAAAGAATGTGGTATTGAAGAGATCTATCAAGTTGGCGGCGCCCAAGCTATTGCTGCACTTGCATTTGGCACTGGTTCTGTACCTCAAGTCGATAAGATTTTTGGCCCAGGTAACCGATTTGTGACTGAAGCTAAACGCTCCGTTAGTCAAGATAACCGCTGCACAGTGAGCATCGATATGCCTGCCGGCCCATCAGAAGTGCTCATCATTGCCGATACTGAGGCTAATCCAGAGTTTGTTGCCGCAGACCTGTTATCACAAGCCGAGCACGGCGCTGACTCACAAGTTATGTTAGTCACCGATTGTAACGTGTTAGCTAAGCAGGTTAATCAAGCCTTAGCAAAGCAACTGGCGCAGCTGCCACGTGCTGATATTGCCAATCAAGCCCTTAAAAGCAGCCGCACTATTATCGTTAACGATATGACCATCGCAGCGGCAGTTTCTAATCAATACGGACCTGAGCACTTGATCATTCAAACTCAGCAGCCACGAGAAGTGCTAGCCAATATTCGAGCAGCGGGCTCTGTATTTTTAGGGGCGTATACGCCTGAATCTGTGGGTGATTATGCCAGCGGCACGAATCACGTCTTGCCGACCTACGGTTACAGTAAAACGGTGTCGAGCTTATCACTTGCAGATTTTAGCCGTCGATTCACTGTGCAAGAGTTATCAGCAATAGGACTTAGAGCCTTAAGCCATAGCGTAATGATCCTTGCCGAAGCTGAGCAGCTTGATGCACACAAAAATGCAATTGCAGTTCGAATGGCCAGCCTTGATGCTAACGCAGGTAATGAAGCGTTAGCTAGCAATAGCTCAGTTACGGAGGCCCTATGACAACATCAAGCAAGCTAAATTTAGCCGAGCGCCTCGCTCGACCAGAACTGTTAGCGTTACAGGTTTATCAGTCAGCAAGGCGTATTGGCGGCCAAGGGGATATCTGGATCAATGCCAATGAGTCCCCCTTTAACAATAGTGAGCTTATGGGCCTTAACCGTTACCCAGAATGCCAGCCACCTGCATTAATCAGCGCATATAGCCAATATAGTGGTGTCAATGAGAACAGTATTATCACTAGTCGCGGCGCCGACGAAGCGATTGAGCTGTTAATTCGAGCCTTTTGTGTACCAGGTCAAGATAGTATCGCAACCTTTGGCCCTACGTATGGAATGTATGCCATCAGTGCCAAGACCTTTAATGTTGGGGTAAAAGCGCTGTCTTTAACTGATGATTTTCAGCTGCCAAGTGACTCTATCTCCAGTGTCAGTGGCGCAAAATTGGTGTTTATCTGTAATCCCAATAACCCCACAGGCAGTGTCATCACAAGAAACAAAATCATTGAGATCATTAACGCTTACCCTGAAGCCATAGTGGTTATCGATGAGGCATACATTGAATTTAGTCCCGAATACAGTGTCGCCGATTTAGTCGATAGCTGTGCAAACCTAGTGGTGCTTCGCACCTTATCAAAAGCCTTTGCCTTAGCTGGCGCACGCTGTGGTTTTTTGTTGGCAAACCCTGACATTATCGAAATCTGCATGCGTGTAATCGCCCCTTATCCCGTGCCGCTTCCCGTAAGCGAACTTGCCATCAAAGCCCTCAACACAAAAGGCCTTGAAACAATGCAGCAGCAAGTGGGTCTGATGAAGCAACAAGGGTTAAGACTGGCGGACGCATTGAGCGGCTATGGCGCTAAGGTTATCAAAGCACATGGTAACTATGTACTCGCAGAGTTTGAGGACAAAGCGCTAGTGCAGCAAAAGTTAATATCTGCTGGCGTGATTGCCAGAAGTTACAACGATCCCCGCCTTAGTAAGGCGATTCGTTTTAGCTTTACAAACCAGGAACAAACGGACTATCTGATCCAACTATTTCAACAATAAAAATATACAGTGCGCTGATATTTAAAAAGAATAACAATAGCTTGGCTGAGATTTGAATGAATGTTCAATGCGTTCCGATTTGTTTAAACTCAGTAAAGCCAGAATCTGAAAGGTATAACCGCTATGAAGCAGAAAATTTTATTTATCGACCGTGATGGTACGCTCATCGAAGAACCAGTTACAGATAAGCAAGTCGATAGCTTAGCCAAACTCGTTTTTGAGCCTAATGTGATCCCTGCTCTACTGAAACTGCAAAACGCCGGTTATCGATTAGTTATGGTCAGTAACCAAGATGGTCTGGGCACGCCTTCGTTCCCAAGAGATGATTTCGATGCACCGCAAAATATGATGATGCAGATCTTAAACAGCCAAGGCGTGCTGTTTGATGATGTACTTATCTGCCCTCACTTTAATGATGAGAACTGTAGCTGTCGTAAACCTAAGCTTGGCTTAGTTAAAGACTATCTCACCTCTGGGAAAATTGATTTTACCCAGTCCGCTGTCATAGGAGATCGTGAAACTGACTTAGGTCTTGCCGACTCGATGGGCATATTAGGTTTGCAATATCACCCAGAAAATCTTAACTGGAACGCCATTGCCGATAAGCTTTTAAATAAGAACCGCAGCGCCACAGTCACTCGTACCACTAAAGAAACCGATATTCGCGTCACTGTCGATTTAGATTCAAATGATAAAAGCGAAATCAACACAGGTATTGGCTTTTTCGACCATATGCTTGAGCAGATCTCAACCCACGGCAACTTTAAAATGGATGTCAAGGTTGATGGTGATTTGGAGATAGATGATCACCACAGCATTGAAGATACCGCACTGGCAATCGGTGATGCCCTGCGTCAAGCTCTAGGTGACAAACGCGGCATAGCCCGCTTTGGCAATGCACAAATCAGTAGCGTTTTTGAGCAAGCGATTCCTATGGATGAAGCCAGTGCTGAGTGTTTGTTAGATCTATCGGGGCGTCCATTTATCAAGTATCGCGGCGACTTTGACCGTGAACTTGTTGGCCAAATGTCAACTGAGATGGTGCCGCACTTCTTCCGCTCCTTTGCCGATGGTCTGCGCTGTACTTTACACATCAGTACCCAGGGCAATAACGACCACCACAAAGTTGAAAGCTTATACAAGGTGTTAGGTCGTACCCTAAGACAAGCTGTGGCAGTTGAAGGAGACACGCTGCCCTCAAGTAAAGGTGTGTTATGAGCCAAGTCAATCTAGATAACAAAAACGGCATCAAAGGTAATACCGTTATTATCGATACCGGTTGCGCCAATTTAAGCTCGGTCCGCTACGCTTTTGAGCGTTTAATGACTGATACAGAGCGAGAGTGCCTGTTTGTAAGCGATGATATTGAGCTGATTAACTCGGCTGAACGCGTTATTTTACCAGGTGTAGGTACTGCAAGGGCTGCAATGACGGCGCTAAATGACAAAGGTTTACTCCAGGTTATCCCCTCGCTCACCCAGCCATTACTCGGCGTGTGCTTAGGTATGCAGATGCTGACACGTGCTTCAAAAGAGCGCGGCACACAAAGCGATAACTGCCAATGTCTTAATATCATTCCAACCGATATCGACCTGCTTAATACTCAAGGCTTACCGCTACCGCATATGGGCTGGAATCAAATTACGCCTTCAAACCACCCTATTTTCGAGGGAGTGACTGCCGGCAGCTTCGTATATTTCGTCCACAGCTACCGCGCCCCCGTTAGCGACTTCACCATTGCAACTGCCCAGCATGGTGAGTACTTTAGCGCTGCCATTGCAAAAGATAATTTTATTGGACTGCAATTTCATCCAGAAAAAAGTGCAGAGGTCGGCGCTAAGATACTGGCAAACTTCCTCAACATGAATAGAGATACCTTTTGCCAAGCTGGCAATGAACCCGCTAATAAGCTAACGATTAACCTAAGTAATGAACCGGAGGCACTGTAATGATTATTCCAGCAATCGATCTTATCGACGGCCAAGTTGTTCGCCTCTATCAAGGTGATTACGAGCAGCAAACAACCTTTAATTTAAGTCCATTAGATCAACTTAAATCTTATCAGGCTCAAGGGGCTAACTTACTGCATATCGTCGATTTAACCGGAGCAAAAGAGCCAACTAAGCGTCAAACGGCATTAATTTCAGAATTAGTTAATCACCTAGACACTCCGATCCAGGTTGGCGGTGGTATTCGCACTGAAGCCCAGTTAAATGAACTACTGGAAATTGGTGTAAGCCGTGTGGTTATCGGTTCATTGGCCGTAAAAGAGCCTGAGCTTGTAAAAAGCTGGTTTGAAAAATATGGTAATGAAGCCATTTGTCTCGCACTCGATGTCAATATCAATGAGCAAGGCGAAAAAATAGTGGCCGTATCGGGATGGCAAAGTGGCGGTGGTAAGAGCTTGGAGTCGCTGGTAGAAGAGTTTAAAGCTGTTGGCCTTAAGCATGCATTAGTCACTGACATTAGCCGTGATGGCACACTGCAAGGCGCTAATACCGAGCTTTACCGTGAGATTGCCGCTACTTACCCAGAGATCCAATGGCAAGCTTCTGGAGGCATCGCGACATTAGCCGATGTCAATGCAGTAAAAGACAGCGGTGCCAATGGCATTATTATTGGTAAAGCCCTACTTATCAACCAATTCACCGTCCAGGAGGCGATTGCATGTTGGCCAAACGCATAGTCCCCTGCCTTGATGTCAAAGAGGGCAAAGTGGTTAAAGGGGTTCAATTTAGAAACCATGAAATTGTAGGCGATATTGTGCCGCTCGCTAAGCGCTACGCTGAAGAAGGTGCTGATGAATTAGTCTTCTATGACATCACGGCCAGCGCTCACGATAGAGTCATTGATAAGTCATGGATAAGTCGAGTCGCCGAAAAAATTGATATTCCTTTTTGTGTTGCCGGTGGGATAAGAACCATAGAGCAAGCACGAGAAAAGCTGGCCTTTGGCGCCGACAAAATTTCAATTAACTCACCAGCATTAACAGACCCAAGCTTGATTGCCAGACTGCAAGATGAGTTTGGACGTCAGTGTATCGTGATAGGTATCGATTCCTATTATGACGCCAATAGCGACAGCTACATGGTTAAGCAATTTACTGGCGATGAAGCGGCAACTAAAGACACTCAGTGGTTTACACAAGATTGGGTTGAAGAAGTGCAAAATCAGGGCTGCGGCGAAATCGTACTCAATGTCATGAATCAAGATGGCGTCAGACAAGGTTATGACATTAAGCAATTGTCGATGATCCGCGCTATCTGCGATGTACCGTTAATTGCATCGGGTGGCGCTGGCACTATGGCGCATTTTAAAGAGGTGTTTAGCCAGGCAAACGTGGATGCGGCATTAGCCGCAAGTGTGTTCCATAAAGGGATCATAGATATACAGGCCCTAAAACGTTATCTCAACAGCCAGCAAATTGCTGTACGCATTTAGATAAGTTAGACGTTGACTCACATTAAGGATGTAACATGACTAATTTTAACCAAAACCCACTGGGTAGCGACTTACTGAGTCAATTGGACTGGGAGAAAACCGACGGCTTAATTCCGGCGATAGTGCAAAATCACCTCACAGCCAAAGTCTTAATGCTCGGTTATATGGATAAGGCTGCATTAGATCAAACCTTATCGACAGGAAAAGTCACCTTTTTCAGCCGCAGTAAACAAAGACTCTGGACTAAGGGCGAAACCTCAGGCAACACCCTCGACTTAGTATCGATTGATAAAGACTGTGACGATGACAGTTTACTCGTGCAAGTTATTCCCAACGGACCGACCTGCCATAAGGGCACAGAGAGTTGCTGGAAAGACGGTAACGCCCACAGTTTTATCGACAACTTGTCAGGCTTAATCGCATCACGTAAAGGCCAAGACCCAGAGTCAAGCTACACCGCTCACCTGTTTGAGCGTGGCACTAAACGTATCGCGCAAAAAGTCGGAGAAGAGGGGTTAGAAACGGCATTAGCCGCTGCAACCCATGACAAACCGGAATTGATTGATGAAGCCTCTGATCTGATCTATCACTTGTTAGTGCTACTTGAAGATCAAGAGTTAAGCATGCAAGACATCAATCTCAATTTGATGAAACGTCACAATAAGGCAAAGTAGAAAAATAACCTCCGCCTTAACGAGTAGGAAATGGTCGCAGTCTCTGCGGCCATTTTATTTCCTGTTTAGCCACGGCTATTCCTGCTGATAAATTTACTCTTCAGCAAAGATGAAACGAGCTTATAACTGCACTCTGAAACAATGAAACGCTTAATTGACGGGCAAGCATTATCATAAAAAGGATTGACGACTTAAAAGATAATCAATCGGTATTTAAAACCAAAAGTAGCGCATTGCTTCAATTTTGCCATCTTATTCTTGCTGATTTTGCGCAATAGAAAACACTGTTTTTACAAAGAGTAAATCCGTTATTGCTAGGGTGTTGCAATAGGTAACTTCTGATACAATCTGCGCCACTAAAATTAAGCTTCTCAATAATAAAAGTGTGCCCTATGAATCTTGCAGATAAAGTTTTAGTCGTAAATGACAACCTCCCAATTCGTACCAACAAACCTGTTCACTCAGGTAAGGTCCGCAGTGTTTACTGGTTAACCGAGGAAGATAGCGCACGGTTAATTAAAGATAAAGGTTACGATGTACCTGCCGATGCACCACTAGCCATTATGGTCATTAGCGATCGCATCTCAGCATTTGATTGCGTATGGCAAGGTGAGAACGGTTTAGATGGCGTTCCAGGAAAAGGAACGGCACTAAATGCTATCTCAAATCATTGGTTTAAACTTTTTAAAGATAAAGGCCTTGCTGATAGTCACATCTTAGACATCCCTCACCCATTGGTGTGGATTGTGCAAAAAGCACGTCCGGTGATGATTGAAGCGATTGCACGCCAATACATTACGGGTTCTATGTGGCGTTCATACACTAAAGGTGAGCGCGAGTTTTGTGGCATCACTATCCCTGAAGGCTTAGAGAAAGATCAAAAGCTACCTGAGCTATTAATCACCCCGTCGACAAAAGGTGTATTAACGGGCCTAGAAGGCGTACCTGAAGCTGATGACGTGAATGTATCTCGTAGCGATATTGAACGTCATGTTCAAGGTTTCAACTTTAGTAAGCTTGCAGACGTTGATCTTTACGAGAAGCTGCTTAAAGAAGGCTTTGATGTCATCAGTGACGCACTCGCTGAGCATGATCAGATCTTTGTTGATACCAAATTTGAATTTGGCTACGTAAACGATGCTGCTGGTAATGAAAAACTTATCTATATGGATGAGGTCGGCACGCCTGATAGCTCGCGTATTTGGGATGGTGCAGCTCACCGTGATGGCAAAATTATCGAGCAATCAAAAGAAGGTTTCAGACAGTGGCTACTTAACCACTTCCCAGACGCTGATATCTTACTCAACAAGAACCGCATGGAAGAGCGCTTTGCGCTAGCGAAAGATAATAAACTACCAGAATCTGTCATGATGGATATCTCTAACACTTATGTTGGAATTGCTGAGAAAGTGATTGGTAAGAAGCTACATATCAGCGACACACCTAAACAAGAGATCATTGATATTTTACGCGATGAATATCAGCTAATCGTTTAGTTATCCGCTCTGCTATAGTGCTGGTTAAGTGCTTTATTTAGTGCAAAAATGGGTAGATGTATGCAAGCGCGTAATGAATAAGTAGCTCAGCCAATCAAACACTGCCCTTAAACGCTAGCTATAAAGCTAAGCGCTAGATATAGAAAAGCCGCAATATCCATTGCGGCTTTTTTGTGTAGCCATGGTTAATAACAATTGCAGCGCTATTTTTAGCAACCAGATTAATTATAGATCGATGCTTCGCCTTCGGGGCGGGTTTTTAGCACCTTAAGGAACCACATATATTGCTCAGGGTACGCTAAAATAACTTGCTCAACCGCCTTATTTAAGGCGATCGCCTCATTTTCTTTACCTTGCATGGTATCGGGATCAATGGCAGGCATAACCGTTAGATCAAAATGACGTTTGTGTTGATCATAACCAATCTTTACCGGCATGACTTGAGCGTTCCCCGCCTGAGCTAAACGCCCCACTACTGGCAAGGTTGCTTTAGTCGTCCCCAAAAATGGCGCAAAGACACTCTTCTCACGACCAAGATCTTCATCGGGTAGATAAAAAAAACTATTGTCTCGCTTTAGCTCTGTCAGCAAAGCTCTGATCCCTGCTTCACGCATGTAGATATTGCCGCCTTGGGAGCTTCTCATACGATTATTGAACCAGTTAAATAATCCATTTTTATGGGCTTTTGCCATCGAAACCATAGGCAGTTCAAGATTGAGCCTAAGTCCTGCATACTCAATACCCCACACATGCGGCATGATAAAAATCACAGGCTGACCTGCAGCACGTGCTTTTTCTACATGTTCAAATCCATGAAGTTGTACACGGCGTCTCATATTCGCGCGAGATTTCGCTAACAACTCGGATTGCGCAAGTAAAATCATCACAAAATTTTCCACGTTATCTTTTATTAACGCTTCAATCTCATCATGGGATTTTTCAGGAAAGCAGGTCGTTAGATTCGCCCTTGCCACATTAATCGGCTTCTTAGCAATTTTCATCACTAGTCTGGCAAGTGTGCGTGCAATGGGATCTCTGAGCCAGGCAGGCATAAGACCAAATATTAACAACACTAAAATCGCGACCCAGGTTAGCCAATATTTAGGGTGTAACAGGCTAAAGCTAAAACGTCGATCAAAATATTTTGGCTTTCTAGACAAGGAATTAAACCTCTACTGCAAATGAATAACAGAAAAAGCCACTCGATTGAGTGGCCTCTTCATTATAACGCTAAAGCAATTACTTCTTTGCGTTAGCCTCTTCGACGCGGCTTTTCAGCTTCTGTCCCGGACGGAACGTGACTACACGACGTGCCGAAATTGGGATATCTTCTCCCGTTTTTGGGTTCCTTCCCGGTCTTTGATTCTTGTCCCTCAGGTCAAAGTTGCCAAAGCCAGACAGCTTGACCTGCTCACCACTTTCAAGAGCTAGACGAATTTCTTCGAAAAACGTCTCAACCATCTCTTTCGCTACTCTCTTGTTGATACCTAGCGTTTCAAAAAGATGTTCTGCCATTTCAGCTTTGGTAAGTGCCATACTTTTAGTCCCTCAACGATGCGTTGAACTCGTCTTTCAGAGCAGAAACCACGACGTCTACCATCTCAGCGATTTCTTTTTCTTCCAGTGTACGAGCGTTGTCTTGTAATAAGAGTGCTATTGCAAGGCTCTTTTTGCCTTCCTCTACACCTTTACCTCGGTATACATCGAACAAGTTTATGCCAACCAACTGATTTTCGCCAACTTTTCTTATCAATTTTACAACATCATCTGCTGCAATAGCGTCATCAACTACGATTGCGATATCACGACGGTTAGCTGGAAACTTAGATACAGTCTGGGCTAGCGGCAAATTAGCGTGCAATAACACGTCTAATTCTAGTTCGAAAATAATTGTCTTTCCGTTTAGGCCAAATGGCTTCTCTAGGCTTGGATGAACGGTGCCTATAATGCCAATTACGCGATCATCTCTTAAGATTTCAGCACATTGTCCCGGGTGAAGCGCTGGGTGGCTTGCCGCTCTAAAGCTAAATTCAGCTTCAGCAACCGTCAAACCGATGACCGCTTCTAAGTCACCTTTAAGGTCGAAGAAATCAACCGTTTTTGACTCCATTGACCAATGTTCATCGTTTTGGTTTCCGGCAATAACAGCTGCAAGCATAGGTTGCTGTGACACACCTGACTCAGCGGTTTCATTCGGAACAAAACGCAGACCAGTTTCAAACAGTCTTACACGGTTTTGTTGACGGCTTTGGTTGTAACCAACCGCAGTCAAAAGACCGGTGAACATAGACAGACGCATTGCTGACATTTCAACCGAAATTGGGTTCGGTAAAATCATCGCCTCTGCACCAGGGTGGAGCAACTCTTGCTGCTTAGGGTCGACGAAGCTGTATGTTACCGCTTCTTGAAAACCACGGGCAACCAACATGCTACGAACACGCTTAAGACTGATATCAGACTCTTTATGATCAGACATGCTTAATTGCGCAACAGGCGCAATATTTGGAATATTGTTGTAACCGTAAATACGGGCAACTTCTTCAATCAAGTCTTCTTCAATCGCCATATCGAAACGGTAAGTGGCTGTGATTACATTCCACTGCCCTTCACTCACTTCAACATTAAAGCCTAAGCGCTCTAGAATTTCTTTGACTTCAGCATCTTCAATATGATGACCTAAAGTCTTATCTAGTTTGCTTCGACGCAATACGATATGTGCAGGTTTTGGTAAGTTGTCTTCAGATTTAGCTTCAACGACTGGGCCTGCTTCGCCACCACAGATGTCTAGCACTAGACGGCTAGCACGGTCCATGACTTTTTGTTGCAGCTGTGGGTCAACACCACGCTCAAAACGGTGCGATGCATCAGTATGCAAACCAATCTTACGGGCTTTACCTAAAATAGCTAAAGGAGCAAAGAATGCGCATTCTAAAAGAATGTCGGTAGTTTCAGTGGTAACACCTGATTGCTCACCACCAAATACACCAGCAAGTGCTAATGGCTTAGCCTGGTCAGCAATAATCAACATACCTTCAGGAATAGTAATTTCATTGCCATCAAGTAGTGTCAGCTTCTCTTCGCCTTTAGGCTTACGAACTTGAATGCCGCCATCTAACTTAGCTAAGTCAAATGCGTGCATTGGCTGACCGAACTCAACTAATACATAGTTAGTGATATCAACGATCGGGTCGATAGAGCGAATACCACTACGACGCAGCTTTTCTTGCATCCATAGTGGCGTTTCAGCTTTAACGTTAACGTTTTTGATAACGCGGCCTAGGTAACGTCCACACTCTTGTGGCTCTTGTACGTCAATGCTCACTTCATCAGCGATAGTCGCAGCAACCGCTTCCCAAGTCGGCTCAGTTACTGATTGGCGGTTTAATACGCCAACTTCACGAGCAAGACCAGCCATACCTAGACAATCAGCGCGGTTAGCCGTTAAATCCACATCGATAACTGCGTCATCAAGATCTAAGTATTCACGTACGTCTTGGCCAATGGGTGCATCAAGTGGCAATTCAATAATGCCGTCGCTTTCAATATCAACGCCTAGCTCGCCAAACGAACACAACATACCAAATGACGGTTGACCGCGTAGCTTAGCTTTTTTAATTTTGAAATCGCCAGGTAGCACAGCGCCAACCATAGCAACTGCAACTTTAAGCCCTAGACGGCAGTTTGATGCGCCACATACGATGTCGATTAGCTCTTCGCCACCCACATTGATTTTAGTTACACGTAGTTTGTCAGCATCTGGGTGCTGACCACACTCAACAACTTCACCGACGATAACACCGCTAAACTCAGCAGCTACAGGTTCAATACCGTCAACTTCAAGACCGGCCATAGTAATTTGGTGTGATAACTCTTCGCGATTGACACTCGGGTTAACCCACTCACGAAGCCAAGATTCACTAAATTTCATGCTATTACAGCTCCGTTTATTTAAATTGCTTCAGGAAACGTAGATCGTTTTCGAAGAATGAACGTAAATCGTTAACGCCATAGCGCAACATAGAAAGACGCTCAACGCCCATACCAAACGCAAAACCAGAATATTTCTCTGGATCGATGCCTACACTACGAAGCACATTTGGATGAACCATTCCGCAACCAAGTACTTCTAACCACTTACCATTTTTACCCATTACATCAACTTCTGCTGACGGTTCAGTAAATGGGAAGTAAGAAGGACGGAAACGCACTTCTAAATCTTCTTCAAAGAAATTGCGTAAGAAATCGTGCAAAATGCCTTTTAGTTCTGCAAAGTTAACGTTCTCAGCGACAAGTAAACCTTCTACCTGGTGGAACATTGGCGTATGCGTTTGGTCATAATCGTTACGATATACACGACCAGGAGAGATAATGCGTAAAGGTGGCTTTTCATGCTCCATGGTACGGATCTGTACACCAGATGTTTGCGTACGCAACATCACTTTCGGATTAAAGTAGAAAGTGTCGTGATCTGCACGTGCAGGATGATGCTCAGAGATGTTTAATGCATCGAAGTTATGAAAGTCATCTTCGATTTCTGGGCCGTCTTTAACCGTAAAGCCTAGCTCACCAAAGAAAGCTTCAATACGCTCAATCGTGCGAGTTACAGGGTGCAGTCCACCGTTCTCAATGCGACGACCCGGCAGGCTCACATCGATACTCTCAGCTTTTAATTGCGCTTCAAGTTCAGCGGCTTTAAGACCATCAATACGAATTGACAGTTGTTGTTGAACCGCTTGTTTTGCTTGATTCACGGCTTGACCAAAAGCGGGCTTCTCTTCCGGAGGAAGTTTCCCCATCATTTTCATCATGTCGGTGATTTTACCTTTCTTACCAAGGTAATCGACACGGAGGTCATCGAGAGCTTTTAAATCTGTAGCTCCTTCGATGGCGGCTAAAGCCTGTTCTACGATCTCTGTTAACTGTGACATCATCTCTTCCAGTGCAAGTAAGTGCTAGACCTACGACTTTTGGGCTAACGTATTTTCTTAGTGAAAATAGAAAAAGACTAAAATTTTACGTTAGACAGGATGATTTGACTAGGACTAATTCACCTTTTCCCCTGCTAACTGTCTATTTTGTTTAGTCCTTATACAAGGCTTTACTCAATGAGCATTAAATCCATCAATTGTTAATCTAACTGCCACTTAGTGAAGCGGTAAAAGTACAACCTAAATCACAACAACTACTGAAAACCTAATGATAGCCACACTATTTGACTGCCAAGCCGCTACAAATTAGAAACATTAATATTCAATCACTTAAAAACAATAGTGAACAACAAACAAGCAAATTACCGATAATGAGCAAAAAAAGAGTTAAGAAACGGCATAATCTTCCGATAAATAGTCAGGTATGCGATTTATAAATAAGAGAACATTATGAAAGAAGTTAAGTTCCGCTGGGTAGATAAGTACCTTATCCATATGACACTAAAAACCAAATTCGCTCTAATGGCGATAATTCCTATCATCACGCTAGTTGGTTTGGCTGTTTTGTTAAATAGCGAATACAAACAAAACCTACTTGATGCTCAGCTCTCTCAAACCCAAGTATTCAACCAGACACTCAATGAAGCACTCGATAGCGCTTATCAATATATTCCCGAAGCAAACAGAAGCGCATTCTTAAGCTCCATTGAAGGTGAGCTCACTGTCACCCACCAGCAGACGGGGTCCAGCCAATTAGTCTCGCTTGCAGAAAGCGGCGGCAACATCAAGATTAATGGCAATAGAATAGAAAGTGTCAGCCCGGTGAGCCCAAACGGTCTGATTACAACCCTGTATGGCGAACAAATCAACGACATCCATAACGAGTATGTCGCCTATATCGCCTTAGCGATATTAATCTCGATAATCTTAATCACCAGTTACTATATCTCTAGCTTCGTTGGTGGTGCACTGTTTACCAATGTGATGGCGCTTAAAAGAGCCGCTGATGGCGATTTAACGGGTCGACTCAACTTTTTTGAAGTTAAAGACGAATTTAGCATTCTTGCGATTAGCATAGATACGCTAGTTGAGCGTCAGCATAAGCTTGTAAGCGAGATGACCAACGCCAGTTCACAGATCCGTAATATTGTGCAAGCCTTTAGAAATACTGCTGAAGAGGGCCAATCGTTAGCCATGAATCAACGCCAGCACATTGATTCTTTAGCAACCGCGATGGAGCAGATGACCGCAGCCGTCATAGAAGTTTCACGTAATGCTGAGCTTTCATCAAGTGAAACCCAAGAAGCCAATGTGCAAGTTGATGCAGGTTCTCGTGATATAGCCATCACTGTTGACGCGATAGGCAGCTTATCAAATGAAATTGCAGATGCCTCTGATGCTGTTAATAACCTCAATGAAAACGCAGCTAAAATTGACGAGGTCGTCACCACCATTAATGCCATTTCCGAGCAAACTAATTTACTCGCATTGAACGCAGCCATTGAGGCTGCCCGAGCCGGAGAGCAAGGGCGTGGCTTTGCTGTCGTTGCCGATGAAGTCAGAACTCTGGCTGGTCGAACTCAGGCTGCAACGGTTGAAATTAAAACCATGATTGAAGCGCTTCAGTCAGGTGCCCGCGACTTAAAACAGGTAATGAGTCGTACCGTAGAGAAGGCTGAGGACGGCAAGAAGCACGTACTTGACACAGGCAAAGATCTACAAGGGATTGCTCATCACAGCGCTAAAGTTTATGAGATGAGCGTTTTAATTGCGACATCTGCTGAAGAGCAATCAGCGGTCGCTAATGAAATCGCAACCAATCTAATGGATATTCGCAATCAGTCTCATGATGTGGAGCAATCAGCCAATCAATCCGTTTCAGGCTGTGATGAACTGCATGCGACAGCCGAGCAATTAGATAAACTGCTCGTTGGTCTAAAAGTATAGCGCCTGTATTAACGTTATAAAAAGCAGCCAATAGGCTGTTTTTTTTTATTTTTTGCAATAAAATAAAAACATAGATCAACGAGTTTGTTTTACAATAAAACAACAAGGCTTATATAATACGTTCAATAGGACTTCCACGCTTCATTCCTTTTTCAGTACGGATACTAAATAAGGGGATACTCTTAACCTGAGCACATAACAAACATGGCCAAAACGAGTGCAAGCTCCATAAAACTGACCAATTGGCGTTCAAGCTTGCCAATGAAATTAATGTTGGTTCAACTCATTGTTGCAGCCGTGATTATTATCGCTAGCGTAGGGTTTCTAAAATCCATTGAAACTGCCCGTTTAATCGACAACCAACAATCACTGAGTATTAATCTGGGTAAAACTATTGCGGCTAAACTGCAGCAAAAAACCAACAGAATTGAAAACCTTGCCGTATCGATAGGAACACTTGGTGAATTGTATCAACAGCAACCTAATCAATTGGATCTGGCCATTCCCGCACTGCTCAATCAACCTGGACAACAAGAGGTAATATTAGGGGGCGGCATTTGGCCTGAACCATTCGCCTTTGACACAGATAAGCGAAAAAATAGTTATTTTTGGGCACGTAATTTGGCTGATGAACTGATTAAAGTAAATGACTATAACGCCGATGCCCCCCCTCACTATTACAACGAAAACTGGTATATTCCAGCTAAGTATTACCCGACAGATACGACTTATTGGTCAAAATCTTATATTGACCCTTTCACTGAAATCCCAATGATAACGGCCTCGGTACCTATGTGGTCAGAGCATAAGTTTATCGGCGTCTCCACTGTTGATGTCGCGTTATCGAGCATTGATAATTTTTTCACCACGGCAATATCCAGCCAAGGTGGTTATGTGTTTGCTCTTGATCAACAAAACCGCTTACTGTCTTATCCAGATATCGATATCGATGATAGAACTCCAATAAAGAATCCTGAACTATTTCAGCCTTTTGCAACATTTTCTAAAACCTACACCGAATTTGCCTCATTACAGAATATCATTGCAACAATTGATGCCGACTTCATTGAAACCGCTAGTGCAACAAAAGCTTACGAAGACAAATTACTTGAAAAAGATATCACGAATGTGCCGAGCCATGAGCGTGCTAAGCTGATCGCGCTAATCAATCAAAATGCAAATAACAAGCTCATGCAAGTTAAACTTGTCGCCAGCCTGCGCTTAGATAGTGATCCTAGGCTCAAAGAGCCGGTCATAGTGACCATCTTCCTTATGCCTGGTACGTATTGGAAAATAGTGCTCGTTACCCCTATATCTAGTATTGCCTACAATAACCAATCATTAGCAAGCTCTGTTGGTATTTATCTTGTTAGCATACAGATTATTGCCTTGATGCTACTTTTCATCATGCAAAATAAACTCTTTATCACTCCAATTAGCCGTATGGTTCGAGCGTTAAATGACAGCAATGCCGCTAAAATTGAGCTTGAAGCAAGTACACGTAGTGATGAAATAGGTATGCTAGCCAAAGCCTTTAGCTCGCGTACTCGGCAGTTAGAAATAGCGTTAGCCAGCTTAGATGCAACAAACCTCGCTCTAGAGCTTCAACTGGATGTACAGCAGCAAGCACAAACAGAACTTAAACAAAGTAAAGAGCAACTGAACTCTGTACTTAACTCCGCTCATAACTTAATTTTCATTATCAATATCAAAGGTGAATTTACTCTAGTCAATGATCAATTCTGCCGCACATTGTCACGTAAGCGTGAAGATATCATTGGGGTAAGAGACCGTCTTATCATGCCAAGAGAGATAGCGCAGATAAACCATGAGAACGATCTTAAGGTTATCGAGAGTAAACTTGAACTCAGTTATGAGCAAACGTTCCCAAGGGAGGGAAAACAGCACACTTACCTTGTGACTAAGTTTCCAATTCTGGACGCACAGCAACAAGTGAGTTCGGTCGGAACCATCGCTTTCGATATCAGTGCAACTAAAGAGATTGAACTTAAGAAAAAAGCGCAGTTTGAAATACTGACAAGGGAAACAACCGATAATATCCGCTTTATTGAGCAGCTTGAGCTAACTAATAAGCGGCTACTCAGTGAAAGTGAACAAGTAAAACTTGAAACAAATCGTAGTGCTAGCTTTGAGAAGGTTAAAATTGAGAATCAAGCATTATACCCCTCTCTTGTTGCCGCAATCGTGAAACCCATCTTTAGAAAGCAAGATGATTTAGCTGCAAATGCCTACAAGTTAGCGAAAGGCGAATTGCCTATCGTAGACTTTAACTCAGAATTAGCAGAGCAAACCGTGCGCTTAAGGCACTTGGAGTACCTGTTTTCGGCCCAGGACTATGTCGCTAAGCCTATCGATTTAGTCCTACTGCTTGAGCACATCGTTGCCCTATTACAACCAAAACTCGCTTCCAACAATATTGAACTCACTGTAGATAGCGACAGTCGACTTATTGTTGATGGTGTTCATTGGCATTTTCTTCTGATTTTTTACCGCGCAATTAGCAATACCATTATCGATGCGTTTACCCAAAGAAAAGAAACGCAGCATATAAAGATAGAACTAAGCAAAAAGCAGCATCAAGTCCTAATGCGTATTTATGATAATGGTAAAGGTTTCGATGACACTAAATTAGCCGCTTTACAGCAAGTACTGAAGAATAACGAAGTCAAAGGCACGCTATCGGCACTATCAGTTTGGCTGAAAAGTGAGTTTAGAGGCCAACTTGACGTCACGCGTTTAGAGCAAGATCCGCACTACAAAACGTTATTAACCTATCAGTTAACGGTGGCGTCTTTAAGCTAAATCAAAAAAGCCGCACAAAAATGTGCGGCTCAGCTCTTTATATCAAAAAGTGTATTTTTAACGCGATACATCCACGATATAATGTCCTTGTAGCCAGTTACGACCGATTAAGAGCTTATAAGACATCTTACTTCTATCTCTTAAATTCACCTTCACTTTATACTCTTGACCCGGCTCGCCAATCTTGAGCTCAACCATATAACGGATCTCACTGCCTTGAGCATTTCGGATCAGCGAAGTTTCAACAATGCGAGACTTTACTAAATGAGACTCACCCTTTTCATTTTCAGTCATGAAGTGAATGACTTTGCCGACATTTTTTTCCATGTCAGGATCTTCATTATCAATTTTCATATCATAGGCATGCAGCGAATTCTCAACCGCGCCAGTGTCTATGCGTGTCTTAAACATTAATCCCGACTCAACAACACTAATCGCCGCCGTTGGGCCTATCAGCTTTTTCTCTGATACATCGACAACATAACGACCTTTAAGCCAGTTACGACCGATTAAGAGCTTATAGTCCATGTGACTACGATCCCTTAAATTCACCCTAACCTTACGCTCTTTGCCCTTATAGCCAACATCTAAATCGACCATATAACGAGTTTCTGTACCTTGAGAATTGCTCACCGTTGAGGTTTTTACGATTTTGGCTTTTAAACGCTGCTTCTCGCCAGCATTATTTTCAGTCGTAAAAGACACCATTTTGCCAATGTTATCTTTCATATTCTTAGCACTACCGCCCTCAACCTTTAAATCGTAGGCATGTAACGACGTGTTAACTGCCCCAGTATCGATACGGGCAACATATGAAAGGCCAGAAGCAACTGACATCTTTGCGGTTGAACCTATCACCGCTTTCTCGCTTGCTGTCGCCGACAATGATGACGTCAGGATCAATAAGCACAACCCTACGTTTTTAAGCATCGTGATTCCTTAATTCGTTAAAAAAACAACATAAATGATCTTGCGTTTATGATAGCAAGATTTAGAAGTGAATAAAGAGGTTGAGACTATCTATAGCAATTGTATGACATAGCTAAGCTGTATGAACGCTTACAACTGGGCGACTAAAAGGCCGCTATCAGTTGATAAAAAACTACCAGCATTTAATAAAAAACGTTAAATACAAACAAACTAAACAATGCGGTTGTACAGGTACAGTGGCAAAAATGCCATTTTTGATTTATATGTGTTCTTAATAGCTTAAAGTGTCGATAAAACTGCACCGCTAACCACACTAGAATAAAAGGCACAAATGGCAAAGAGATCACCAAAGGAAAAAATCCCCAACCAAGATCAAACGCATTCTCACTGAACAGTCTTAGAAAAAGCCAGAATATGAACAAACACGCATAAACAAACAAATACTGCCTATTCATAGACTTTTTAACTTTGGTCAGCATATCGCTCTCCTATACCATTGCAGCTACATTATGCCTTTAGGCAAAAGCCAACAAGCTGGAACAGCGAAAATACTGTAACTAAATATAATATTTTTGGCGTTAAGCCACTATCAAACTTGCTATTTCTTGATCAAATAAATTCTTAATAAGACATGAGAATTCAGTAATAAACACAGATTGCTCTGCAGTTGCTTTATGAGTAGAAACCCTCGCTAATATTTCTTCAAGATCATACACAATTGAGTCGACCTCACGGATCACTATGTTCCTTTGACTAAAGGTCAAAGAAGGATTTTGGCCACAAACCATAATAATTTGTGCAGCCAGTTGCTCTTCAAAAAGCTCCATTACCGTGTCTTCGGTAACACTTTGTTGCTGCGAGTTTTCAAAAATACCTAAATGTTCAGTCAGATACTGAACCAAGTGGATATAGCCGTCTTTATCGGTAACCATACTCAACCTAAAACACATCAAATGTGTTCATTGCTTATACGCTTCAATGACGAAAAGCGTTTAACAAGCCTATTATTAAATTATGTAAGAATATTATCTGAGTTTTTACCTAATTGAAAATCATCTGAATATAATTAATAAAGACTCGGCACACGTTTTTGAATACGTTAATGCTGTAACTCCTTTAGACAAGCCCTGAAACCTAAAATCATGCAAATAAAAAGGCCTGCATGCAATAGTGTAGCATTGCATGCAGGCCTTACATTTTGCTTAATCGAATATAGCTTTAACATTAGGATAGGCTATATAGAACTCATTTATCACAGGATCATCAGGTGTCCAAGCAATCAATCAGGACGTTACAACTACTTGCTAAGACTAAGCATAAAGGAGACTGGAACAGCCTTACTTATCGCTGATAAACCTGCAATTTCTCGCAATTTATCAACCCCTGAAGATAAGCCAAAGCTCTCAGCATTGACTATAGTCGGCATCACGCTAGCCACGAGGATCTTAGAGTCTGATAACTTAGCGATACTCACTGTAAACGCCATAGTTTGCTTTTTACCGTGTAATGCAACTTCAGCATCTATGCTAGTAATTAATATTGAACCAACTGGAATGTCATTGACAAGTTTAGGCTCAATGTTTGCAGAGAGTGTTAACTTAGGATATTTATCCACTTCAAATAACAATGACTCCATACGCTCATCGCGGATCTCAACATTGGTCACGACACTCGCTAACGAAATCGATAAACTGAACTTTCCCTTATCATTGAGCGTACCGGCCATCGACTCGAAATAATGGATCTCGCCTATATCGCCTTTTTTAATCGATATAAAATTCACATTTGAAGCATCATTGTCAACATTCCATGTCGCTGCTGAAGCAATAAATGATAACGGCAATAATAGTAAACCAGTGATAATACTCTTCATATTCCTTCCCTCTCGTTAAGATGATTATTGGTATTTACATCCATATTAAGTTACAGCTAATTTAGCACGCTCAAGGTAAACAAAAAGTACTTTTTGCAACACTGGCTAATTTTCACTCTTTATATTAGGGCAAGTTCTCCTATCTAGCGTAATTTCTTAACGACTAAAAACGAGTAACCAATGTAAAACGAGCTGTGCTGCCCTGACTCCTGCCCCTACTCAGTATTAAGAACATCATCAACTAAGAGTACTTCTTGGCAAACGCATTGAAAGCCAAAGGATGTGCTATTCCAATCGATATAAGAGTGTTTTTGACGAACTAATTCAAGGCGAATAAATGAGGGATTGACGATGGCCTTGCGACGTCGTTTAATGCGGAAGTCGACAGCGAAAAATACAAAAGCCGCAGAGTATGCGGCTTTTATGTTTTTAATTATGGCGCTAAACGACTTCGTTCCCAGTCATTACCAACTTTAGTATAAATAAATCGGTCATGTAGCCGGTGCTCTCCGCCCTGCCAGAATTCAATACTTTTAGGGCGAACGAGATAGCCTCCCCAAAATTTAGGTAAAGGCACATCACCATTAGAGAACTTTGCTTTCATCTCGGCGAATTTAGTCTCTAGTGCTTTTCTCGCGCTAATCGGGCTAGATTGCTTTGAAACCCAAGCGGCTATCTGACTCTCTTTAGGACGGCTGATAAAGTATTTAAGCACCTCAGTGGTAGACAGAGGTTCTGCAACGCCAGTAATAGCAACTTGCTTATCTAAACTGTGCCACGGAAATAAGATACTAACTTGAGCATTATTGGCAATATGCTGCGCTTTACGGCTCTCTAAATTAGTGAAAAAAACAAATCCATCATCACCAAAACGCTTGAGTAATACGATTCGTTGAAAAGGCTGACCATGCTCATCCACAGTGGCAACAGACATAGCTGTAGGATCTTGAATTTGTGAATCTCGAACCACTTCAAGCCAGGCGTTAAACAGGTCCATAGGATCATTGGGTACATTTTCACTATGTAACTCGCCTAATGTGTATTCGCGTCTGATATCGCTAAGTTCTGACATTTATCAATCCTTTCATCGAACCTAAAAAAAGAAGCGCTCAATTTAGCGCTTCTTTAATGATAACAATCTTAAGCATTCTACGGGAGCCTTTTGATAAAGACTCTAGCGAAATGTGCTCACCTAGTAACAGGCGACTTAGATAAAATTACTTCACTTTACCGTTAGACTCAGCCCAAACATGCAGCATCTCTAAACCAAGAGTCGCACCCGCTAATGCGGTGATTTCAGCGCTATCGTAAGCTGGAGCCACTTCTACAACATCCATACCGACAATCTTCATGCCTTTTAGACCACGAATAATCTTCATCGCTTTGTCACTTGTCAGGCCTCCACATACCGGCGTACCAGTGCCTGGTGCAAAAGCAGGATCTAAACAGTCGATATCGAAAGTCACGTAAAGCGGCATATCACCAACACGCTCACGAATTTGCGCAACAATCTCATCTGCGCTCATTTCGTTGGCGGCGGCTGCATCGATCACTTTGAAAAGATGGTTTGCAGTATCGTACTCGGTACGAATACCCACTTGAATTGAGTTTTCTGCAGCAATTAGGCCTTCAATTGGAGCATGATAGAACATGGTACCGTGATCATACTTACTACCTTGACTATATGTGTCGGTATGCGCATCAAAATGCAATAGTGCCATCTTACCGTGCTTCTTATAGTGAGCACGTAGTAGAGGCAGAGTCACAAAGTGATCGCCACCAAAGCTAAGCATCGCCTTATCTGCCTCTAGGATCTTGGTCGCGAAATCTTCTACACGCTGGGTAAAGTCAGCTGAATCACCACAGTTATAAACTAAGTCACCGGCATCAACGATTTTCACGTGGTCACTTAATTTAAACTGATAAGGCCAACGGGTCTCTTCCCACGCCAAGTTCACTGAAGCGTTACGAATAGCGCCAGGGCCCATACGGCCGCCAGAGCGGCCAGTAGTCGCCATATCAAATGGTAAGCCTAGTACTACGACATCTGCGTCACCTTCAAGCGGTTTAAAGTCTAACGGCTGTCTTAAGTAACCAAATGCATTTGAGTAAAGCGAATAATCAGGCTTATCTGCAATAGTGGTCATACATACTCCATAAAGTGTCTAGAGTCACAATACTTCAGCTAATAGCGTCTCACAATCAGACTGAATATAGTGATTATAATTAAAGTCATTGAGTTGATTTAACTGTAGATCACAACTCGCTAGCCTTCGATGTGAAGGAAAGCCTAGGTTGTCTATCTGCATATTCATCCCAATGATGTCCCAACTGCTGGGGTTCAATATATTTAACATCTCAACAAAAATATTGAACGGATAGTGTAAAAAATTCAAGTTAGTTTCAATACTCACGTAAGAGCTTCGCTCCTGAGGCGTGATATGTATGGTCAGAAACTTGTCTTCAAACAGTCCATTGATTGAATAGCCACACGGTTGAAACAAGTGATCGTCAAACTCAAAATGAGGTAACAAACGTTCAAGATCCAATAAGGTGCGGATCTCTGTCGCCGACTGCCTTTCCCCACGTAGATACTGAGCCACCGCCCCCTTGATGTGATACATCAACAAGCACGAACTCGCATCACTTTTTTGCGCGTTCTCGCTGCAATACAGGTAGTGGTGATGGTTATCTAAATGTCCAACTCGATAAGCTGTGCCTGCCATTTTTGCGTTAAGCTGTTCAACGTCGTCTTCAAAGCGCGTCGCTTGTAAGTGGGATAAAAACTCACTTTTACGTTGGTAGCTTAATCCGGATATGTGCTCGGTCCCAACCCTATCAATAACACACATCACGGCATCGATAAGGCGTGTATTACCACAGGTGATTAGCAGCAATTTTTGCTCCCAAACAAATAAGCTCGACTCACTTAATACATAAGCATCGCAGTGCGAATTTGAAAGGCTCGACAGGATCTCGGCATCTGCAAAACTTAATACTTGCTGCCAAAATGAATGAGGTAAAAAGCGTAGTGACACAGAACTACTCTTGACTTGTAGCTCTATTTTCTTTTCTGAACCTTCAAAAAACATCCTATCGGGGCTCCTAACCATATCGATTTTTTAACGCTGAACACACCTTACATCTACGTCATGAACGTACTTATAAAGGCTAGCAGCCGCCTTGCATGCTGACGTAAAAACAAAACCAGCTTCAAGCGAACTTAAAGCTGGTTATAGCAAACAAGCTATTTATACCATTGTGGCATAGCTTACGCGCAGCTCATCTCTGGGTTAAGAGAAATCTTCTAGGTAAGTGTAACCTTTAAGACCTAACTGCAGCTCTTCAAGAATATTGGCGCGTTCATCTTCAGCAATATGCTTGTTCACTAACTCTTCATAGGTTCTCATAAATGAAACCGCATCCAAGTTCACATACCTCAGTACGTCAGCAACCGTATCACCAGCTAATACCGACTCAACGTTAGTGCGGGCATCTTCGTCCAAACGAACAACCGCCGAGTTTGTATCACCAAATAGGTTATGCATATCACCTAAAATCTCTTGATATGCGCCTACCAAGAAGAAGCCGATTAAATATGGGCTCTCTTGTGTCCATGCAGGCACGGGTAGCGTGGTTTCAATACCTTGACCGTCTACGTACTGATCTACGGTCCCGTCAGAGTCACAAGTAATATCTAGCATAACAGCGCGACTTTCTGGCTTTTTATCTAAACCAGACAGAGGCATCACAGGAAATACCTGATCGATACCCCATGCATCAGGAAGCGACTGGAACAAAGAGAAGTTTACAAAGAACTTGTCAGCTAACTTTTCGTTTAACTCATCTATAATCGGTCTATGGAAACGATACTTAGCGCTCATGCTGCCCTGAAGTTCGTAACAAACACGTAAATTAACCTGCTCAGCCCATGCTCGCTCGGCTAATCCCAACTGACCAACAGCAAACAGAGAGTGAACTTCGGTCAGATCGCTTTGGCAATCATGGAAAATTTCAATCAAAGCACGCTGGTCTGCTTTACCACTGACTTCAACCCACGACTGCCACATGTTGTGCAATAACTGAGGTGCATCTTCCGCTGGCGGTTGAATATCTTCAGGCTTATATGCTTCAGTACCGATCACATCAGTTAGCAATACCGCATGGTGTGCAGTTAAGTAACGACCAGACTCAGAGATAATTCTCGGCATTGGCTGTTCGTACTCTTTACACATATCGGTCAACACACTAACGATATTGTTAGCGTACTCGGTTAAGCCGTAGTTCATTGAATGACTACTTTGGCTTCGAGTACCATCATAATCAACAGCAAGACCGCCACCGACGTCGAAACACTTAACGCTAGCGCCAAGCTTCATCAACTCGCAGTAGAAACGACCCGCTTCACTTACGCCTTGTCTAATATCACGGATATTGGCAATTTGAGAACCTAGGTGGAAGTGCAGTAACTCTAATGACTCAAGCATATTTTCATGCTTAAGCGAATTGATCACTTGCAATACCTGTGCAGCACTTAGGCCAAACTTAGACTTCTCGCCGCCACTGGCCTGCCACTTGCCCTTGCCTTGGAATGCAAGACGTACACGTAAGCCTAAGCGAGGTCTTACACCTAACTCTTTCGCTTGCTCAAGTACGACTTTAAGCTCTGACATCTTCTCAAGGACAATGTACACCTTGTGGCCAAGCTTCTCGCCAATTAGCGCAAGTCGAATGTACTCTTTATCTTTGTAGCCGTTACAGATAATAACAGAGCTTGCCTTTTGTGCCATTGCCAAAACAGCCATTAGCTCTGGCTTACTGCCCGCCTCTAGGCCAAGCTGTGGCACTTCTTTTGCCACTTGGCTAGCCAGGATCTCTTCCACAACAGTTTGCTGTTGGTTTACTTTGATCGGATAAACAAGCAAGTAATCATTTTCATATTGATACTTTTGAATAGCCTGATTAAATGCCTGACACAGACTATTAACTCTATGATGTAAAATTTGTGGGAAACGCACCAAAACAGGTAAAGCCACGCCCGACTTAACCATATCTTTTGCCATTTCATTTAAACCAATCTTACAGTCTGGACGACTTGGATCCGGTGAAACGGTCACCTCGCCCTCATCGCTAATGCCGTATAATCCTTGGCTCCAGTGATTTACGTTGTAACTTGCGCGTGCATCATCAATAGACCAATTGCTCATATTTGTCCTAACCTGTGTATTTAACTCAATTAAGTTGACTGAATACTAAGGTTGCAATCAACTTGCGAATATTTTAATCAGTAAAATTCTGATCGACCTATAAAGTATAAACTGTTTAAGTAAACTCTCTACGACCACACAACGCGTAGCTGCAAGAGCATTAACTTACTTAACAACAAGCCATCTCTCAAAAGTAGAGATCACTTCAAATTCTTATGAAGTAATAAATGTATGCCTTTAAAACTAGCATGTAAAACTTAATCCATAAAAATCTATTTGTTACTTCAAGTATCGCCTAACCATTGCAAGGCACTTTTTTAATGAGAATACGAACGAAGCGCTTTTCCCACTGATTTTTGCGGCGCAATTAAACCTTGAGACTCATGATAATGCAAGACTCATAAGCGCATTTAGTGGTAATTAATCCCCAAATTATCATTAGCTTATAATAGGGTGATAACATTACGTAGCATTTCCTCCCTAATTCGTGATAAATGCCCTTTTGTCATTACAGTGAAATACGAGCTATTGAGCATTAGTTTCAACGGGCTAAAGCATATTGAAACAATTTCCACTATAATCGCAGCTGAAATTAATCGTTACTGTTTTTAAAGTAGAGAACATCATGATCCAGATAGGTAAAACCTGTAAGCTCGAAGTCGTCAAACAAGTTGATTTTGGTGTCTATTTAGACGCGAAAGAGATGGGCCAGGTACTGCTTCCTCGTAAGGCTGTGCCGAAGGATTGCCGAGTCGGAGATATGGTTAATGTATTTCTCTATCTAGACTCAGAAGACATGATCATTGCGACCACGAGCCGCCCATACGCTCAAGTGGGTCAATTTGCTTATTTGGAAGCAAAAGAAAACGGCCCATACGGTACGTTTTTGGATTGGGGCTTAGAAAAAGACTTATTATTACCTTTTGGTGAGCAACATCGAGAGATTGAAGTTGGAAAGTCGTACCTCGTTTATATCTATACTAGCCATGTTGATGACCGAATTGTTGCGTCTGCAAAAGTAGATAAATTTCTTGACCTCACTCAGCCAACATTCCGCGAAGATGAAGAAGTTAACCTTATTATTGGTGGCAGCACCGATCTTGGCTACAAAGCGATTATCAATAACACCCATTGGGGCGTACTGTATAAGAACGAGGTTTATACTCGCTTAAGCTTTGGCCAAAAGCTTAAAGGCTTCATTAAGCGCATGAGAAGCGACGGTAAAATCGACCTGATTTTACAAAAAGGAGCAAAAGAAGAGCTAGATAAGCATTCAGTGACTATCATGATCAAGCTCAAGCAAGCTGGCGGCTTCTTACCACTTAATGATAAGACCGATGCAGAAGTTATTTACTCTCAGCTATCGATGAGTAAAAAAGCCTTTAAAAAGAGTATCGGTGGCCTATATAAAAACAAACAGATCACTATTTCTCCAGATGGCATCCGTCTAGAAGAATAAATTAAATCGCTATATTGCTTATAAACAAAGCAATTGCGTAGTTAACTCGATTAAAGCTTCTTTGCATTAAAGCATGGCTCTGTTATAACAAAGTCATGCTTTTTTATTAAGAGGTGAATATGGAGCTGACTCCACACGAAGCGCGCATTATTGGTGTATTACTCGAAAAAGAGATCACCACGCCAGAACAATACCCACTTTCTCTCAACAGTTTAACCTCTGGCTGTAATCAAAAAACCAGCCGTGATCCGGTTCTGGATCTCAGTGAATCAGAAGTACAAAATACCTTAGATAATCTCACCAAAAAAAGGCTGATCTCAGAACAATCAGGTTTTGGCAGTCGAGTGGTAAAATACAAGCATCGTTTTTGTAATACTGAGTTTAGCGATCTACAACTTAAATCTTCTGAATTAGCAGTTATCTGCCTTCTATTACTCAGAGGGCCACAAACACCAGGCGAACTAAGAACCCGAAGTAATCGATTACACGAATTTCATGATGTCAGCGAAGTTGAAGCGACGCTAAATGAACTCCAAAGGCGAGAGTCCCCTCTTGTGATGTTATTAGCTAAAGAGCCTGGTAAGCGTGAAGCTCGCTACCGCCAACTGTTTACTGAGGCCAATGACAGTGAATTACACTCTCAACCATCTCAAAATGCAGATCATGCAATCATTCAACAAAATAGTGGGCTTGAAACGAGAGTTAACATACTTGAACAAGAAGTCATTGAGTTAAAAGCACTGCTCAAGCAACTGCTGGATAAATGATAAAGCTTAACTATCTATCATGTTAATTTACCAGGTTAAGGTTAACCCATTTAATCAATAGGTGTTAACCTGACCCTTTCTACCGCTCTTCACATTAAGGGATTAGTTTGCAAAACGCCCCCCAAAAAAATAGTATGCTTCGAAATACGCTTTTACTTGCACAATTCGAAGTCAAAAAGATGCTATTCAATCCTAGAGGATTAATCGCTCTTGTCGCATTCGCCCTCGTTTGGCTACTGATCTTGCTCTACCCCATTAGTGGCGCATCAAGCTTTTTGATCAATCCAGATTTTAGAGGATTAATAGAAGGCATTTTTGGCCAACAAGCAGTCAGTGAACTCTTTAAATGGCCTGTTGCCGAAATGGCCGTCTACTGGATTGCTGCGCTTTATATCTTCCCTCTTTTCAGTATTTTTGTATCCGCGGATCAGTTTGCAACAGATAAATCCCGAGGAACCTTTCGATTTTTAACCCTTAGGGTGGGTCGAGACAGCCTATTCTTTGGCCGCTTTCTCGGTCATATGGCACTGCAAAGCTTGCTGCTAGCCTTAACCGTTATCGCGACGATCTTATTCGCAATTAGCAGAGATCCGAGTTTACTCATACCGGCGCTATTTTCCGGACTCATCGTTACCCTTAATTTGATTATAGTGTTGCTGCCCTACACCGCATTAATGGCAATTCTGTCTCTTTATGCGAGCTCTGCCCGCCAAGCAACGATCTATGCCATCTTAGTCTGGGCAGCTATGTCTATTAGCATCGCGATTATCAACAACTACTTACCTATTATTAGTGAATTAAAGTGGCTTCTTCCTGGCTCGCAGATTTCGTTAATGATAAATACCCAAGGGCTTAGCAGCTTTATGTATGCTCCAGTGCCGTTAATCCAAGCCGTTGTGCTGTTATTTTTAGGCAAAATGTATATCAATAGGAGCGCACTATGAGTTTAATTAACTGCAAAGGTCTATCTAAGTCCTACGGCAATAAACAAGCGCTAAAGCAAGTTGATATTACACTCGATGCAGGCAGGCCTATAGCACTGGTTGGCCCTAATGGTGCAGGTAAAACCACGCTATTTAGTCTGTTGTGCGGCTATATCACACCAACATCTGGAGAAGTAACATTATTAGGCCACAAGCCTGGTAGTCCTGAGCTACTTGGACGTATTGCCTCACTACCACAAGATGCTGCGCTTGATCCAAATCTTGATGTGATCAGTCAGCTAACGTTGTTTGCTACCTTGCAAGGTTATGCTAAAAAACAGGCAAAAGCAGAAGCTCTACGAGTATTGTCTTTAGTTGATCTAGCCGATAGCGCCCAGCAAAAACCCAAGTCATTAAGCCATGGCATGTCAAAGCGTGTGTCTATTGCACAAGCGCTGATAGGCTCACCAGAGCTGGTTTTACTAGACGAACCTACGGCGGGTTTAGATCCTGCAAATGCGAAGAAAATCCGTGAGCTAGTTAAATTTCTCTCAGATAGAATGACTTTTGTCATTAGTTCACACAATTTGGATGAGCTTGAAAAACTATGCGATCAAGTACTTTATCTTGAGCAAGGCCAACTCAGCCAATCAGTGTCTATGAATGAGTCTCAGCATGAAGATTATTTAACACTAACGATGCAGCAATGTGAGGCAAGCTCCCTTATAGAAGCGGTATTGGGATTGGCGGATATCAGCTCCATAGAGGAGCGTCAGTCTAACCAGTTTCTCATCAAACATAATAGCGAAGAAGCCTATGCAATTGAGATGGCGTTGTTAACCCTATTTAAACAGCATAACTGGCAATATAAAGCGTTGTTGAAAGGTCGAACGTTAGAAGAGAAGCTATTCTCCTAGTGGACACAATCACTCGCCTTATTATTAAACGGTGCCATTAGGCGCTAATGCCGTTCACTTAAGGTGAACGGCATTTTTATTTTTGGCATACCGTTGAGGCCTTGGTTTTACTGTTCTGGGG
>NZ_JBRILW010000016.1:0-111106 GCF_052977125.1 Shewanella sp. 30m-14 | reverse complement strand
TTTGCTGGTGATAAAACAGTACTTATTTTGCTGGTGATAAAACAGTACTTATTTTGCTGGTGATAAAACAGTACTTACCTTGCTGATGATAAAGCTGTACTTATCTTGTTGATGATAAAGCAGTGTAGTCTGATGAAGATAAAGGCAGAGTCGACTTTTTGTCAGTTTACTCTGCCTTTATATTACTGCTGCATCCAATCGACGTTAACGCCGGCTTGGTCAAACATATCTTGGCTTATTTGAATCTTTTCAGCCCAGCGTGACAGGAAATCTTCGCTTGGTTTTGGACTGTGTACTGTGCTTAATCCAGTTTGGATTATCTTTGCTGCGCAATTAGGGCAGGGGAAGTGAGTCACCCATATTTCGCAGCCGCTGAGATCACGCTTAGCATAGAGAATGGCATTCTCTTCTGCATGGAGGGTTTTTAGCAGCTTCATCTCTCGGTTGTCAGTTTCGGCACTATCGGAGATCCCATGTGGGTAACCGTTGAAACCTAAGGAGACAATTCGGTTATCTTCGGTGATCACCGCACCTACTTGAGTGGAGGGATCTTTACTCCAAGATGCTACAAGCTCGGCCATCTGCAAAAAACGTGTCGCCCATTTTGTCATCATTTAACAGATACTCCTTATGTGTGCTATTGAATAACCAACTCAAACTAGGTGTTATTCTCTATGGTGAACAGTGATAAATCAACCTATAGCCAATGAATAGACAATGAATAAGTAAAGTGTCTGCTGTTTCTGGCAGCGATATCTGAGCTTATACATCAAGTGGTTATATTTGATCCTCTGCCTATAATCAAAGTGCCACTTCATTTATTGACTTGAGTATTGTTATGCTGAGTTGTAAACTTTTGGCCTAGACTTTTCCTGCCGCTTAAGTCAAAACACCTTAATTAGGTTTGATTAACTATATGGTCATTAAGAAAGATGAAAACAATAGTTTAGATGAAACCGATGTTTGCCATGAGTGTGATCTTACCGTGTTGATCCCCAGATTAGCCGAAAACCAAAAAGCACTTTGCCCACGTTGCGGTTACCTTTTAACCGCTAAACGTACAAACTCCTTAGAACGTGTGTTTGCATTTGCCATTTCTGCTTTAATTTTTTTATTACTATCATTTCCATTTGGGTTTATTTCATTTGAATATAATGGCCTGGGGGATAGCATTAAGCTCCTGGACAGTGTGAGTATTCTTGTTGAAAATGGTTATGCTTGGCTTGCCATTATCGAAGTTATTAGCGTGTTTGTTATTCCTAGTTTTATTTTGATGTCTCTTAGCTATTTAATCTTTTTTCTCAGGCAAGGTCGCTACCCTGCTCACGGGCTTATGCTCACAAGAGTTATATTCAAATTGATCCCCTGGAATATGGTTGAAATATTTTTAATTGGCACCTTAGTGAGCTTTGTCAAAATCATTTCGATAGCAGAAATTGGCTTGGGCACGTCCTATTTTGCATTCATCTTATTTTCACTTTCAATGACAGCGGCATTATTACACTTAGATAAAAGAGTATTTTATCAAGCGATAGCCACGAGCCTAACAGCAAAAGAGCTGCTGCAAGTGGCAGAGTCTGCTGCAGCTAAGTCTGTTAAAGCTGAGTCAGTTAAAGCTAAGCGAATAGAATTAACGCTGGTGGAGTCAGAGTTAGTGGGATCAGAGTTAGTGGGGGCAAAATTAGACGCGCCAGAGACTGAGAGACAAGTAAAAGGTGGTCGCGATAAACAGCAAGCTAACAGCCTATCAATCCAAAAAACCTGGGCGTTTATTATTACTTCTATTTTGTTGTATATTCCAGCTAACTTATTGCCAATCATGAACACTGAGTTTTTAGGTCAAAGTGAGCCTAATACCATAATTGGTGGTGTGTTATTACTTTGGCAAGATAAGTCATATCCTATTGCTATCGTAGTGTTTATTGCTAGCATCATGGTGCCCATCACCAAAATTGTCATCCTTATCTGGTTAAATTACAGCGTACAGACTCATTCTGGTCGATTAGAGCATCAACGTATATTTTTGTACCGCGCAGCAGAGTTTATTGGTCGCTGGTCTATGATGGATATATTTGTGGTGATTACACTAACCAGTTTGGTTCAGCTTGGTAATACTATAAGCATTATACCTGGGCCCGCTAGCCTAGCTTTCTCTGCTGTCGTGATCATGACGATGTTGGCTGCAATGAGCTTTGAGCCGAAATTAATTTATAACGAGTATCAACATTTATGAAATCACAACAGCCCCTTGATGCAGAGATTAAAACGGTGAAAACAATCTCTAAGGTTTGGTTCGTACCTATAGTCGCGCTGTTGATTGGTGGCTGGATGGTGTATTACCACCTCAGTAACCAAGGTCCGGCTGTGACCATTTTGTTTAATTCGGCTGAGGGGATGGAAGCTGGAAAAACAAAAATAAAATCCAGATCGGTCACTATTGGTGAAGTTGAAACCATTAAGCTCAATGAGCAAGATGATGGCGTTATTGTGACAGTAAGAATGTCAAACGATACTGAAAAAATGCTGGTGAAAGACAGCAAGTTTTGGGTGGTGAGCCCTCAAATTGCCCTGTCAGGAGTTACGGGCTTGGATACATTAATATCCGGTGTGTATATTGAGCTTTCGCCGGGCTTATCTGAGCAACGTAGCAGTGAATTTACCGCGCTTAACTCTCCCCCGATAACCCCCAAGGGAACGCCTGGCTTACATGTCACCTTAAACAGTGATAAGCAATTTGCTTATTCCCAGGGCGACCCGATTATTTATAAAGGCTTAACCGTCGGTAAAATTGAAGAGGTGCACTTTAATATTAAAGATCGCGCCATCTATTACAATGCGTTTATTCATGCGCCATATCATGAGCTACTCACAAGTAACACCCGATTTTGGGATGCCAGCGGTTTAGTTGTCGACCTCAATGCCGAGGGGATTTCACTTAAAACGGGCAGTATTCAAACCATATTAACGAATGGGGTGACCTTTGGCATACCAAAGGGAATGCCATTAGGCGCTAAAATTACCGAACTCGATTCCTTTGAAGTTTATTCCGATTATCAAGGGGCGAGTAATGCGCGCTATAAATACTCATTAGAATATGTGATGTTAGTGAGTGATACGATTCGAGGTTTAAGTGTCGGTGCACCAGTGGAGTATCGTGGCGTGACTGTCGGCGAGGTGTCTTCGGTTGAGTTAATCACGACAGATCCAAGCGCTTTGTACAGTGATAATGTTCGAATTCCGGTACTCCTCAGTATTCAGCCGGGGCGAATAGGCTTACCTGATAATGAGCAAGGCGTTGCCTTGATGAAGCAGCATAATACGCTCTGGATCCAAGAGGGGTTAAGGGCCAGCTTGAAAACAGGCAGTTTACTAACAGGAAGCCTGTTTGTTGAATTGCAGCATTTTGATTTACCACGAATCGAGAAGCTTGAAACCTATAAAAAGTATGCTGTGATCCCAACGGTTAAAGATCAGTATTCACAACTAATTGATAAGGTTGAGCTGTTTGTCGATAATCTCAATGGGTTACCGTTAGATGAGATGACAAGTAATGCTAATGTCACATTAGTTAATGCTGCTAGTCTGCTTAGCGAGTTACAGCATACGAGCCAAAACCTAAATAAGCTCTTGGCCAGTGCTGAGCAGCAAGGTTTAGTTAAGCAGTTAAGAGTTGCATTAGAGAGTTTTGCTACGCTGAGTCAGGATTTCTCTTCAGGATCTCAAGGCTATGGGCAGTTACAGCAAGCGATGAAGAGTATTTCAGATGTGATGTATGAGCTTAAGCCTTTACTCGAGCAGCTAAAGCATAAGCCAAATGGGCTCATATTTGATTCTGGCAGCCAAGACGAAGAGCCAAAAAAATATTCAGAGGTTAACCAATGAGACTCATTTTAATCAGTTTAATCGGCGCAGTCTTGTTTCTTACTGGCTGCAGTTCAGCGTCAAACACTAGCAGTTATTACCTATTAAATAGCTACACGTCAGCTGGCGTTGCGGCACTTGACTTAAGCAAGCGCGGTGAGCTAAGTGAAAAAGCCAACGTTGAGCTTACGGTGCAGTTGGCTGAGTACTTAAACTCTCCTTATATTGTGATGCAAATTAATCAGCACAAACTAAACTATGCCAGTTTTCATATGTGGGCCGAACCATTAGCCGATGAAACCTTAAAAGCGTTGCAGCTTGATTTAAATGCTTTAAGCAACACGCTCAAATTTGTCAGCACAGCAAAAGTGAGCGAGACCAATAAGCAAGCCCATCTATCAATCCAAATCGATTATTTTTACGTGACAGCACAATCTAAGGTGGTGTTGTCTGGGCGCTATCAATATAACAACAGTTCTGAAATGGGAACTGAATCAAAGGGGGCTCAAAGTATTGAGCAAGCTTTCACCTTTGAGGAGCCATTAGAAGCAGACGGGTACTCGCAATCAGTAACCCAGATGAGAAGCTTGCTGTTAACACTCGCTAAGCAAATCACGGCTAATATCACATACTAAATATCACATATTAACCATTATGAGGGCTGTGCTTGAGAGGCCTGCCAATGTTACTCACTAATGTTTTTACCATAGTTCCTAATATGAGTTTCTCAGATTAGTTTCTAGCTAATGATTCTCGTTAATGTTTCTAGCATAGGTTCTTGCATAGTTTCTAGCACCTAAAAGCTCGGCTTTAGCCGAGCTTTATCATGTGCAGTTAATACACAAACCTTAAAACAGATGGCTGTTGAGCAGAAGGTGGCACACAATACCTGCCGCATACCCTAATGCAATAACTGGCATCCATTTTAAGTGACCAAAGAATGTATATTTTCCATGTGCAGCCCCCATCAGCGCCACACCTGCCGCTGAACCGATAGAGAGCATACTGCCACCAATACCGGCAGTGAGTGTTACCAGTAACCAATTTCCTAAGCTCAGCTCGGGCTGCATCGTCAGTACTGCAAACATCACCGGAATATTATCAACAATAGCCGATAGCACTCCGACCATAATATTAGCCCAGACAGGGTCCCACTGGTTATACATCACATCAGACACTACACCTAGATAGCCTAATAAGCTAAGGCCTCCTACGCACATAACGACCCCGTAGAAAAACAGTAAGGTGTCCCACTCGGCATGAGAGACGCGTTTAAATACATCAAATGGTACAACAGATCCTAATCGTTTCAGGGCTGCCTCATCATGATTAGCAATGGCATTGGCTTTCTTTTTCTCTAGTGAGCGTGGCAGGGTTTTGCGTAGAAAAAAACCAAAAAACTGTAAGTAGCCTAATCCCATCATCATGCCAATAACGGGGGGGAAATGTACCAAGGCATGAAAACTGACGGCTGTGGCGATGGTGAGAATAAATAGTGCCACAATGCGCTTTGCGCCTCGTTTAAGCTCAACATGTTCATTGGGTAAGTTAGGTTTGGTTAGCGGTACAAAAAAAGACATGATTGTGGCTGGCACGAGGTAGCTCACCAGAGAAGGAATAAACAAATCGGTAAACTGCATAAAATTGACTAGGCCAGCTTGCCAGACCATCAAGGTGGTGATATCACCAAATGGACTGAATGCACCGCCAGCATTTGCGGCGATGACGATATTGATACAGGCAATATTAATAAATTTAATGTTACTGCCACCGACCTTCATGACAACGGCACACATTAATAATGCTGTGGTCAGGTTATCGGCTATTGGCGAGATAACAAAGGATAGTAATCCGGTTAACCAAAACAAAGTTCTGAAATTAAAGCCCTTGCTGACCATCCATGCTTGCAGACCATCAAATAAGCGCCTTTCTTCCATGGCGCTGATATAGGTCATGGCGACTAACAAAAACAGCAATAACTCAGAGTATTCGAGTAAGTTATGTTCTAAAGCCTGCTTGGCAACCTCTGTTTGTCCCTGCTGTTGATAGGCAAATCCTATCATCAGCCAAATTAACCCAGCAGCTAATAGTACGGGTTTAGACTTGCGCAGTTGTAGGTATTCCTCTGCCATCACTAAACAATAAGCCAGAGCAAATATCACTAACGAGGCGTAACCGATACTAGAATGGGTGAGATCTAACCCTGTTTCACTGGCTAAGGCGGGGGCGGCAAGCCCCATAGTGATAATGGCTAAGATTAACTGAATGGGTTTCATATTACTTCTCGGTTCCTTGAGAGATTAATTATTTTTCGATTTTGTATCGATGCAATTATTGGCTGCATCGATGATGGATGTTTTATTAAGTGCTGCATAAGTGCGGCGAAAGTATTGTTTCAATACCTACTGCTTAAAGTAGCTATTGCTTAAAATAGCTACTGCTCAAATTACACTGGTGCTAATAGCACAGGTTTAAATGGCACTGGTTCAAATAGTAATGGTTATTTTTTAAACTATTTTACAGTGGGTTAAGCAAGTAATACAAGTCTAACGCTCGGTGTTATTCAAGATAGATGGCAGCGTTTTAGATTGCAGATTATTGATGATTAGGCATGTTGTTACTCGTGATTTTGATATTAACTATCGCTTATCTTCTTGTTATTAAAGCTGTTATCAATATTTTTGTAAACGATAAACTTTGGGGAGAGTAATGGATGCTAGGTGAAACGGTCATTCGTTTTAATGGGGTAGCGACTAAAGTATACCTATCTGTTATAAGAATACTTACTAGCTAAAGCATACCTGTCTACTTAAGAATGCTTACCAGCTAAAGCATATCTACTTAATCATATCTATCTACTTAAGCGTACCTACCAAGTGTAGCCGTAACTGATACCGATTAAGTCTGCACCATCATTGGCGCTCGCAAGCTCTGCATTCGAATAATGGCTATAAGATAAGCCTATTCTATGATGCTTATTCACAATTAGTCCTAATCCGAGCTTATCCTCAAATAGCCAGTTGGAGCCTAAATCACGGTCTAGATATAGGGTGTTATTGACGTAAGCGACACCGATCCCTAGCTCTAGGTAGAGGCTCATTGGTTTAAAGTGCCATTGATACTGAAAAATGGGATTAAGGCTAAAAACATGATTGCTCTCATGCTTGCTCTTAGGGGAATTGTCCTCCCAGCGCTGTACTGATAACTCAAGCCTTAACCCAATACCGTAGTTATCTAAGAAGGTATCGGTTGTGTCTATACCTTGTAAGTAGGATAAGCGCCAGCTTGCCCCTGAATCGTAGCGCTCATTTTTTGCCGGAATATAGCCATAGGAAAACTCGAGCCCAGAGCTTGCAGCGCAAGTGAATGGAAGTGTTGATAACAGTAATGTCGCCATTGCTTTCAACTTGAACCCTGCGAGTTTCACCATGTCTTTGACTATCATTGGTTGGTAATAATAAAGGTTAGTTTGTTTTGCTGAGTATGGGAGGCGGGGAATGATTTATTATGTGAATCGCCCCTATTTGTGTAACTAAATTCAATCTACTTATCAGCTGCTACACTGTACACAGAGCATAAAATGACAAAACAAACAGACGATAAAGAGAATGATAATGCTACGAATTGTATTCATATTGGGCCTGTTACTTTTTTCCTTCGATACTAAGGCGCAAGGTAACAACAGCTTTAGTAGTGAGGTGAGCCATTTTGCCGGAGGCATGGTCGCGGCAGGAGCAATGGTGGTTGTAAGCGATTACTACTGGCCTGAACAGAATCGTGCCTGGGTGGGGTTTACCGTTAGTGCTGTCGCTGGCGGCTTGGCGGAACTGTACCAATACAGCCGTGATGAAAATACGGCTGAAAATGCATTGTTAGACGCTGCATCCCATGCCCTTGGCTCTGCCGTCGGTGCATATATAACTGATCAGTATATTTTGTCACCGGTTATTAGAGTCGATGAAGGTAAAGGTACTTTTGTGGGGCTAAGAGCTTCATTTGTCTTTTAATCTTTTAATACTTGAATCTCGTGGAGGTATTGTGACTTTAAGAAGGAGCTTGAGTGATAAAAGGTTAGAACAATATCTCTATTCGTTCTATAGGTAACGGGATGTTATATGAAACTTGCTTTCAGTAAATTATTCCGTTCCGGCATATCCTACGCATTTTTTAGCTTTGCTCTGGCCCTGTATTTTTCATTAGTTATTAATATCCCTATATATGCTGAATTATATAAAGTATTAAATCAAATTGATGGTGTTAAATTCGGTTTTGTTGTTTCATTGCCGGTATTTTTTTGCTCAGTGTTAGTGTTTGTTTTTAACTTACTGAGTTGGCCAATTGTAGCCAAACCCTTCTTTATTATCTTATTAATACTTTCCAGTATGGTGAGTTACGCCGGTTATAATTATGGCGCGCTATTTGACTACAATATGATAGTTAATATAGCGGAAACAGATACCAGTGAGGCAGGGTCTTACTTTAGCGCTTACTCAACGCTTTGGGTATTTTTGATGGGGATCATACCTGCACTGATTGTGTTCATGGTGCCTGTAGGAATAAAGCAAAGCCCAGCGAAAATGCTAATGATGAAAGTAACCTCTATGCTGCTGTCATTAATGGTTATCGCGGTTATTGCAGCACTTTACTACCAAGACTACTCATCTGTTGGGCGTAACAATCGCTATCTGAAAAAGTTAGTGATCCCGACGCAGTTTGTTTACAGTTCAGTTGGATATATTAAAGACACTTATTTTTCTGAGCCTTTCGTGTATCGCCAAATTGGCTTAGATGCCAAGCAGGCAGATTCAGCGCTTATCATGGCCGAAACCAAACCGACATTAACGGTGCTGGTTATCGGTGAAACAGCCCGTTCGCAAAATATTGAACTTAACGGTTACCCGCGAAAAACGAATGAATATACCCGTGGGCTTGATATCATTTCATTCCAAAACGTAAGTTCATGTGGCACAGCAACAGCGGTTTCTGTTCCCTGTATGTTTTCTAATATGACTCGAAAAGAGTTCAATCGCAGTATTGCTGATAACCAAGATAATTTGTTAGATGTGTTAAAGCGTGCCGGTATTTCATTATTGTGGAAGGAAAATGATGGCGGTGATAAAAACGTTGCAGCCCGTATTGATAAGGTCACCATAGAACGTGCCGAAATTAACGAGTTTTGCGATGGGACCACATGTTTCGACATGGCCTTATTAGATACATTTGAGCAAGATATAAGCTCTCTTAATGGTAATCGAATGATTGTGCTTCATCTTATAGGAAGCCATGGGCCAACCTATTACAAACGTTACCCTGAACAGATGAAAACGTTTGCCCCTGATTGCCCCAGAAGCGATATTGAAAACTGCTCCATAGAAGAAATTGTTAACACATACGACAATACTATTTTGTACACAGACTATGTGCTCAGTAATACGATTGCCACGTTAATAAAGCTAGAAAAAAATTATAATACAGCACTTATTTACATATCAGATCACGGAGAGTCCCTTGGTGAGAATGGCATGTTTTTACATGGTATGCCGTATCGTTTTGCCCCTGACTATCAAACTCAAGTGCCTCTTATGCTGTGGATGTCACCTGGCTTTAAAGAGTCAAAAAATATTAATGCAGCCTGTTTAGAAAAAGCGGCTAAGAGTCATCCATATTCACACGATAACCTTTTCCATTCGGTGCTAGGCATGATGGAGGTAGAAACCCGTGAGTACCAAAGCAGTTTAGATATATTTAGTCAGTGTAAACAGTAGGTCAGCTTTTGTCTTTGCAAGTTAGGTGAGCGTTAGAGACGTTGTAGTGCGAGAGAGCGAAGCGATAAGCTTTCTTGAATATGAGTGAGAGTCCACTAACATTTATTGCAACCGCTATTGAGCGTTAGGCCTGTATTGCCTACAATAGCGCACTTTTTATTTACTGCAATTTTATTACTACAGGCCAGGATTATGACTGACACTACATCGCAACCGACTTTACCTGATCGTCTTTCTGTTAACCCACGTAGCCCGCATCATGTGGAAGCTATTTTTGAGCACGATATCGGTATCAAGGTTAACGGTAAAGAGCGTTTTGATGTTGAAGAATACTGCATCAGCGAAGGCTGGGTAAAAGTTCCATCACACAAGGCCTTAGACCGTCGCGGTCAACCGCTGATGGTTACCGTTAAGGGTGAGGTTGAAGCGTTTTATAAATAAGCGCAAGTAACTGCCCATCATATTGGGCTGAGATGTTGAGCTAAAATATTGAGCCTTGTCTTTAATTAAAACATTGGTTTACTGATGTTTTAAGCGGCAAGGCTTTTTGTCATTTATGGGCACCTAACATAATATAGCCTCTTAACTTATTTAGCCTCTCCCTACTGCAACATTGCCTTCAATATTGCGCTCTACAGCGACAAGATAGTATTCATTCAAATCTCCATCTCAACCTAAACCTTAATTTCAACCTTAATCTGAAACTCATACCAGTACCCGTCTAGAACTCAATATAAACAGGCGTTAACCCTTGTGTCTGCGCTTAGTCAATGACAGCACGCTGACATAATCTGATGGGGGTAACGGCCACTTTTAGTTAGATATCAATGCTTATGGACAATGCTTATGGCTTATGAGGATGGACATTTTTTACACCTTACTTTGCATCTTATAGTAACTACTTTTGCTTCTCTTCACTTCAGCTAGGCTAATGTTGAACTATATTTCAAATAGGCTCATTTACCTATGCTTACCATTTCCGCTTCAGCGACTCAGCTATGGGTGTATCGGCTAGACCAATCTCCTCATACAATAAAGATGAACAATTATGCCAACAAATAAAGATACAGCAGAAGTCGCTTCCGAAAATACTCAGGAAAAAACGGTTGCCTCTTCTAAGCGAGTCACGTGGATTTTATTAGTTATGGTCTTTTTACTGTGGATTTATACGCTGTGGGCTGATCGTGTGACTCCCATGAATAATCACGCCAGAATTAACGCTCAATTGATCCAAATAACTCCTCAAGTCTCCGCTGATATTTACAAGGTATCTGTGGTCAATAATGCAGAGGTCAGTCAGGGGCAAGCCCTAGTTGAATTAGACAATGCGCCTTTTTTACTAAAAGTTACCGCAGCTCGTCTGCACTTGCAGCAAACGAGTTTGTCATTAGGGGCGGATTCGGCGGGGATCCAAGAGGCTCAAGCCAACTTAGTGGCTAGCCAAATAAAACGTGACAATGCCTATAAACATACTCAGCGAATGACGGCGTTAGGCCGCACAGGGGTGATCAGCAAACAATCTTTAGATGACAGTCAAGATCAGCTTAAAGATGCCGAAGCAATGGTCGTGCAAGCTAAGGCTGCGCTTGAACGCTCAAAAAAAGCCCTTGGACCAAAAGGAGAAAATAATCCTCAACTACAAAGCGCGCTAAATCAGCTCCATCAAGCGCTACTTGAGGAGTCATATTGTCACCTGCAAGCACCTGGCGATGGTGTGATTACTCACCTTAATTTGGCTGCGGGTAACTTTGCCGTAGCGGGCCACCCTTTAATTACCTTTATCAATAACAAGCACACTTGGATCACCGCGATGCTGAGGGAGAACTCGCTCATTTATCTGAAACCGGGTACTCCAGTTAAAATCGTATTTGATGCCTATCCCGGCCAAACCTTTCGTGGTGAGGTGCAATCTATAGGTTGGGGCAGCAGTGGTAATGGCAATTTACAAACTGATCAAACGACGGGATTATTGATCTCTCCTGATGGCTTGCAACACTCGCAACGTTTTCCGGTCAATATCAATCTCGGACCAGAGGCCAGTGCCTTACCGCAGCGTTATGGCGCTCGAGCCATGATAAGTTTTTATCCTGGGCAGTCGACGATGGGTGAAACGCTGCTGGATATATGGACTTGGACTTGGAGCTACTTATCCTATGTTTCATAGCCGAGCCAATGCGCTGATAAGATTGGCTGTATTTCCTGTTTTATTATTATATTGGCAGGATTTTTACGGTACTCGTCTACCACTACTCGGGCCCGCTTTGGTGGCGGTTTTATTTTGCATCAGTTCACAAATGCCATCTACAAAAATGATTTTAAAGCTAGGTGTCATCTTGTTTGTCAGTACTTGGCTACAGGGTAAAATCAGCCTATACCTATTTGATGACCCATTAATCTATTATCTGTTACTGTTTGTTACCTTCTATTGGTGCATGCAAAGGGCGCGTGAAAACCCAGCGGATATCGTATCTTCGTTTATGCTGCTTTCTTTGGTGTTAGTGACGGTATTTAGCCGCCAAAAAGGGCTTGATATCACTCAACTGCCTAAAGGACTATTTTTAGAGCTTATCTATGCCGGTTTCACGGTCTGTATTGCCTTTCTATTATTTCCTGGCGGTGAGGTTATCGCGACAACTCAAACCGTTCCAGAGGGGGCGGCGCAGACGGAGATTTGGCACCTTTTGTTTAAAGCCGCTTGCTCATTTATTTTTTTGTGGGTCTTTATCGACTTAAACTTATCTCAAGCGGCACTTATGGCGATCACTTTAACGAATGTGATTAAGGACCCTAACCCGATGAGGGGGGTAAGCTATGGTATTAACCGTCTTATCATGAACAGTGTTGGGCTGTTGTTTGCTTTACCTCCGTTGTTGGCAGCAGCCTTTGAAGTTAACATTATCGTGCAGTTAGGCATCGCTATCGTTTGTGCCATGTTGGTGGGGATGTATGCGATGAAAAAACACGCTAGTAACAATAATTTTCAAGTCTTATATTGTGGCTATGTGATTTTGCTTTATAAAGGCATTACTGAGAGTGGGGGTTATGCACTGCATAATGATTTTATTCGAATTGGGTCTATTTTATTTTCGGTGATGCTGGGTTTGATTATATTGCAGTTAATTCAACCTCAGACTAAAACCGAGCAAGCATCCTAGCTAGCCATATAGCGCCTATCCATTCGCCCTATGTCATCGGCGGCATTAACTTGGTACCTAAGTCCGTTATTTCGCCCTTGTTGCGAGTATAATGGCGCTTGGCTTCATCTTATTCAAAAAGTGTCGACTTATAGGGCTATGTTCAGCTGCTCTTTACTTACCTCGATGACTCGATGTTGCTTATTGAGCTGATTATTTAACCCTGTCATTGCAGTGTTATGCATTTAATTAGATTTATATAGAGGTTTGTTTTGTCTGCTTTTTACCATAGTTGCCGCTATTTCTTTATCCCTCTTCTATTCACTGCGCTGGCTCTGATGATGAGTGAGATCTATCAAGCTCAGCTGCAGGTTTGGCAAGGGAGGATTGAACAACTTCCTTTTTGGTTGCTACCAGCTGGAGTTGTGATTGCACTGCAATTTAACCGAAGTCGCTTAGCGTATCTGGCGCTGTTAATGCTGGCTTACTATCTGTGTTCGTCGGGTGTTTTCTTTGGCAAGCTAGCAGTGAGTCAGCATTCGGATCTGCTGTTACTGGGGGGAGCGTTCACCATCACCTGGTTTGCTTTCATTAAAGACAGGGGGCTTTTGTCTCCACATAGCTTGGTGAGAGGGCTTGGGATAATACTGAGCTTTTTGGTTGCTTTCGTTTGGATCTGGGCTAACACACAATTTAATACGGAGCTGGACTCTTATCTTATTGAACCCTTGAATGTAGATATTCGCATACAGTCCCCATTGTATCTCTGCGTCGCGTTAGTGTTTATTCGTGGGGTTTGGCAGGCAAACTTAGTTAACACCTCCATCTTCATCACCTTGGTGCTTTGGGCTATACACTTTATTTCGCCAGCATTACTGCCGCAGTCTATTTCGATGACGGCATTAGCCACTATTTACATTTTGACGGTTCTGACCGACTCTTATTTTTTAGCCTATCGCGATGAACTGACTGGGCTTGCCTCGCGTCGCGCGCTATATAATTTAGTGCTTTCACTTGGCCGTAAATACAGTGTTGCGATGCTGGATATCGATCACTTTAAGAAGTTCAACGACACCTATGGCCACGATGTGGGTGATCAGGTGTTGAAGTTAGTCTCGAGTAAAATCGGCGGCGTTCGCGGTGGTGGCAAGGCTTTCCGTTACGGTGGTGAGGAGTTCACCATTGTCTTCCCTCGTAAAGACGCATCATCGACGCTTGATTACCTTGAAGAGGTGCGCGAGGCGATAGAAGAATATGATATCGTGCTGCGAGATGAGAAGCGAAAGAGCCAATCAAAAGCCACACGTGGTAAGGCCCAGCAAAAAACTAAAATGGTGAGTGTCACCATCTCTATTGGTGTTGCTGAGCACCAAAGCGGTGAAAACTTTGATCAAACCATGAAGCGAGCTGACGTTGCCCTATATAAAGCGAAGAAGAAAGGCCGCAATCAGGTTTGTACTTAATAAGCTGTTATAGCAAGGTATTGAGGCTGAGCGTAATGGTGACCAGCGTATTCGATACCTAGCAATACGAATAAGGCTCACGTAAACGGTGAGCCTTATTGTTTTCAGTTGATAAGGTATTTACTATTCAACTTTTAGCGTCGACAGATCCTCATTTAGCTCATTCACCACACTCTGTAGTTTGTCGCTGACTAAGTCCACTTCACTTGCGAGCGCTAATAATTCATCAGCTGAGTCACTGATGTGAGTGATTTTCTCGCTGATCTCCACGCTGACGGCAGATTGTTGCTCTGCCGCTGTCGCGACTTGGAGCACACTGGAATTAATCTGATTAATTCTTTCAGTGACTTCACTTAACTGTTGATAGCTTTGTTGAGTTTCATCGGCGGTTCGGTTAACTCGTTGCTGACTGGCATCTATCTGCTCAACTGCAAGGCTAACATCGTGCTGTAAGCTATTAATCAAGCTGTCTATTTCAGTGGTGGATGCCTGAGTTCGCCCAGCTAAAGTGCGTACTTCATCAGCCACAACAGCAAAACCACGTCCCTGTTCACCGGCTCGCGCAGCCTCAATCGCGGCGTTCAATGCCAATAAATTGGTTTGTTCGGCAATACTTCGAATGGTTTCTAATATGGTATTGATATTATGACTTTGCTGAGAAACTCGCGCGATTTGCTCAGATGCAACGCTCATCTCGCCAGCGAGTGCATTAATTTCATTAGTCGTGTTTTCGACACTGCCATGAGTGTTCTTCAAAAATTCAAATGCTTCCCCTGCGCCGTTAGAGACATCGGTGGCTAAATTTGCCACTTCATTTGACGTGGTCGACATCTCTTCTACAGCAGCGGCTATACTGCTGGTGGCGAGCTTCTGGTTCTCAGTGGCGACTCGGGTCGCTAGGGCGGTTTTAGACAGTTCGGTTGCTTCTTGAGTTAATTGTTTCGACTGGCCTTTTATCGATAACACCATCAACTTGAGTTTTTCTGCAAACGCGTTAAAGCCACTTGCCATGGTGATGAGCTCTTTATGACTTTCTATATCAAGAGTTTGCGTCAAATCACCATCACTCTTAGATAGGCTATCGAACTTTTGCGCCATCTGTGACATGGGCTTCACAAAACTGTTAACAAACAGATATAACAGCACCATAGCCAGACCTAGTGCAATCAGCGAGTAAGTGACCATTTTTACTGCTGTTGCTTCTGTTGCTTGCTTCATTTGCGTTATCAAGGTTTGGCTATCAGCCAGTGCCACAGCTTTAGGTTGGCGGATGACTAATGTCCACTCGGTATTAGAGGCGCTAATATTGATTTTTGCTACTGTGGTCAGATAGTCAGGGCTGTTTACCTTTGCAGTCTGTAACTCTTTTGCCAGTTGTGTGTCGGCCTCGGTCAGTGGGCGGTTTAACTGTTTGCTGTGATTAGAGCTTGCCACTAAGCGCTGCTGTTCACTTAATAGATTGACTTGTGCTTGCGGGAGATCGGCGGCGATTGCCACAATCATTTTTTGTAATAAGGGTAAGTTTATATCTACTCCGACTAAGCCTCTAAACTGACCTCCGGCTGTCACGGGGGCCGCTAAGGTGGTCATTAGAACTTTTTCTCCGCCCTCTAGCTCATACCAGTAAGGCTCTATAGTACAGGGCTTGCCGGTCTCTTTACTGCATAAATACCACTCGGCTTCTCGCTGGCCAAACTCATCTCTGGTATCTAGGTACTTTTCATCTGGATCGTCGACAGGATAAAAAGCTAACTCTCCATCTTCTCTCACCCAATAGATTTCAAGCGTGCCTTGATCAGAACTATGGGTTAAATCTCCTTTAAATTGGCTATCAATTTGATCATAGCCATTGGGTTCAAACTGGCTGTATATGGCACTCACCTGAGAGTTAGCGTTGAGGAATTGTTGGTTAAGCGCCTTAACCTGAACTCGGGAAAATACATTGCCATCGGCATGTGATGAACTACTGGCTAATAGCTCAGCTAAGGTTAGCGGCACCATAAATGCACCGTTTAAACGACTTTCAATAATGACGGCTGATTTGGCGGCAATTTCATCCAGTTTAGCTTGAGTAATGCGCTGTAAACTATCTGCCGACAACTGCTGTGACTCCGTAGCCGTCGTCTGCATTGACGTAATGCCGACCCAAGTAATAAGGAGTAATGACAACACTATTATTAAGGCCGTCGTTAGTAACAGTTTTATTTTAAGAGAAGACTTCTGCATTCTAAACACGCTCTACAACTTTCAATAAACCGCATATTAAATGTTTGTTATTGGATGGTAAATAGCGGTTGTGGCTAATGGTGACTTGTATCGCTTTTGTTTTGTTGGTGTTTTTGTGATTAGAGTTGCTTATACCTTGATAGATTAAAATTTGAATACACTTTTTACCGAGTGATAGTTATAGCGTAATAGTTACAGGATGAGCGTTAATAGGCGTATTTGAGGCTATTTAATTGGATATGACTTGGCGGATTTAATGACTATTTGAAATGTCTTTATATATCGATTTTAAGAAATAAATCAGATTCAAAGCGTATTATGTTTCTAACTAGTAAAAAGAGTGTTCTATCGTAGTATCTTTGTCAAAAAATATCGCTACTATTGGCACCAAGATATATATGTATTAACTTAATACAAGGAGTATTTATGTCCCTTAGCCATCAGCAGAAAGTGTACATTCCCAAGGGCGTTCGAGCCAATCAGTACATTACTGCAGAGATCATAGTAACAGATGCGTTGCTAGCTCATTTTCCGGATTACAAAACATGTTACGAGTCTCTTAGTCGCACTATTTTTACGTTAGGGGAGCAAGAGGAGCTATATAACCTTCATGTGATCACTAACGATAAGTTACCTGTGGTGCGTTTTCATGCTGAAGCATATTGCTTTCCAACCGAAGAGCAGATCATATTCTTCTACAATCCTGAATATCATGAAGCGCAAAGCCTTCATAGTAAAGATGATTACCGAGCAAGAAAAATTAGGATTGTATTCTTGGCTACGGGTGACGAAATTCGCAGTAACTCTGCTAATTTCCATATTAAGGTGCAGACCTTCCTTGCCAAATTGATGCCTCAGTTACCAGAGCAAAATCTAAAAATCAAAATTCGCGATCATCAGCACCTTTCATATGATCTGTTCGCTAAAGCGAAAGGCAATAAAGAGAGTTATGGTTATAAGCTACGCTCAATCAGCGATAGGTATAGAGCAAGACAATGCCCGCTTCCAGAGGATCACGGTTCATTATGCTATGTTACGGTCAAACTACCGTTAAGCCGTAAGCTTAAGCAGGCCATATTACCAGAACCGACCAATGACTTTACGCCTCTGTATCAGAAGCTTGAGGATGTATTTATTCAGGCGGCTTCAGCCAAACAGCTTAAACGAATTGCCATGGTTGCAAATGGGCTAACCCCGCTTGTGCGTAACAGTAAATTCGATCTAGTTGATGGCACTGACGAAGTGCAAATGCTTGGTTTTGACCCTAATATCGAAGAGCAGCAGTTTATTCGTCATTGGGACGGTAGCCGCTTAGTCGAAATGGTTAGCTTTACGATTGCCGCTGGCGTTAATGATTGTAAAGATGGCGCACTTGGGCGCTACTTGAACCGAGTTGAAGATGCGCTAAGGAGCCTCACGTCTGAATTGGCGTTAGACAAATCTCGTGATGAGCTGATTGTGCGATTCCACCAACATATTAGTTATCAAGCACCTGAGCAGCTGCTGAGCTGATCTTTTGCTGAGCCAGTCTTATTGCTGATATAGTAAAACACGCTTAAATCCTGGCGTGATATGTTGAGTCTTGTGTACCTAAATGGTGTCATTATCTATGGTAGGCAAGGCTCTTTACATCGGGTTACCACTGCGGCAATACAGATTGATGATCTAAAAAGATTATTGATCTAAATAGAGGCTGGTGCTTCTCTTAAAGTGGGGGAGGGCTTAAGAGCGTTATTGATGACTTTGAACTTGCGTAACGAGTCTTACTAATGAGTGGTCGAAAAGTTACCGATAAGCTGGTTATTGCCATTGATGATCTTACCTTGGCAGGTTTCATCACAATAGATAAAGTCTATATTTCTATCTACGACATTGCCCTTGACGAGAACATGACGTAATAGTACATCACCATTTAGCTGGTGGATTAGTGCATTCCAAGAAATGTTATCTTTAAAAATATTAAAATTTACTCTCATTTATTACCTTTTTTTGTTTGTTTTAGTGTGTGCTGATTTCTTTTTAGATTGGTGAAACCAAAATCGTTTTGGACCCGATGTACGAGACATAGTTAACCTTTTTGAAAAATGACTTAACAATAAGCAAAACTTAAAATAAGTCTTATTTTTTTTATTTAATTTGTATTTATAAGAATATAACGAAGTGATTCAGAAACGTAATGACATATACAACAAGCAGATGATTGAAATGTTAATGTTTTCGCAGATACAGTATAAATTTGGATTAAAGTTTTTTGTTGAAGTTGATTTTTAACGTCAGTGTTATTGGCGTTAGTTTTAAATGACGTAAATGGTATAAAACCATTTACGTCAACTTACGAAGTTACAGCGCGCTTACGTTAGCTGCTTGCAGGCCTTTTTGACCTTGCTCTACTTCGAAAGATACTTTTTGGCCTTCAGCCAAAGTCTTGAAGCCGTCAGAAGTGATTGCACGGAAGTGAACGAATACGTCAGCGCCGCCATTGTCTTGAGTAATGAAACCAAAACCTTTCTCTTCGTTAAACCATTTTACGATACCAGTTGTATTAGACATTATGTGTCCCTTAATATTAAATTAATAAAAATTGTCGCAGTATGCGGTGCACTGAAAAATTGAATTATTTAATGTGATGATGAATATAAGGGAAAACTGAGGATAACAACAATAACGAAGGAATTCTGAGATTTTACTTTTTACTTATTTTTCATTAATCACTCTCAATAGCAGAGCGAGGTAGATACTACGCGATAATTGAGCGTTGTCCATACTTATTTTTAACTTTCTACTTATATCAATAAAATTATCATAAAAATGGCAACGTTTCTCATGCTGTAGACGGAGCCTTTTCAGGTGATGGGCAAGCCGCAAAGCGCTAAGCTTGCTTTGGATGCGCTTAGATAAGATCTGAAGATATGGCAGTTAAATGCATCTCGAGTTCATCTTCAGTTGAGGGCAATGAATTTAACTCAAACGTCAGTGGTTTACTGCCATTAAGCATGAACACTGAGTGGGTACCATGATCGTAGTGAAACCATTTGCCGTTGACGCATAAGTCGGTATAACAATTTGGTAGTAGCTCCATAGGGTACCTCTATATTGTAGGTTTAATGATGATAAGCGGCTGTTTAACATCGCAATGTCACGATGGTGTGAGCTCTGCGAGGTAAGTTTGAGTGCTGCCCGTGATCTCGCTCACCTTTATATGGCCTGAAAAAGCGTAGGCGGTTATTGATCTACATCAAACGCAAGATAAATAGCGGTTTTGTTTTTCAATTGTGGCGATATAAATCACTGAGTTTTGCGTTAGGTTAGTGTCTTTTTGAAAGATAGTATGGAGTCAGTTGGCTGTAGCGATAGTTACTTTTGTTTGGTTGGCATTACCTGTTCATTGCTAAGCGCATTGTTGAAGAGCACTCGTAAGAATTGTTGCAAGAGCAGTTACAAGCGCAGCACTTGAGTTTTTGATTCAGGGCTGAAAAAATAGCTTAGTCGTTAATGACCTTGCCTCTGAAGCGCTAAATTCTCGCTGAGCGATTACATCTTTATACTAATTGATATTAATACTTAAGGTCCCTCGAAACACCACCATGAAACATGAGATTACTATCTCGCTTCCCTCGCTCATCCATCGAATTGGCCGCGAAGCGGTAAAGCAAGCACAAGCCGTTGCTAAACAATTTACTTGTGAGCTTAAGCGTGTGCGCCGTTCTCGAAACTGGGGGATAAGCGGTGATGCTATGCAAATCCAGGCCTTTAGTCAGCAGCTAAAAACTGTGCAATTAAGCGCAGGTAGTAGCGAGTTTGCTTACCTTATTCGAAAAGTGGATACCGGCTTATTGAGCCATGCCGATAAGTTGGAGCCGTTAGCTGTAAAGCTCGCTCGTTTAATCACTCAAGATCCCAACATCACTTTAGCCGAGTTGATGCACATGACTGATTGCACCATGGCTGAGGCCAGAACCGCGCGTTTTGAGGCTGATAGCTGGTAGACCGTGGGCATTTTTCTTTGCAAAATTCGCCTTTAAATTGTTCAGCAAAGCAGTTTGTAACTTTAAATATCTTCATTGAAAATAACGGCTTGCACTTGTTGTGGCAAGGGACTAGTCTACAAAAAATTTGGCGTGTATTTTTAATGTTAGTCAGTATAAAGATGCGTTCGCTTTAGACATGAATCAAAAATGAGGTTTACATGCTTAGCAGTAATATTTTCGATGGATTAACGCTAGACGATGTACTAAGTGAGCATCTTGCCGGGCTAGCTAGTTATGATGAGCCTTATTTTATCTGTATCAAGCTAAATACCACGAGCGATAACGCGATAAAAATGTTGATCCCAGAGCTTGATCATCTGGATGACGATATTTATGCGTTTAGACTTGAAAAACACTTGTTATTACTCAGCCTTGAGTGCGAAGTTGACGAGATAAAGTCACTTGCAAACATGTTACTTGACGCCTTTGCTGCGAATAATGTTACCGCGCAAATCGCTGTTTTCCATCATAACTGCTTAGGCGCACCGATTGAGACCTTAAAGTGGTCAACTCAGTTGTTAGAAGTCCTAATTGATAAGTCGCCTAACGAGTCTATTGTCGAGTTCAACGACTTTTGCGACCGTGGAAATTGGCCTGGTTTGAGCGACTACATTGAAGGGCGTGAACCGGGGAGTGGCGCTGATTTAGGCTATAACTATGATGAAAAAGCCTATGATGAAGACGACGATGACTTTGATGACGATGACGATGAAAGCCATGATCGTTTTGATGAACATGGTTTTGATAAGGATGGTCTAGATGCCAATGGTTTTACTGCACTTATTCAGGCTATTTTAGATAAAGATGCCGCAGTGGTAGCCAAAATGATAGCTAATGAAGCTGACGTGAATCAGGGCGATTGGTACAAGAATAAACCGCTTAATCATGCGGTCCAAAAAAGTACGCTTGAGATTGTTAGCTTACTACTTGAGTCGGGTGCTAATCCTAATCAAGCGGGAAGTTATGGCACGCTAGCGCTTAATATCGCCAGCCAAAACGGTATGTTGTCAAAGATGCAGCTGTTGTTATCAAAGGGCGCAGATGTAAACGGCTTAGATGATGAAGGTGAAAGCGCGCTAATGGCCGCCGCCGGCAACAGCACTGCCGAGGTGGTAGCATTATTGCTGCAATCTGGCGCTGATTGTAATGCGCTCAGTGACGATGGTAACACTGCACTTATCCATGCTGTTATTGGTAACTATAATGAACGTACTGTGATTGTTGAGTTACTGCTTGCTAATGGTGCTGCTAAGACGATGCATCATCAGAATATTCATGACTCAAGCGCAATGGATTTGGCTATAGACCGTGAGCATCAAGACATTGTTGAAATGCTAAAGCAGGCGATGTAATAGTCGTTTTCGATATTGATAGGTTCAGTATGAACTAAAGGGATAAGCTTTACGGCTTATCCCTTTTTTATGAGGCAATAAACTGTAAACCAGACTGACGGTATATGCGTATTTAACCCAGTAAAGGCCAATCAGTGCCTTCATTACTGCAACCAAAGCAAGTGGTTTGCGTGTTATTAGCGCTGTGACTACCAAAGCTTTTCAAGGGTTATTTATGTCTTTATCAAAACATCTTTTCGTTTTTAATCATTTGGTTGCTAACGGCACAAAACGTGATGATAAATATCATTTAGATGGCTTAACGGCTTGGCATGATATTGATGGTTATACCTGTTATTTAGGCTATCAAGACTTAGTGATGACGCTGTTGTTTCACGGCCGTTTTGCTTACGAGTATCAAAAGCGGCTGACCTACAATGAGTTCAATTCGCTTATAGAAAAACGCTTTAGGCAACTCAACTCCCCGCAATAGCTTATATTTTAGCTCGCCATTTGGTTAGCAAGAGTAATCTGTAACGCTCACCTGTGCGTATTAGTGTTTATTAGCGCTGTGGGTTGATTTTGCCAGCGACTGAGTGGAGGGAATTTGATATTGAGTAATAATCCGTTGGCATCAAAAATCTGCTTAGTCTGTGAAAGACCATTTAGCTGGCGCAAGAAATGGCGTAAAGACTGGCAGCAGGTTAAGTATTGCTCTAAGCGCTGCGCAGGGCAAAAGCAGAGCTTAAAAAACAAAGATGCTCTGCAGTAAAGGAATGATGTATGAATCAACATAATCAGCAATTTACCACTTTACGGTTGATCTTAGGCGATCAGCTTAACGCCGCTCACTCATGGTATCAGCAGCAAGATGATAAGACCTTGTATGTGATTGCCGAACTGCATCAAGAGACTGATTATGCCAAGCATCATGTGCAAAAAGTGTGTGCTTTTTTTGCTGCGATGCAGGCCTTTGCAAAAGCCTTACAACAAGCAGGGCACCAGGTGCTGCACCTTACTCTTGATGACACTGCACAGTATCCGAACTTACCAGCGCTTTTAGCTGCGTTAATTAACCAGAATAAAATCAATGAGTTTCAGTATCAATTACCTGATGAATATCGGCTGCGTCAGCAGTTGTCGCAGTTTGCTGCTTCGCTTGAGATTACCAGTCTCGCGTTTGAAACCGAGCACTTTTATTTGGCAGATGCCGAACTTCGTGATTATTTTACCGCAGATAAAAAGCATCGTTTAGAGCACTTTTACCGCAAGCTGCGCCGCCGTTTTAATCTATTAATGCAAGGTGATGAACCCGCTGGTGGCCAGTGGAATTATGATGCTGATAATCGGCAGAAGCTTAAAAAAAACGACTTTGACGCTGTGCCAGCGCCGCTGATGTTTACTAACGATGTCAGCGCCATATTGCGTAGGCTAGAGCGCCATCATGTCACCACTATTGGTGCAGCTCACAAAGAGCTGTTGTGGCCGATTACACGCAAACAAGCTAATGAACTATTGCAGTTTTTTTGTCGTCACTGTTTAGTCAATTTTGGTCGCTTCCAAGATGCGATGACTCATGAGTTAGATATGACCGCAGCGCCTGCCATGGGCGAGTTAGCGCTAGCACCCGGTTCAGACGCCAAAGTCGAACAAGTCACGACTGCAGAATACAAAAAACAGTGGAGCCTGTATCACTCGCGGTTGTCGTTTGCGCTCAATGCCAAAATGTTAAGCCCACAACAAGTGATAGACACTGCCATTGGCTATTTTGAGCAAAGTGATGGCGCCATCACCTTGGCGCAAATTGAAGGTTTTGTTCGGCAAATTCTAGGTTGGCGCGAGTTTGTAAGGGGCGTGTATTGGGCCAATATGCCAGATTACGCCAGTCTTAATCACCTTGCTGCTAATCGTCAGTTGCCAAGCTGGTTTTGGGATGGCGACACTAAAATGAACTGTATGCAGCACGCGATTAAACAATCCCTCGATTATGCCTACGCCCACCATATTCAGCGTTTAATGGTTACTGGAAACTTTTGCTTAATCGCCGGTATCGATCCTGATGAAGTGGACGCTTGGTATCTTGGCATTTATATCGACGCTATCGAGTGGGTAGAGATGCCGAATACCCGTGGCATGAGTCAATTTGCCGATGGCGGCATTGTGGGCTCTAAAGCTTATGCCGCGAGCGGTAACTACATCAATAAAATGAGTGATTACTGCAGTGGTTGCCAGTACGAGGTTAAACAAAGTCATAGCGATAATGCTTGCCCACTTAATGCGCTGTATTGGCATTTTTTGCAGCAGCATATTGATGACTTCAGCGCTAATCCACGCACACGTATGGTTTACGCCAATTGGCTGAAAAAGCCAGAGCAAACACAGCAACTTATTTTACAGCGGGCTAAGCATTTACTCGCCCTTATCGACAATTTATAAGGATATTGATAATGAAACATATTGGGTTTGACGACATTGAGCAGATGGAGCAACGCGTGCGCGCACGCTTGATTAATAGTTTATCAGGATTTAAAAGTGCCAATTTAGTCGCAACGATAAGTGAAGACGGACATAACAATGTGGCGATAATTAGCTCGTGTTTTCATCTCGGCGCTAGCCCAGCACTGATGGGGATGGTTATTCGTCCCGATAGCGTACCGCGCGATACGTTAAGCAATATTGAGCAAATGGGCTGCTATACCATTAACCATGTGTCAGCCAATATTTATCGTCAGGCACATCAGACTTCAGCGCGTTATGCCGAAGAGGTGTCAGAATTCGATAAAGTCGGTCTATCAGCTGAATTTGTTGCTGGTATTGAGGCGCCTTTTGTTGCGCAAAGTCAGCTTAAATTCTCGCTTGACCTACGAGAGATAATGCCACTGGCAATTAACGGTACTATCTTAGTGATAGGCGAAATCACTCATATTATGGTTGATGAGTCAGGCCTAAAAGACGATGGCTATATTGATATTGAAGCGCTGGAAAGTGTTGCGGTATCAGGGCTTGATAGCTATCACCAAACACAAAGGTTGGCACGTTTAAGTTATGCCAAGCCAGATAAAGCCTTGGTAACGCTGCCGATAGATGGCCATTAATCGCCAGTTCTTTTAGCTAAAGGTCTTTAATCGTGAAGTTATTAGATAGCCTTTGGTTAACCAGCCATCACAAGTCGAGTTATCAAGTAGCTTGAATAAATAGCTTTAACAAACAGCTTAGAGACTATTTGCAGTTTTATATTGAGGGCTTTGCGGTTGTACAGAGTGAGCTTTAATTAGCGCTAGCTTAACTAAACTTGATCTACATCAGCACAAAAAAACACCGTGTCGCCATAATCATACATTGTTTAGTGTAAAAGGTTTATTGCCAAGAGCTTCATTGCAAACAGCTGATTACAAGAGGCTGATTGTAAGGAGCGACGTGGTGTCAGATAGTCAAGTCACAGACCAAAAGCTAATCTTAATTCTTAAAACCTGTATCGGAATTGGGTTATGTTTAATCTTGCTTGGGATTTACCTGCATAACTTCAACGACACCATCCACGCTATGGGCGTAACCGGGATTATCATTAGTGCCGTTTGCGTGGCATTTGGCATGGTGCTGTCACTGCCGACGAAAATGTACCTCACGTTTATCTTAGTGAAGCGCGAGACCGATAAGAATCAATAAGCTTTGGGAAGCAAAAAACTCGATGAGCGCGCAGCTTGATACTGATTGACAATGCTTATTCTAGATGTCAGTGCTGTGAATCTGAGCTTTTGTGTAATTAACCCAAGACTAATGCGCCAAAAACACCGATAATTCCCCCAATTCGTTTATTTGGCCTCAGGGCTGATACCCAGTCTGGATCCACAATTAAGCTAGATGCTTGTGTGACAGGCTGATATCTGTGCCAAGGGCAACGCTCGCAACAAAGTGGAAATCATATTCAATGGAAATCAAAGTTAACTTTCTCGATAATTTGAGATTAGAAGCCAAGTTCGATGACTTTACCGTCACCGCCGATCAGCCAATCCGCTATAAAGGCGATGGCTCTGCACCGAGTCCATTTGATTACTTCTTAGCATCATCTGCCTTGTGTGCGGCCTATTTCATTAAGGTGTATTGTAAGGCGCGCGATATTCCAACAGAGAACATCAAACTGTCGCAGAACAACATTGTTGATCCTGAAGATCGCTATAACCAGATTTTTCAAATCCAGGTTGAGTTGCCAGACGATATTTCAGATAAAGACCGCCAAGGCATTTTGCGCTCAATTGAGCGTTGTACCGTGAAAAAAGTGGTACAAACTGGCCCTGAGTTTAAGATTGAAACTGTTGAAAACCTAGATGCAGATGCCAATGCAATGCTGATGGGGCAAAGTGATAGCGATGCTAGCACCTATATTTTGGGTAAAGATCTGCCACTTGAGCAAACCATTGCTAATATGACTGGTATGCTTGCCGATTTAGGCATGAAGATTGAGATTTCATCATGGCGCAACATTATTCCTAATGTATGGTCGCTACATATTCGTGATGCGGCATCACCTATGTGCTTTACCAATGGTAAAGGCGCGACGAAAGAGAGTGCACTATGTTCGGCATTGGGCGAATTTATCGAGCGTCTAAACTGTAACTTTTTCTACAATGATCAGTTCTTCGGTGAAGAGATTGCTAATAGCGAGTTCGTACATTACCCGAACGAAAAATGGTTTGCGTTGGAAGACGACGACTCATTACCTGCTGGTATGCTTGATGAATACTGCTTAGACATTTATAACCCAGAAGGTGAACTTGCGGGTTCTAACCTGATTGATACCAACTCGGGTAATATCGACCGCGGCATTTGTACTATTCCTTACACCCGTCATTCAGATGGCGAGACGGTTTACTTCCCATCAAACCTGATTGAGAACTTGTTCTTAAGTAACGGTATGAGCGCGGGTAACAATATCCAAGAAGCGCAGGTTCAGTGTCTGTCAGAGATCTTTGAGCGTGCGATTAAACGCCAAATCATCGAGCAAGAAATTGTCCTGCCAGAAGTGCCAATGGAAGTACTCGAAAAGTACCCAAGTATCTTAGCTGGCATTAATGGTCTTGAAGAGCAAGGCTTCCCGGTAGTGGTTAAAGATGCATCATTAGGAGGTCAATTCCCGGTGATGTGTGTGACCTTAATGAACCCGAAAACCGGTGGCGTATTTGCCTCATTTGGCGCGCATCCAAGCTTTGAAGTGGCGTTAGAGCGCAGCTTAACCGAGCTATTGCAAGGTCGTAGCTTTGAAGGTTTGAACGATGTGCCAAAGCCAACCTTTAACAGCATGGCGGTAACTGAGCCAGAAAACTTTGTTGAACACTTTATCGATTCAACCGGTGTGATTTCATGGCGCTTCTTTAGCAGCAATGCTGAGTTTGATTTCTGCGAATGGGATTTCTCTGGTACCAACCAGGAAGAAGCTGACAGCTTATTTGGCATTTTGGCTGACTTAGGTAAAGAGGTTTATACCGCTGAATTTAACCAGTTAGGTGCGTCAGCATGTCGTATGCTAGTACCTGATTTTTCTGAAGTGTATCCAGTTGATGACTTGATTTGGGATAACACCAATAAGGCGCTGGAGTACCGCGAAGATATTTTAAATCTGCACTCATTAAGTGATGAAGAGTTAGTGGACTTAGTGAATCGTTTAGAAGAAAGTCAGCTAGATAACTACACCGACATTCGCACCATGATTGGTATTGTGTTTGATGAAAATACCGTTTGGGGTCAGCTAACTATTATCGAGCTTAAGATCTTAATCTATCTAGCACTTGGCGCCGCAGAAGAGGCGATGGAGCTAGTCGATAGTTTCTTACAGTTTAACGACAACACGGTTGAGCGTGGCTTATTCTATCAAGCGGTTAGTGCTGTGCTTGAAGTTGAGATGGACGAAGAGCTTGAGCTTGAACACTTCATCTATAACTTCAAGCGTATGTTTGGTGAAGAAGTGATGAATAATGTCGTTGGTACTGTTAATGGTGACGTGCGTTTTTATGGTTTAACTAAAACCAGCATGGCGCTTGAAGGCATCGAGCCACATCTAAGACTGATTGAAAGCTATAAAAAGCTGCACAGTGCACGAGCGAAAGCGGCTCAGTAGAGCCCAGTCTTAATCGCTAAGTGATAGGTCTTTATACTGTTTAAGCCATATTGGGCTTAAAACAATAGTAATAAGATAGTTGAAAGCGGATCTTTTGTATTTTACAGAAGGTTCGCTTTTTTGTTTATGCTGCTGATACGGACCCAGTGTCAGGATAGGTTGCATCGGCAAGATTGAGTACAACTCTTAATAACAAAAAGTTATTGTTATCAGAAAATATCATAATTATTCATCTTATCTAAATTGTCTTAATATGACGGCCATAAACTATTAGCAATAATCTCTTAGCAAGAGACAAACTAGCAAGAGCCGCATATCGCATTTGGGCTAGACCCTGATGGATACCAAATAGAACTGATCCTGTTGGATTAAAGCCGGATCAGTAGCGTAAGCAGATTAATAGCCAATTTAGGCGAACAAGATAGCCATGCAGCAGAGCGCGTCTATAAGAGTAAATACAGCGGGTTATTGATAAGGAACTTAAGATGAAAAATGCATTATTTCAGTCCGTACAGCTTGGCCGACATACTCTTAATAACCGTATTGTGATGCCACCAATGACCCGCTCGCGAGCGAGTCAGCCGGGTAATGAAGCTAACGATATGATGGCCACTTATTACGCTCAGCGAGCATCGGCGGGTCTAATTGTTGCCGAAGGCACGCAAATCTCACCAATGGGCCAAGGTTATGCTTGGACGCCTGGTATTTATAGCCCATCGCAAATTGCCGGTTGGAAGAAAACTACCGACGCAGTACATGCAAAAGGCGGAGTGATTTTTGCTCAATTATGGCATGTAGGCCGTGTTACTCATCCTGATAATATTGGCGGCGAGCAACCTATCTCTTCATCAGCATTAAAAGCTGAAGGCGTTAAAGTGTTTATCGATAATGGTACTGAGGAGCCAGGTTTTGTTGAGGTGGTTGAGCCACGAGCAATGACCAAGGACGATATTGAACAGGTTATAGGTCAGTACCGACAAGCTGCATTAAATGCCGTAGAAGCAGGTTTTGATGGCATTGAACTGCACGCAGCTAATGGTTACTTGGTGAATCAGTTTATTGATTCTGAAGCGAACAATCGCACCGATGAATACGGTGGCAGCATTGCAAATCGTTTACGCTTTTTAGATGAAGTCGTTGCCGCCATGGTAGATGCTATTGGCAGCGACAAAGTGGGCGTGCGTTTAGCGCCATTTACCTCACTCAACGGCACAGTGGATGCGAGCCCTGAAGAGACGTATACCGCAGCGGCAGCGCTGCTCAATAAGCATAGGATTGCCTATTTACATCTTGCTGAAGTGGACTGGGATGATGCGCCAGAAACACCAGAAAGCTTTAAACATGCAGTGCGTGCTGCATTTGATGGTATTTTGATTTATGCCGGTAAATATGACGCAGACAAAGCGGCGCAAACCATTGCTGATGGCCTTGCCGATATGATTGGTTTTGGTCGTCCATTTGTGGCTAACCCAGATTTACCTAATCGCATAAAGCATGGCTATCCTTTGGCCGCTCATGATCCGGCAACCTTGTTTGGCGGCGCTGAAAAAGGCTTAACGGATTACACTGAGTATAATCTGTAGCGTTAATAGCGGTTCTTACTTTAAAATAGCACGACAAGCCAATAGCAATCCCATGTAAATGGGATTGCTATTTTTGTTATTAGCACGGTGAAAGAATTACTTTTCACCCATGCTATACCACCTAATCCCATTTGCTAATTGGCTGTAGGCCTTCTATTTAAGAGTGCTATTAATGCGCGGAGTGTTGTATCTATTTATCGCCACCTTGTTGGCCGCTGTGGGGTGGGTAGCCTCAAAAATTGTGGTGCAATCGATGCCTGGCGAGGTCTTTATTGGGACGCGTTTTATATTGGCAAGCCTGATCTTGGTGCCATTTTGCTATAAAAGCTTGCTTAAATTGAGCTTGAAGCAAGTGCTATCGGCTTGTGGTGTCGGTGTATTTCTAGGCGGCGCATTGCAGGTTTGGATATACGCAGTGTCGATCAGTGAGAGCTTATCTGAAGGCGCGTTTATCATGAGCTTAGCGATGATTATAGCCCCGCTTACGGCTTGGTTACTGTTTCAAATTAAGCCTAACCGCGCCTTTTGGATTGCACTGCCCGTGAGTATTAGCGGCATGATGCTACTTAGCCTAACCAACGGCTGGAATATGCAAGTGAGCCAGTTGTTGTTCTTGCTAGCATCGTCTTTACTGTCGGTACATTTCGTGCTGAATAAACGAATCAGTGGCAACTTAAAACCGCTTGTTTCTATCTGCTTGCAGCTGTTTGTTGTGGGGGTTGTGGGCGTGGTATATGCGATTTTTACTCAGCCTCACACCATAGTGTTTTCGAGTAACCTGATTATCTGGTTTGCCATATCTACCTTAATCGCAACGTCTGTGCGATACCTATTACAGACGATGGGTCAATATAAGGTGAGTATGGAAACCGCCGCGCTTTTGATGATCTTAGAACCGATTTGGACGCTGATCCTTAGCGTGATAGTGCTAGGCGAATCCCTTGAAAGCCAAAAGCTTATTGGTGGTGGGGTGATATTTTTATCCTTACTTATCTATATCAAGCTTTCTAGATACTATGCCAAGGTTGAGCAAGTAAAAGCCGGACAAGTTGAGGCGGGAAAGAAGGTCCTAGGTGCGAGCTCCTAGGAAGAGCTGAGACGTTACATGAGATGGTTTTAGAAGAGTGGAACGGCCTAGCGAACGTGACTAGGTCACTACAGAACGTTTCGATTATGGGACGAGTAAGGTCTTAGGTTCTAGAAAAGGCAAAGAAAGGTGCTAGGGAGTACTGAGACGGTACAAGCTGAGACTAGAAACTGTGATAAAAAAGCCAGCGTTAATCGCTGGCTTTTTTGCGGCTAGAATACAGTTTGCTATTGAAACCTAGCCAATAAAAATCATGAAGCCTTTGAGGATCAACGCGTTAACGATATCAACAAAGAAAGCGCCCACAATCGGTACCACCATAAAGGCCTGTGGTGATGGGCCTGTTCTTGATACTAGCGCACCCATGTTCATCACTGCAGTAGGCGTTGCGCCTAAGCCAAAACCGCAATGGCCCCCCGCCATTACTGCTGCATCATAGTTACTGCCCATTATTCTGAATGTCACAAAATAGGCAAAGAGCGCCAGCACGGCTGTTTGTACCACTAAGATGGCAAGTAGCGGTATGGCGAGATCAAAGATCTCCCAAAGCTTTAAGTTCATTAAAGCCATAGATAAAAACAGCGCTAGCGAGACTGAGCCCAGTACGTCAACACATTCACTGTTGATTTTGTAGCCGCGAGATATTTCAGTTAAGTTGGTAATCATTACGCCAATAAACAGCGCATAGACAAACTCAGGCATCTTGAGCCAGCTCGCTCCTAGGGCTTCAATAATGGCGCTAGTCCATTTCGCGCCCGCGACACACAACAGCATGATAAACAGGACTTCTAATACACTTTTAGCTGTGACTCTGTCCTCTTCAAGCTGATCATAAGTTACCAGATCTGGGTGGTCGGTATGATGATTTCCACCCACACCGTAACTTGATACTAAGTTATTTTTATTAATAAGCCGTTGCGCCACAGGTCCGCCGATAATCCCGCCCATGACTAAACCAAATGTGGCAGCAGCCATAGCAAACTCTAAGGTATTGACACCATATTCACTTTGGAAGGTATCCGCCCAGGCCGCGCCGGTACCGTGGCCACCTGAAAGGGTAATAGAACCTGCTAGTAAGCCCATGAAAGACTCTAGACCCAATAGGTTCGCTAAGCTAATGCCGACGATATTTTGAATAACGATAAACAGTGAGGCGACACCGAGAAATTGGAATACTTTACTACCGCCCTTGAGTAATAACTTATAGTTTGCGGCTAATCCTACGGTGCTAAAGAACATCAGCATTAGGGTGTTTTGCATCGAGAGGCTAAATGCCACTGTGATATTGTTAAAGTGCAGCACAGTGATAAGGGCTGCAATTAGAAGCCCACCAACAATGGGTTCGGGGATATTGTATTTCTTAAGCAGTGGAACATAGCGGTTAACCGTATGACCTATGAAAAGCACCAGAATCGCAATTAAAAACGATTCCAGTTCGCCAATGGTAAAGACTGTATTCATATGACTCCTAGAAAATAGATAAAGGCGTTATAAAAAAAACACCAGTTTGTTGCTAACTTTTTATTTTTATTGATTTATTTTTATGGCTATGCCTTTGTGGCTGAATATACTGCCACACTTATTTATGTTTTAGATATCCCATATATAGAAAAAACGCGGAGTTTTCACATTAATCTTTTTTTATAAATTGTCCGCAACAAACCCCAAGTCTATTAGGCTCTTAGTTACAGAGGATAAAGCGTTTAACGCTGATATTTTGACTATACTTGAATGATTCAATTTTGCTCTTTTGGTAGCAGCAGCTTGAAATGTTACCGACAGAGCTATAGTTACTTAGACAGTTACTTAGACAGTTACTTAGACAGTTACTTAGACAGTTACTTAGTCAATTACTTAGTTAATTACTCATTTATTCAGTTGCTTAGGTTAAGCTAAAAGGAGTTTGAAGATGACAGCCACACAACTAGTCAGTGTACTGCTAGTATCGACCTCGTTGGTGCTCGCACCAAGTGCAGTAGCAGAGCCACCACAAAAAGCCGAAAAACAAGCGCAAAAAGAATTGAATAAGGGGCAGCAAGAGCTAGACAAAACGCTGCGAAAAGAAGAAAAACAGGCAGCTAAAGAGGCGCGCGAGGCAAGAAAGAATGCCGATAAGTATGATCGTGAAGCACGTAAAGCGGCTGATAAGGACATGAAAGCTGCTAAGAAAGAAGCACAAGACGCTAGAAAGGATACCGATAAGTATGATCGTGAAGCACGTAAAGTGGCTGATAAGGATATGAAAGCAGCTAAGAAAGAGGCACAAGACGCTAGAAAGGATGCCGATAAATACGAGCGTGAGGCCCGCAAAGATATGAATGAGGATATGCGCAGGGCTGACAAGGATGCGATCGAGGCGAGAAAAGATGCCGATAAGTATGAGCGTGATGCCCGTAAAGATATGAGCGAGGATATGCGCAGGGCTGACAAGGATGCGTTCGAAGTGAGAAAAGATGCTGATAAATATGAAAATGAAGCCCGTAAAAAAGCCGATGAACTTAAACGCGAAGTTGAAAAAAAACCTATCCCACAATAGAAGCAGAGCAAAGGTATGTTTATGCCGATAGGCTGGCAACCTATAAAATAGGACAAATAATAAAGCCAGCAATTGATTGCTGGCTTTCAAGATTAACTCTCGTTTTATTCTAGCTAAGCTTATGTAAGAAGGCTAAAAGTTGCTGCTTACCATCGCGAACCCGATATAGGATGTCCATGATAGGTTTAATTACCTGATTTGCCGTTTTTAGGTTGCGGCGTTCATTACGCAAGCTTAGGCCGTAAACGGTCGACATGATTGCCCCAAGAACAGAAGCGCAGATAAGGTACTCGCTACTATAATAGGCCGCTGTAACCGTTAACCCCAGTCGTAGTGCCACCAAAAATTAGGCGCTAAAGCAGGTCTTGTCATAGTTGACCACAGACTGTGGCATCTGCGCTGGGCTCTTACGAGGGCTCGCAGCCTTTATCGGTTCCGCCGTTGGGGCTTGGCTACTGGCGCAACTTAGTTGCTCGCATACGACTATTTCACTTGCTGATTTAGTAGTGGTTTCGGCTTTAACGTCTATGTTATTAATGCTATTAACGACTATGGCATTAAGAGTGACGATCGGTTCTTGCTGTGCTTGTTGAGACTGACCACCGTGAAAGCAGTACTTGGCATGATTGTGCACTCGGCTTTCGCAGCAATATTGATAGCAGCTATCATTCATAAGCCTTATTTAGGCTTGCATTGCCAAGATTGGTTGTTTTCAAATTAACTCTGAAATATGTGAAGTTAATCACTCATGGTTAAGGGGCTCGTAGCCTACAATATCGCCATCTCGTAATGTCATATCATAATCAATAAGTCGTCGTCGGCAGAAAGCATATTTCTGGCGATTAAGTGCGTGCGTTTTTTACTAAAAAGTTAGCGCGATACACTTTATACCTACTGTTTGGGGCGCAGATTCGCTGAGTTAAAGATGGAAACAATCTATTCATGAGTACCGCAAGCAACAAACCCAACTCTGTTGGTAACGACAACCTTGACGCAGCCGCAGTTAATGCCGCGCAGGTGCCAGCTAAAGGCGGGTTGCTAGAGCGCTTTTTTAAACTATCAGCCCATAACACTACAGTATCAACCGAAGTCATTGCCGGCATCACCACCTTTATGACCATGGTTTATATCGTATTTGTGAACCCGCAAATCCTTTCTGCAGCAGGAATGGATGCCAGTGCGGTATTTGTGGTGACTTGTATGATCAGTGCGATTGGCTGTATTGGTATGGGCTTGATTGCTAACTTACCGATAGCATTGGCACCAGCCATGGGGCTGAATGCGTTTTTTGCCTTCTCCGTCGTAGTCGGTATGGGCGTCAGTTGGCAAGTCGGTATGGGCACCATTTTTTGGGGCGCAGTCTGTTTTGCCATAGTGTCCTTACTCGGGATCCGCTCGTGGATCTTAACTAACATTCCCAAATGTCTGCGCATCGGTATTCCTAGCGGTATTGGCTTACTGATCGCTATGGTCGGTTTTAGTAACGCGGGGATAGTGGTGGCAAGCCCTGCAACTATGATCACGGTCGGTGATTTGAGCTCGCTACAATGTGTCTTGGGCGCGCTAGGCTTCTTTATTATCGTTATTTTGGCCTCTCGCGGCATTCATTCTGCAGTGCTGGTGTCTATTGCTATTGTGACCGCCATAGCGGCCTTGATGGGTGATATTGAGTACACCGGTATTGTGTCTATGCCGCCGAGCATTGCTAATACCTTCGGTCAGTTAGACTTGGCTGGATCACTTGATGTGGCGCTGATGGGCGTTATTTTCTCATTTGCCTTGGTGAGCTTGTTCGATAGTTCTGGCACCATGATAGGTGTAACAGAGAAATGTGGTTTTACCGATAAACGTGGTCGTTTTCCGCGTATGAAGCAAGCGTTGATTACTGACTCTGCAACCTCTGTGGTTGGTGCCTATATGGGCACATCTACAGTGACCGCTTACATTGAAAGTTCTGCCGGTGTTGCTGCTGGTGGCCGCACAGGCTTAACTGCAATCGTTGCGGGTCTGCTGTTTATCCTGGTTATTTTCTTCTCGCCACTGGCGGCAATGGTTCCAGGTTATGCGGTTGCTGGCGCCTTGGTTTATGTGGGGATTTTAATGTCATCTGAACTAGCAAAAATAGATGGCAAAGACTTAACTGAGTCAGCTCCGGCCTTTATTACTGCGGTGATGATGCCATTTACCTTCTCTATCACCGAAGGCGTTGCGGCAGGTTTTATTACCTATTGCGTGTTAAAGCTAGGCACAAATCGCTGGCGTGAAATTCACCCAGGGGTGGCTATCGTTGCACTACTGTTTATTTTCAAATTTGCTTTTGTTGATGGTCATTAATCACTCCCGTGTTAATGAGTAGCTTGTAAAAAAGCGTTAAGCATAAAAAAAGGCTCAGAAGGTAATCCTTCTGAGCCTTTTTTATAGCCGTGGCTTAGTAGTCACTAGGCAATTATTTTTCAACCACCATCAGGCCCTTTACCCACACCTTACGGATGTTTTGGCGACTGTTGAGGGTGATGATTTTCTCAAGCTTATCTTTAGCACTGTCCATTTCATCGAGGATAAAAATGTTGCTGTCAGTGACGCTGGTATCAACCACCAGCGCATCGAATTCAAACCCTGGCTGGAACAAGCCTACCTTGACATCAATGGCTTGTCCGCCGCCAACCGTTGCCATCCAATAAGACTCTAAGAATGAAATACGACTGCCGCTTTCACCGCGAGTATCAGCTGGCAAATAAGTTGAAGTGCCATCTTCGCGTACGCGAGAGTGATTCACCGCATCTAAGCAAGTGTGGAATATCGATGGGATTGGCGCGCCAGCTAAGTCGCTACCTAGACCGCATTTTAGCTCGTTATCTAAAATTTCACGGGTTTGCATCACCGCATTGGCAAAGTACATGTTAGATAGCGGGCAGTGGGCAATACTTGCGCCTGTAGCCTTAATCATTTGGTGATCATTTGGGGTTAAAAAGATTGAATGCGCCAAAATGGTTTTGCTGGTCATTAAGCCAAAATCGTTATAGATCTCAACATCTGTCTTGCCGTACATCTCTTGGCTATAATCCCGTGCCCAGTCGCTCTCAGAGCAGTGAGTCTGCACATGGCATTGGTACTTTTTCACCAAGTCGCCTAAGCCCTGTAGCATGTCGCTGGTGCAACTTGGCACAAAACGCGGGGTGACAACCGGTGATACTAACTGATGCTCGTTGCCTTCAAGTGCCAAGACTTGCTTAATAAAGTCTTCGGTCTCGATAAGGGCATCTTGGGTAGATGCTTCGATATAAAATGGCGGACATTGGCTGGCTTCATCCATATTGACCTTGCCAACATAGCCACGCTGGCCTTGCTTTACACATTCACGAGCAAGCTCAACTGAAGTGTCTTTGTGGATAGTGGCAAAATACACGGCGCTGGTGGTGCCGTTAGCGAGCAGTGATTGCACTAGCTCTGGATAAATTTTCTTGGCAAAGCCCATATCTTCAAACTTGGCTTCAAGCGGGAAAGTATAATCTTGCAGCCAATCGTACAGTGGCAGATCTAGCCCTTTCCCCGCTTGTGGGAATTGCGGCGCATGTACATGTAAATCGACCATACCGGGCATGAGATATTGAGTAGGACTCAATTCTATGAGTTGCTTATTGTTCGATAATGCACTTATTTGCTGGTCAAAATCGACGTTTTTTTCTGTGAGAACGGATTTAATAATACCGTTATTATCGACCAAGATTAGCGCTTGAGCTGCGTACTCAAAATCACCTTTCACAGGACAATGAAAATACTGTCCTAATACACCAAATTTAATCTCAGACATCAGTATGCATCCATCTTATTGTTTGTAGGGTTATATCAATCAGTATAAGAAGTTGCTCTACTCAGAGCGGTTTTTGGCAAACTAATTCAAGGCGAATAGCTGAAAGAATGGTTATTCCCTTGTAAAGCTGTTCAACGCAGAAGTAGGCAGCCAAAATCGCTCCAGAATGGCGAGTTTTAGCGGCTCAGCTGCTGTGACTCTTAATGAACAAGAGGGAGCTAAACTTTAGTTCAACTATGATCTTCACTCATCGCAAACCACATGGTCTTGTATGTTCCAGACATACATAAGACATTTCCTCCATCCTTGAAGGTCAGATGTGGTGAATGTCATTCATGCTGGAGCATTTAATGACCTTGCCTCATAACCGCTAAATTCTCGCTGAGCGACCAAATCTTTAAACTGATTGGTATTATCACGGCGGGAGTATTACATGCGCGCAATCAGATTGAGTAAAATAAGCCGCGTTTTGTGACTAAGCTAATAGACTCAATATGCAGCCGATTAAAATGCAGCCAGTGAAATAGAGATAAGCGTTCATTTAGCCACAATAGATACATTCGTTGGCTTATTCATTTTACAGTCTTTTCATCAGAAGCTAGGATCTGTAAAGTACGCCACATAGTAGGCTTTGGGTCATATGGTCCATTTGCTAAGTAACGAACACAAGAGTATTGAAGATGAGTGACGAGCAAAAAGTTATCGATAATTTGGATGACCTAAGACGTTTATTAGTGTCGATTGAAACGGGTGGTTTGGGTCTTGAAGGTGTAGCTGGTGTTGGCATGGCGACTAATAATGCCGATGGTCGTCACTTTGTTGCCGTATTTGATAATAACCATAAGCTGTTACATGCCCGTTGGGTAACCGATGAAGTGTATGAAACTGGCAAAGATATGGTGCGTGACGGCGTGACCGGCAAACACTAAATCCGTTATTTTATGGATAGATTATGGAAGCCCGAGCTTAATGAGTTTTGGCTTTTTTATTGCACCATTTATTGCACCTTTTACAGTATTAGAAAGTATTAGCAATGCCCGAAATTCTAATTTTGCTCGCAGTCTTTATTACGGTATTGGATTACACTTTCGGGATATTCTGTTTTAGAAACGTTCCCTACAACAACGTTTTCAATTAAAACGTTCCCAACCAAAATAATAGGTAGTTGCAATGCAAACCGCTGAAAAATTTATTGAACATCTCGAATTAGAACAACATGTTGAAGGTGGCTATTTTCGCTCGTCATATCGCTCAGAGCAGCAGTTCGATGACACAAGGGCACTGTGGACGAGTATTTATTTTTTATTGCGTACCGGCGAAGTATCGAACTTTCATCGCTTAACGGCGGATGAGATGTGGTATTTCCACGCAGGTGAATCATTAACGATTTATATGATTGATGAGCAAGGGGAGCTGACCAGCGCACAATTAGGCTTAGATATGGCTGCGGGCGAGCGCCCACAATTTTTAGTCCCTAAGGGCTGTATTTTTGGTTCGGCGATGAATAAGCCAGGCTTTTCACTGGTCGGTTGTATGGTTTCTCCAGGTTTTACCTTTGATGATTTTGAGTTGTTTAGCCAAGAAACCTTGTTGACGGATTACCCGCAGCATCAAGATATTATTAAGCGTTTAAGCCGTAGTGGTGTTGGTAGCTAGTGATGACTCTCTAATTATGACTCTCTAATTATGACTCTCTAATTATGACTCTCTAATTATGACTCTCTAATTATGACTCTCTAATTTTGACTCTCTAATTTTGACTCTCTAATTATGACAGTCTAAGAATGATTGTCTAAGTGTGACAGTCTAATAGTGACTGCATAGGGGATGAGACGCTAGTGGAAGCCCTCGCTTGCAGATGCAAAAAGGCGCCGAATGCGATGTGACCCGCCGCCTTTTTTTCTTAAGCTCAGCCCTTAGCTCAAGCTTTAATTTAGTAATTAAGCAAGCCCTTAAGCAGGTCCTTAAGCAAGTTATTAACTTAGCGTTAAGGCTGCTTTGCTAACACGGCGTCAATGTCTGCGGCGCTATGGCGCTCAGCTAATTGCTCCCACTCCTCACCCCATGAGCGGTTAACGATACGGCCACGCTGCACGCCTTGGCGCTGTTCAATCTGTTTAGCCCAGCGCTGTAGGTTAGGGTAGCTGGCAACATCTAAAAATTCGGCGGCATCGTATAAGTTGCCAAGCACTAAATTGCCGTACCAAGGCCATATTGCGATGTCGGCAATACTGTATTCATTACCGCCAATGAATTCGTTATTGGCGAGTTGTTTATCGAGCACGTCAAGTTGGCGCTTAGCCTCCATACTGAAACGGTTAATCGGGTACTCGAACTTTTCTGGTGCGTAAGCATAGAAATGGCCAAAGCCGCCGCCAAGGTAAGGTGCAGAACCTTGTAACCAGAATAACCAGTTCATGACCTCGGTTTTAGCCGCCAGCTCTGTTGGTAAAAAGTAGCCAAATTTTTCGGCTAAATAAAGCAAAATATTACCCGACTCAAACACACGAATTGGCTTTGTCTCTGTGGTATCGATAAGGGCGGGGATTTTAGAGTTTGGATTGATATCGACAAAGCCTGAACCGAACTGGTCGCCTTCGCCGATGTTAATTAGATAGGCATCATACTCAGCCCCAGTCACGCCTTTGGCGAGTAACTCTTCTAGCATAATCGTGACTTTTTGGCCATTAGGTGTCGCCAGTGAATGCAGCTGCAGCGGATGTTTACCTTTGGCTAATACGTGTTTATGTCTTGGACCAGAGTCTGGACGGTTGATGCTGGCCCACTCGCCGCCATTTTCATTATCCATGGTCCAAACTTTTGCTGGTGTGTATGGGTTTGTCATGTTCTGTCCTATAGGTATTAGCTCTGTTAACGACAATTGTTAACTGCATTTGTTGTTAGCGCCGAGCGACATTGATTGCTTTGTGTTAACAGTATAGATATCGGGTCAGTTGCTCTTTTTTAAACCCTTAAAATCGAGTTATGAATATAACCGTTTAATCTGATTGAGAGCGATGAGGAATAAAAAATGCCAGTCAGGTGACTGACTGGCATTTAAGGGAGAACTTAACTTACTTTAACTTCAGTGGACTTGTTAAAGTGTGAGTTAGCCCATTACCAAATGCGTACGCGCTGATCTTCTGGTAAATACAGCTCGTCACCCGGTTTTACGTCAAATGCTTTGTACCAAGCATCGTGGTTACGTGGTGCTTGAGCGCGGTAGCGGCCCGGAGCATGGGTGCCTGCACGTAGCTGGTTTAGCATGCTTTGTTCAGTACGTTTTTCTTTCCATACTTGTGCCCAAGCAAGGAAGAAACGCTGATCACCAGTTACACCATCAATCACAGGAGCTTCTTTACCGTTTAGGCTCAACTTGTATGCATGGTAAGCCATTGATAAACCACCAACATCACCAATGTTTTCACCTAGGCTGTTACGGCCGTTGACGAAATTTTCTGGGATTGGTTCATACTTACTGTATTGCGCGGCAAGCTGATCGGCTTTGGCTTCAAATGCAGCACGGTCAGCATCTGTCCACCAGTTACGTTGGATCCCGTTAGCGTCAGACTTTGAACCTTGGTCATCAAAACCGTGACCCATTTCATGACCGATAACCGCGCCAATACCACCATAGTTTACGGCAGGGTCGGCATTGGGATCGAAAAATGGCGGTTGTAGAATTGCAGCTGGGAATACAATCTCGTTAAACGAGCTGTTGTAATAGGCATTAACGCGCTGTGGTGTCATACCCCAACGGTTACGGTCAGTTTTCTTAAGCTCTTTAGCTACGCTATCAGTATTGAAGTATTGACGCAGATTTTGAATATTGCCTACGAGGTCTTTGTTGGTGAGCGCTAAACCATCAAACTTTTGCCAAACATCAGGGTAGCCAATTTTAGGGTTAAATGCTGCAAGCTTAGCGTGAGCATTGACCTTAGTTTCAGCGCCCATCCAGTCTAGGCCGTCAATACGCTCACCCATAGCGGTACGCAGGTTTTCAACCAGCTCTGCCATTTGTTGCTTAGATGACTCTGGGAAGTAACGCGCAACATACACCTTGCCGATAGCAAAGCCGAGTGACTGAGTGCCTGACATCTCTGATACCGCGCGTTTCCAGCGTGGACGAGGCTCTTCTTGACCGCTTAGAGTTTTACCATAAAAACCAAAGTTGGCCGCGTAAATATCTTCTGATAAAAGACCAGCATTGTTACTGACTGTGTGGAAGGTCAGGTAATCCTGCCATACATTCAGAGGTTGCGTATTAACGAGGTCAATCATCGCTTTGACAGGATCTGGCTGAGAGATATTTAGCTGTGGTACTTGGTAGCCAGTTTGTTCAAAATAAACATCCCAATCAAATCCTGGGTAGTCTTTTGCTAAATCAGCGCGCTTCACTTGGTTCAGTGTTAGGTCGCGGTTACGGCGCTTCTCACGTGGCCATTGGCCTTCAGCCATCTTAGTCTCTAGTGCAAGAATAGCGGTTGCACGTGCTTGGCCATCTTTTATACCAGCAAAGGCCAGCATTTCAGCAATATGATTGACGTAAGCTTCACGGATTTTAACGAAACGCTCGGCGTCTTCTAGGTAGTAAGAGCGATCGGGTAAGCCTAAGCCCCCGGCACCAATAGACATTTCATACTGGTTTGGATCAAGACGGTTAAACCACATGCCACCAGATATTGGGGAGGTGGCGCCCGTTAACCAAGCTTGACCAAATACTTTAGTTAAATCGTCAGTAGACTTAATCGCACTGATTTGCTCTAGCGTGCTCTGGATAGGGGTGATACCGAGTTTATTAATCGTATCAGTATCCATGTATGACTGGTAAAAATCGGCGATTAGCTGTTCTTCGGCATTAAGGTCAGTGCGGCTAGCAATATCATCGATGATCTCTTTAACCTGTTTTTCACTGCGCTCAGCAAGACCGGTAAAGGCGCCAAAGCGGGTTTTGTCAGCTGGCATTACATAGTTGTCGTACCATGTGCCGCTAGCATACATAAAGAAGTCATCGCCTGGATTTACGGCTTCGTTACGCGCACTGAGATCGACACCAAAGCTCCCGAGTTCTGCTTTGTTGTTAGCAGTGTTAGTGACTTCAGCTTCAGTCACTTTTGCTTGGGGTTCGTTATTTACATCTGACGTGCCACAGCCACCCAAAAAGGAGGTTGCTAGGGCCATTGCGATAAGGGACTTTTTCATTATGTTAATCTCTTCCTTGCCAATAGTTTTTATCGTTTTTGTAACGGTTCTTATTATGATTTTGCAATAAACTTTTTATTATTGTTAACCAAGCTATCTTGTAGAATTGCCATAAAATGTCAACATTTGAATTGTTAATAAGTTTGAGTGAAGGACTGAATGCGAAGACACCTAGCTTTACTGATATAAAAATAGCAGCCAAGTGGCTGCTATTTTTAATGTAAATTAAGCGGTGACAAACCTATGCCGTTACTTCTCGATTAATACGTTTGATGCTCTTTTTAAATATACGGCGATAGAAAGTCACTGCGCTGAACATTAAGATTAAGCTACCAACCAGCGATACAGTGGTGATAAACAAGGAGTAGCTGAGCGGCATGTTTAAAGCGTCATGCAGTGGTCTAACAAAACTTGCCACTTGGCCTGAAAGCGGTCTATCGCTGTGCTTTATGGCGTCTTTAATCACACCTTGCTCGAAGCTCATTGTTATACGGTCGGCTTCACGCAGCCAAACACCACTATGACTATCAAAACGTATACTGTAGTTAAGCTCTGTCGGTGTTTCTCCCTTTTTAACTCTTGGTTTACTAATCGCGACTAAGTGTGATTCTGGCCATAAATCTTGCGCTGTTTGTAGCTGACTCTGCCAGTTGTTTGCTTGGCTAATCGGGTAGACCATTTCAGTTGCTGGTTGCTTAAGTGCTCCGGTCCACAAACTCTTGTAAGTAATTAAAAAACCACTAATGCACAAGATAAGCAGCGGTACAGAGATAAACAGGCCGAGCTGGATATGGCTCTTAACTAAGCTGCTTGAGCGGGTATTAGCTGGAATGCTTTGCTTTAATCTAAAGCCCTTACGTATGCGCCACCATAGATAAATCCCGACTAAGGTTACCGCACCACCAAGCAAAGATGCCCAAGCATTAATGTACTTGCCGCCAAAGTCTTCTAATAAGAAGTTGCGATGTAACCAAAATACGGTGCGGTAGCCAGGAATATCACCAAATGAGCTGACTGAAAGCTCATTAAGTTCACTGTCTAATGCTATGGTTTTTCCTCGGGTTGCCGCTTGAATATAAGGAGTATGCTCTGTTGGAAAGCGCACGGTACTCATTGCTGGATAACGTTCAAATAAGACTTCTACGGTATGCGCTTTTTGCTCGATAGATAGTGGCGCATATTGCTGGCCTTTATCATCAAGTCGCTTAAACATATCAACACTACCTAGATATACACCAGTAGTGAGTACAATCAGCATGGTGATACTGATGAAGAAACCGACCCAATTATGGAACCATTTTAGCGTCGCAACAGCGTTCATATTTACATTCTCAAATCGGTATAGGCAAAACGGGCCTATGACAAAAAAGGGGGATCTTAAGGTTATTGTTATAAACAGCCTGATTTGTAAGCTGTTTTTAAACTAAAGATTGAGGTTAGATAAAACATTCGCGAATGGTAATCAATCTCACTATCAACTGCAATTAAATAAGTGTAAAGACGCGTGATGGGCCTAACAGTTTTAGATTTATTGTCGGCTAAGTTCTTTGGAGTTAATGTAACTTTTGTTCACATGAGTGATGTCATGGAATAAACCTCTTTAATCTTGATGACTCATTGGTATCTCTTAATAGCTTTGATGAGAAATCCTCTATTTAGCTAAATGCAACCTTCTGTTAACATTGGCCGTTTCTCTAAATCATTAAGATTATCAGTTCTAGGATTGAACAATGAAAACCTTTGCCCTCTGTTTTTTGTTTATTGTAGTTATCTGTATTTCAGGGCTGACGCTCATTGGCTGCCGCGGGGGAGAGAACGCTGGAAGCGAGCAGGCTATAGCGCAGACTGTGGGCTCTGATAAGCCAGTTTTAAATAATGAGTTTGATAGTATTGCCGAGGGATATGTCAAACTCGTCCTTGAGATTGGATTGTATGCTCCCTCTTATGTGGATGCCTATTATGGCCCTGAGACTTGGCGTCCAAAGCCTGAGGTTAAAGAGCTGAAAATTCCACATGAAAGGTTAGCTGGACGCGCGTTAGCATTAAGTACTCGTTTAGCTAGACTCAAAGAGCGGGGGCTTGACCAAGAGCTAGTTCAACGCCATCAATTTTTAAGTAAACAACTTGATTCAATCCCTCACTTTATCGCGACACTGAGTGGCACTTCCTTTGATTTCGATGGCGAGGCCGTACGTTTATATGATGCTAAACCGCCTCACTTTAGCGCTGAGCACTTTGAGGACATCATTGCTCAAATTGATACGCTGGTGCCTGGTGAAAAACCTCTATATCAAAGGGTGGATGTATATCGACGTCAGTTCTTAATTCCTGCTGATAAGCTAGATCTCGTGCTTAGAACCGCGATAGAGGAGGCCCGTAAGCGTACTAAGGCTAATATCACTCTCCCCCAAGATGAAGACTTTCTTATCGAGTATGTGCAGGATCGCCCTTGGAGTGCATATAACTGGTATAAAGGCGAGCATAAGAGTTTGATCCAGATAAATACCAACTTACCGATATTTATTGATGCCGCAGTGAATTTAGCCTCTCATGAAGGCTATCCTGGGCATCACGTCTTTAATGTACTGCAAGAAACGCATCTGGTGGAGGGGAAAAACTGGCTTGAGTATTCAGTTTATCCACTGTCGAGCCCGAATAGTCTGTTATCTGAAGGCAGCGCCGATGCTGGGATTGCTATGGTATTTCCCGCTGATGAATGGGAAAGCTTTGATCGTGAAATTTTGTTCCCTCTGGCAGGGCTCGATCCGAGTGAGGCTCATAGGTATCACAAGTTAAAGAAGCTTTTGGCGCAATTAAGTTACAGCCGCAATGAAGCCGCTCGTTTGTATATGAGCGGTGAAGCTACAGATGAGGCGATCATTGACTGGCTGCAAAATTACAGTCTCAACTCGCCAGTAAGAGCAAAGCATAATCTAAGGTTTATCAAGTCCAGTGGCAGTTATGTGATTAATTACAATTTAGGGGCGGATATTGTTATCGATTATATTGCAAAGTCAGCCAATAAGGATGCAGAGCAAACTTTGGCGGAAACAGAGGTTCAGCGTCGCTGGAGGGTGTTTGAAACCTTACTATCGAATCCTAAAACGGCGTCTTATATGCGCTAAAAAATATCCGACCATGGGTGAGTAATTGTTTCAGGCCTAATTGCTTGCAGCTTAAGGTTTGTCCTACCCTTGTTACAGCGTTAATTGGGTGAGATTACCCCAAGCTTAAATTAGCCGCAGGAACGAGTGTGATAATTGCAGAGAGTTAAAGCCCGCTATCGGCGGGCTATAATTTGTTGGCGTGAAAAATGATTGCTTTTTACTGGCTTAAACATTGACCCACTTGCTGTGGGTTAAGCTCTGTAGTTTGAATGTATCCACCGCCCATACAAGCGGTGTAATGGCTAAAGAACTCTTTTAACTGATCATTCATTGGCAGTGCCGATTGTTGTTTAACCGCAGTTAATGCGTCCTTCAAGCATTGAGATTTAAACGGCTGCAGTTTAATTGCGCAGTTTTTGGCATCTTTAAAACCTAAACAACGCCGGTATTTATCCTGATTGCAAAGGTAATACTCACCTTGAGTGATTAACTTCTCTAGCGTTAAGGCTTGCTCAACAGCCTTATTCTTCCCGCCTTTTAGCACGTTTTTTTCATCCATATTCACCAACATGAAAGACTTTTTGGCGAGCACTGAATCGCGATAAAGAATTTCAAGTGTCCATCGCCCAGTGACTAACTCATGGGCGTCGCCGAAATACCACATCGCCAGATTACGGTCGTGCTTGAACATGGTGTCCGTCCAGCTTGAGGTGGTGAAGCCTTTACCACTTTTAGGGTCGACAATCTCTGGGTGAGTCATGCGAACTGTAATGGGAAACTGGTTTTGCTTGGCAAGGTGAGAATCGACTTTACCTGAGGCATCTTTAGGTAAATTAACCGCGTAACGATAACCGATATATTGGCCAAGTGTTGGCATCACTAATTGACTGGAATTTACATCATATTGAGCCCCATCCTGGGTAATGGTGCCGGCTTCGATGATACTGACTCGGGGCGATAATAGGTTTGAGATATCCTGTTGGTTTAAGACGTTATTGGCGATTGAAACCGGTGTGCCTTCTATCGATAGCATTTTAGGATGGTATTGCGGATCAAGTATCAAACTTTGTAGCGGGTTATTAAATGCAACGAGCTTATTCAGTTTGTTAAAGGTTGAAATGTCTAACTCTGTGATGCGGTTATTGTTGAGCTCTAGTTCAATTAAAGGTGCTGCAGGGCTCAATGTCATATCATCAATCTGGTTGTAATCGGCTTTGACTTTTATTAAGCGTGGATTTTGGCTTAAATCCAATTGCTTGAGCTGGTTATTTCTGACCGCAACAACTCTGAGATCGGGGTTGTGTTCGAGATCCAGCGCGGTAAGTTGATTGCTCGGTAGGTAAAGGTGGTTAAGCTTAGGATTATGGGACAGATCTATTTTACTCAAGGTGCCAACCGATAGATTTAATGTCTGTAATTCAGGATTATGAGACAGGTCAATCTCGGTCAGCTGATGGCGGCTTAAGCCTAAATCTCTTAGTTTTGGTAGCGTAGAAGTATCAATTTGAGTCAGTGGTAATTTATAGGCATAAAGGCTTATAAGCTGTGGGTTTTCACTCACATCGACAGTGGTAATGTTATTGCCTGAAATATTGAGTGCAATGAGTAATGGGTTGTTAGACAGATCAATATCAGTAAGCTGGTTATTACCTACGATAAGCCTATCAAGTTGCTCTAGATGACTGACATCAATGTGGCTGATTTGATTATCCAGCAACACTAATGCTGTCAGAGCAGGCATAAACCTAATTTCGTCTACGTTGGTTATTTGCTGACTATTACAGCTAAGTTGGGTGATTTTGGCCAGTTCCGTGATGCCGTTTTGTTGAACGCATTGTGCAAATTGTGGGTCGGTAAATTGAACCTCGCTGACTTGCTTTGGAGCTTGTGTTAGGGCGCAGCCGCTTAAGGCTAACAGGCTTGATGCCAGTAAGCCTGCGGTTAACTTCAATGATGTCATTTGTTGCTTATCCTTATTCCAAATACTGGGTCAGTTTATTGTCTGTACCTCTAATTCGAGTTTTTTACGCTATATTCAATCGATTTACTGACAATTTTGGTGCTGAATATATTGATAATGGCTTTATGTTTCAATGACTTTTGGGGAGTGGTGACATTAGAAGGTTAATACTTTGATCTTGAGCAAGCTAGGCAATTAAATAAAAATTTACCGAACCTCCCCATAGCCCGATGTAATGACTAATATGGCTTCAGTTTATAGGCTTAAATACTATCGAGCTTTGGAGCTAGTCAAGCTAATCAAGTTAGTATATTCATAGCAATTAGCACGAGAGGATGTGACGTTAGAACTGAAGTTTTTTGAACACATGTAGCTGATTTTACTTTTGGAGTGGCGGCCATATTCACCAAAATAGAATATAGGGGCAACTGTCACTTTGGATACGTTATACACTTCTGCGGGGCGTTATTTTGACACTGTTTGGTTAATAGTGTTTGGTATCGGATTTTTATTAGTTTTTAATGCTGTGAAGGCTGGTTGCTTCCCCTCGAAATAACTAGTAGTTAAGTCTATGTGTGGGAGGTTTTTACAACTTTAGGCTAGTTTGGCTTAATACTTTGAGCGGATTCAAGGACGCTTTTCTCTAAGCATAATCTGTGGCGACATTCTGGTTACCCCTGTTGCGAGCTAGTGACTATCTTTTGCTGTCAGCCGAGTACTCAGAATTGTTTTTTGGAGTTTATATTATTGCAATTGCTCCTTGTCGTGGTAAGCGGGCTCGGTCTGTTACCTCAAAATTGTTAATTTAGGGAAAGGTATAGGGATATGAAATACACTAAAATTGCACTGCTGGTCTCATCAGCTATTTTTGCATCGACAAGCGCTTATGCGACGGGAAGCAACAACAATAACGCAGATGTCACTCAAAATGGTGACAGTAACCAAGCATATGTTTTGCAAGCCAACGAAAGTGTGAGCAATACTACGACAGTGGATCAGAACGGTAGTGCAAACCAAGCATCTGTTTCGCAAACTGAAACGGCAAATGCAACGGCTGATATCGACCAAGTAGGTCAAGGTAACCGTGCTAATATTGAGCAAAATGACGAGATCAGCACCTCAACGGCAACAATCGACACTACGGGTAATGCGAACGTATCAAGCATTAGACAGCAACGTGGTACGCAGGAAGAAGCGACTGCAATCATCACTCAAAATGGTGATACTAACAACGCGACTATTTTCCAAGACAGTGCCGATGGTTCACTATCAAGCATTACTCAAAACGGTTCTGGTGATACGGCATTTATCAATAATTTAGCGACAGATCATGCTAGCGCAACGATTACTCAAAATGTGGGTGGCGGTAATAACGCAACCATTCAACAAGGTGATGCTGATTATGCTACTGCAGAGCTAAATCAAACGGGTAGTGCGAATATTGGTGCTATCGACCAATTTACCAATGCAGATGAGTTTTACGATAAGTCTGATTCTACCAGTGCCACTCTTAATCAAAATGGTGTCGGTAACAATGGTTATATTAGCCAAACTGCTATGCAAACATCAGCGAATGTAGAGCAAATTGGCGATGCAAACATTGCCAGTGTTACTCAAGTCGGTGAAGAGGCTACAGCTAGCCTTGCGCAAATTGGTAATAACAACCAAGGCTTTATTAACCAACAAGCTAAAGACTCGACCACGGCGACACAAACAGGCAATGGTAACAGCCTTTTTGCTAATCAAGCGGGTTCAGAGCATTTAGGTAATACGTTAAGCGCTAGCCAAACTGGTAACCTTAACAACATCTATGTCAATCAAACTGCGGATGCGGGGACTTCACAGTCCGCATCGATTGATCAAATTGGTAATGAAAACCAGGCAACAGTGAATCAGTCAGGTGCAGGCCAAAGCGCTAGCATCACTCAAGCAAGTGATTTAAGTGTTGTTTCGTTAAACCAGCAAGATTTTGGCAACAGCGCGACAGTTAATCAAACTGGTACTGTGCAATCTGCAATTATTACTCAGTTTGATGAATCGAACGTTGCAAACGTGACTCAAGGTGGTATGAATAACCAGCTTTCACTAACTCAGAGTGGCAGCACTGCGGGTAACGGTAATGCAGCAACAGTTAGCCAATTGGGTGACGGTGATTCAGCCATCATTACTCAACTTGGCGAAAGCAACACTGCTGTAGTAGAACAAGCAGACGACAGCTACGGTAACAGTATTAGCATTAATCAAAATGGTCAAGGTAACTTTGCTGCAGCAGGCACACGTTTTGGTTCAGGTAGCCAAATAACGATTGACCAGCAAGGTACTGATAACGTCATCATGGGCGGTGGTAATACACCAAGTGGTTATGGTGACACCGTTGGAGCGGGTACTTGGGGACGTGATAATTTACTTATGGTTTCTCAAGACGGCACGGGTAACCGCGTTTATGCTGATGCAGCACATGATCAGTCTACTGTAGATATCTCTCAGCAAGGTGACTTCAACGAGGCATCGGTTGAATCTTGGTGGGGAGAGCAAAACGATATCACTGTTGCACAAACGGGTGAGTCTCATGTTACTGATGTGCATGTTTATGGTGGCGTAGGTAATCATGTTTCTGTTACTCAGTACGATGCAAGTAACGCTGCTACAGTGACTTCTGTAGGAAGTCATAATAGTGCGACAATCATTCAGGGCAGCATGCCTCAGTAATGAATAACAATGACTAAAAAAGGGAGCTTCGGCTCCCTTTTTGTTGTCAGCTAATGACTCAGAACTTGCTGACTCACATTAGCTGATTAAGCCATAGTTGATTAAGCCTTAGTTGGTTTAGCTTTGACTTGTTAAGTGTTGGCTAATCAAGAGTTGGTATTGAGGCGATGAAACAGTGAGTCTTTTAACTCTGCTCTATCATGCTTCAGTTGATTCATGGCGTCGTCATCAATAGGCGCGCCTCTTAATTCAAGTTCGCGGATCTCTTTATCTAGCGCATTGTAGTGCTTGGTATCTTTAGCAAAAGCTTCATCGGTTTGGCAAAGCTTAACAATGATATCTTGGTACTCAGGAAACTCATGCATTATTGAGTGGTTTTCGCCTAACATATCAACCCCTAAATCGTTAATGGACAGTATTGTTACAAAGCTAAGTAAAGCTAATCGTAGGATTAATTTCAAGGTTACTTGTTGAGGTTTAATACTTCTTTCACAATTAAGCTTACGTAACAACTGCTCATCTTACCTAAAATCTGGGCGATATTTGCAGCCTATTTTACGTTACAACTTACTTATTGAGCTGGCTTGGTTCTCTCGATTACACTTATTCGATTGTACGGATTGTGTCGTTAACCAAGCAGCTATTCTCGATAGAACAAGTAACATTTACAGGCCATGACCTTGACAACCTTAGCTTTAATTTTGGCGTCAACTGACTTTAAAGCCTTGGCATTGATGATTGTCATAAAGGCAGTGGATTTTAAAGCTCCTTTATTTTGATCTCCAACTAGTCGGGATCAGCTTAAGGGTTTATCTTTTAATGATAAGCACCAGAGTTGACTCACCCCATATTGAAGTAACCCAAAGGGGGACGGTGCCTTTATAAGGAAGATTGCTATGCAGATGACTCTCTCTTTTCTTGGCGCTGCGCAAGAGGTGACAGGCTCTTGTCACCTACTCAATATTGATGGTCAGCAAGTGTTGCTCGATTGCGGCCTGATCCAGGGCAGTAAGGCTGATGTGTTACGAAATCATGACCCTTTTGCTTTCACGCCGTCACAGATCCAAGCGGTGGTATTAAGCCACGCCCACATCGATCACTCTGGGCGGCTGCCCTTACTGGTAAAGTCAGGCTTTACTGGGCCTATATATAGCCATAAGGCGACGGTAGAGCTTTGTGCGGTAATGCTCAGAGACGCCGCCATGCTCCAAGCCAGAGATATAGAGAGACTCAACAAGAAGCGTGCAAGGAATGATTTACCTTTATTAGAGCCGTTATTCGATGATGGCGACGTTGACCGTGTTATGCAGCAGTTTGTGGCGCTCGATTATGGCGAGAAAGCGCAAGTGATCCCACAGCTTAAGGTGTGTTTGTCTGATGCGGGACATATTTTAGGCTCCGCTGTGGTGGAACTTTGGCTAGGTGAGGGCGAAGCGACTAAAAAACTCGTCTTTAGCGGCGATCTTGGCCGTGAAGGCATGCCGATATTAGATGACCCAAGTTTAATCGATACGGCGGATTTGGTATTGATGGAAAGCACTTACGGTAACAGGTTACACCGTAGTTGGGACGATACGCTAGAAGAGCTTAAATCAATATTTGCACGTACCATAGAGCAGAGCCGTGGCAATATTTTACTGCCTGCATTTTCAGTTGGCCGAGCCCAGGAGTTGCTCTATCTGTTTCACCTCTACGCTAAAGAGTGGGATCTGTCTCACTGGCGTATTTGTCTCGATAGCCCTATGGCAATAAAAGCGACCAAGATCTATGTCGAGAATTATAACTTAATGGATGAGGATTTTAAGCGCTTCACCCGCTTATCGCCCGGTAAGCACCCGTTACTATCGAATGTGGATTTTATCGATTCCACTGAAGAGTCAATGGAGCTCAACCATATTCACCAAGGACTGATTATTATCGCGGGCAGTGGTATGTGTAACGGTGGTCGTATTCGTTGTCATTTAGAGCATAACCTAGCTAATAGTCAGTCTGATGTGATTATTTGTGGCTATCAAGCGCAGGGGACGCCAGGACGATTGTTAGTCGATGGTGCGACAAGTTTAACCATCAGCGGCCAAAGTATTAATGTTGCAGCGAGGCTACATACGATTGGTGGGTTATCGGCTCATGCTGATCAGGCTGAACTGCTGCGCTGGTATCGACATTTTAACGACTCGCCGCCTCTTGTGCTGGTGCATGGCGAGAGTGAATCGCAGCAAGCGTTGTTGGCTGCACTTAATGAAGATGCGCACAATGCGCCAACTCACAGTGCGATAGCTGAGCAGGGAAACTGTTTAGATCTCACGCAACTGCCTAAGTTTGTTTGGTTAACGCAATAACAATAGCTTTAACAATCGATAGCTAAGAGCAGCCTTAGGGCCGCTCTTTATGTTGTTACTTTTTATTACGCTTCACAGGGTGTTTCTCTGGGGTTAAAAGTGAAGCTTAATGCCTAGTTTGGCGATCTTCGATTGCTCAACCGCTAAATCTCGACTCAATAGCAGTTTTTCTTCATCAGGCATGTCAGGGATGATTAATATAACATGGTTATCTTTAACAGCCATTTTCAACTGTACCGGTTGAGTGCTAATCCGTCCTAAGTTAACCACGATAGCTATTCGAAAGATAACGAGTAACCTGGTTATGAGTAATTTATCTTCTGGCTCCAGTAGCTCAACTCTATTTTGATTGATGCGTTTTCTATGGTTTAACACAAGTAGTGCGAGCAGGGTCTGTTGATGCTGACTAAAACCCGGAAGATCGCTATTTTCAATAATATAGCCACCATGTTTATGATGGGATCGTGAGTTAATATGGATGCCTATCTCGTGTAGTTCGGCTCCGCTTTCTAGCAACCAAAGGTAAGGCGAAATCTGCCAGTCCTCGCTGACTTGCTCAAATAGATGATTGATAGAGTGACTGACATTACTCGCCTGGACAGGATCGGCATGATAGAGCTGTGCCAAGCTGGTAACGGTGCGCTGCTTAATGCTTTTTTGTTGGCCTATTTGTGCCAGCTCGTACAAGATCCCCTCACGTAAAGCCCCTTGGGCAACTTGCATGGTATCTATGGCGAGGCGTTTGAAAAAACTGATCAATATACACAGACCAGCAGGCAGTAGCGCAATGCGTTTGGGGTCAAGATTGGGCAGGTTTATATTATCGATATGACGTGCATCTAACAGATATTGTTTGAGCGTAATTAAGCGTTCTAATGTAATGTCAGTCGGTGTTTCTTGTTGGTGATTTATCGCTTCATATATCGCTTTGACACTGCCTGAGCTTCCGAGCACTAATTGCCAGTTTCCCTTAAAATAGGCATTGGGTAGTAAAGAAAACTGCTTATCGGCTGAAGTCTGTGCGGCCTTGAAGCTGGCTTTGTCGAGTACGCCAGAAGAAAAAAAGCGCTTGTTATAACTCACGCAGCCACATTTGAGGCTGGCTAATGCTGTGGCTTTTGTTTGCTTGCCTATCACAACCTCGGTCGAACCACCGCCAATATCGATAACCAAATTGCGTGTTTGCAGGCTTTGGCTATTGCTGATCCCACTGTAGATCAATCTCGCCTCTTCATGGCCCGATACAATCTCTATCGAGTAGGGGATGATCTTATAGGCGGCCTTAATAAACTGGCGGGCATTCTTAGCGACTCTAAGGGCATGGGTTGCCACCAGACGCACTCTGGGTTGTTCTAGTCCTGAAAAGCGCTGATGAAATTCAGTTAAACAAGTGAGGCCGCGCTCAATGGCTTGCTGATCTAGCTGGCCGTTGTCTGCAATACCTTCTGCGAGCTGAACCTGGCGCTTTTCTTTATGTAAGATCTGAATCGTGCCGTCTTGCTGTCTTGCAATCACTAAGTGAAAGCTATTAGAGCCCATATCGATAGCAACAAAATGGACTGAGTTGTCTTGTGGGGCCACGTTCTATTAAGCCTTCTTTTGTATGGTGTCAGTTTGCCAATAAACAAATGGCGCAGGAGAGTTCGCTAGTATTTGTGCTTGAGTTGCTTCGTAGCGTTGTAAATATTGATGAATAGCCATTTGGCTACGTACCTTTTTTCTATTACCGCGGGAGCGGTATTGATTACTTTGCTCTTGATCGACTATACGAGATTTAGTGTTATCACTTAGCTGGATATGGATGATATCGATAATCATCTTTTTGAGCGCCTGGCTATAAATTGGCGTACAAACTTCAACTCGCTCGTCAAGGTTGCGAGTCATCCAGTCAGATGAGCCTAAAAAGAGTTTCTGTTCACCATTGGCATGAAATAGCATCACGCGAGAATGCTCTAAATAGCGATCAACAATACTGTACACCTCGATATTACTACTGACTCCAGCAAGTTGCGGAATGAGTATGCACATGCCGCGAATAATCAGCTTAATGCTCACACCTGCTTGAGAGGCCTGATACAGCTTTTCGACCATGACTTTATCGACTAAATTGTTTAGCTTCAGCGTGATAGCCGCGGGCTTGCTCAGCTTAGCGCTATCAATTTCATCATCGATAAGGTTGAGCCATTGCTGCCTTGAATTAAAGGGCGATACGATTAAGTGATCAAAGTAATCTCGCTGATAGGGACGCTTAAGTAGATCAAAGACATGCTTAACCTCTCGGGCAATGGCTTGGTTAGCGGTAAACAGTGAGAAGTCAGTATAAAAACGCGCAGTACCTTCATTAAAGTTGCCTGAACCAATATGAGCGTATAGCCGAGTTTTGTCGTTTTCTTTACGGCTGATCAGGCAAAGTTTTGAGTGTACTTTTAGGCTCGGGATCCCGTGATGCACCTTAACGCCAGCCTCTGCTAAGCGTTTGGTCCAATCGATATTGGATTGTTCATCAAAGCGGGCTCTGAGTTCGATAACCGCAGTCACTTGCTTACCGTTTTGTACAGCATCGATAAGAGACTGCATGATGTGGCTGTTTTTGGCGACGCGATAAAGGTTAATCTTAATTGAATGTACAGCCGGATCGAATGCGGCTTGACGCACCAACTCAGTAAAGTGAGAGAATTTATGATACGGGTAGTTCAGTGCAATATCGCTGTGATTTATGGCGTCAAAACAGTTGTTGAAAGCATTGAATTGGCTACTTTCGATGGCGCTAAGGGTCTCATAGCTATGCTTGCGTCGACTCGATACCGGAAAGTCGATAAAGTCTTTAAAGCTGTGGTAACGCCCGCCAGGCACTAAGCATTCGGTTGAGCTGATGCTTAAGCTTCGTTTTAACATCTTTAGCATAGAGCTTGGCATGTTTCGGTCAAAAACCAGTCTTACGGGTTGTGCCTGTAAACGCTTGCGAATGGCATTACTCATTTGTTCTAACTGAGTTTTTTCAAGTTCCTCAGTAATATCAAAGTCTGCATCTCGGGTCATTTTCATTGAATAGACCTGGATGCTGTCGTAGTCAAAGAAAGGCTGGAACAGCTGGTCGATACAGTGGCGAATGATATTGTCTAGTAAGATAAAATGTCTATTCTTACTTGATTTTTCATGGGGAAGCTCAATAAAGCGAGGTAAGTTGGTATTGGGGATTTTTACAAATGCATAGCGACTCACCTCTCCCTTTTGCAAGCTTGTGCAAAGGTAAGTCGAGTCATCATCAATATGGTTAATAAGTTTATTCTGCTTGGTGATGATAAGTGGGGCGATGTGACGAATAAGCTGATCTTTAAAGTATTTATTTAGCCAGGCACTATGAAAGTCACTGAGCTGTTTCTCATTAATCAAGAAGATGTTTTCTCGTGCAAGGGCTTTCATCAAGGCATGATAAGTGTCATCGAAATGCTCCTGAAGCTTAAGCACTTTATCTTGGATCTTATTCATCAGCTTCTGGTTTTTATCTGATGCGTTGGGGTAAGTGAGTAATATTTCACGCCTCACCGCTGCCACTCTGACTTTGAAAAATTCGTCCATATTACTGGAGTAGATCCCTAAGAATCTGACCCTTTCGATTAGCGGAACAGCCTTATCACACGCTTCTTGTAATACCCGTTCGTTGAAAGATAACCAAGAGAGTTCTTTGTCGATAAATAAATCTGGATTGATTGAAGACACTGCCTATCCTATTTTGATTCAGCTTAAATACATCGTTGAGCTAATCGCGCTAGCGCATCCTGCTAGATAGATTCTTACTCCATATAACGCCAGTTTATTGAGCTTGTATGACACTTTTATTTAAATACGCCATAGGTGAGCAAAACTATTGTTAGTGCAGCATGGTGCAACTTATTGGTCATATTCGCGGGTTAAGGTTGAAAATCCAGATGTAAAGCCGATGTGATGAGTGATACTCTTGCGAAACATTTCTTTCATGTTTTGAGTACCATACTTGTTGTATAAGCGATTATTCTTCCCTCTGGCTTTAGCGTGTTATCACAGCTTATTTGTCCCGGTACATGCCTCTGAAATACGGGGGGCAGAGGCTAATACTGCCAAGAGTGATACTCAGGCTGATACTCCAAAGAGGGATACTCAGGCCGAAACGAATGATCAGAGCCAGGATGAAGATCCGTCGTCTCTTAGTGCTGAAGACGATCCTTGCTATAGCCAGTCGCAGATGGAAGGCACAATCGATAGGGCTTTTGATTACCTCAATACTAAGTTTTGTCAGCCTGCTATTTGGTTTGATAGCTTTTTTGTGGATGAGCGCGTCGAAGAGGATGCTAGAGCAGGCACTATAGTGCGCTGGTATAACGACTTTTCTTATTATGAAAAAGAAGGGTTTAAGTATCGGGCTAACCTTAACGCTAGATTGCATTTACCCGGTGTCACTAAACGTGTAAAGCTTATTTTGGACTCAACAGGCGAAGATGACCCTTTTGCGTTTATTAAATCTCCAAATGACAAAAATGAAAGAGACATTGGACTGAGGTACGACTGGTACGCCAAAGATCGTGTCAGTTTTAATATTAAGGCTAACTTTAAACCTAAAGTAGAAGCGCGTTGGCGCTACACTTATCCCATTTCTGACAGTACAGTGACTCGGTTAACTCAGAAGCTTTATCAGGAGAAAAAGGTGACGGGGGAGTCGACTGAATTTGATGTTGAGCATGCTTTTAACGAAACATTTGTGGGGCGCTGGAGTGCGGTAGCACAGTACGAGAGTCGTGGTAATGGTTGGGAGTTTGGTTCAAGTGCCAAGCTGTATCAATACATCAATAATAAACAAGCGCTAAGTTACCAAGCCAGCATTTATGGCGTTAATGAGCCTTATCATTATGTGAAAAATGCCAGTGTCAGCCTCACTTATCGGCAGAATGTTGCCAGAGATTGGCTATTCTATTCGATCACTCCTGAATATAATTGGAGTAAAGAGGATGAGTTTTCAGAGCGTATCAATCAATTCATCCTTACATTTTCTCTCGAAGTGCTGTTCCAGAATGTGTAGCATTACTGCTACTGGGATTAACTTTGCCATTATTGTTATTGGCTAACAGTATTAATCGATACCAATAACCGCTTCGATGCTAGGTTCGGTTTTTATCTCAGCCTGTAGGACTGGGGTTGTTAGCTGCTCTGCCAAGATAATAAGACTATCGGTATAGGAAAACCCATAGCCATAGCCACCTTCAGTGCTGACGCCATTACCGAGTAGGTGAGGGTCGCTGAAGTGATCTTTAAAGACATAATCTCCAGACGTCACAGGGGTTATCTGCTGCACTTTAAAGCCATCATTATTCAAGGCTTCGATAGCTTGTTGCAGATCATCATTGAGGCGTTCGTTATCAATCTTACAGGTTGAATATTCAAAGTCAGATGTTTTCGGCTTCGCGGCCCACATCTCCTCACGCTTATCGGTTTCAATCTTGGCAAAATAGCTCTTCACTAATACTATTTTCTGTTTCATTGATGCGCCTTAGTCTGTTATTTTCGTGCAATATTTAGAGGCGTTGATAACGCGAGTCTTGTCTGTTTAACGCTACAGATTACTCTATTAGCACTAACCGGTAAATATGATTAACTCTTTATTATTCAAGGCGGTTATAGAGGGGGAATGACGGTGGGTTAGCGAAAATACTTTCACAATGTTATTGCAACGGCTATTCATTTTTGTTGATAAAGGTAGGCTTATCTTGCTAGGTAACGCTAGCTAAATCTGTGATTTGTTGAAAAAAAGTCCTGTAATTGTTATGGTTGTGTCGCGATTAATCCAGTCAAATCATGTTTTCAGCGAACTAAATAGCACGTTGAATGTTGTCATCTACCTTGGTGTCTTAAGGTATAAACCAGTGGTTATATAGCGAATAGGAAAGTACCTTATTATGTCTAATATAGTGGAACTGAATTCTCTCTCGGAGTTGAAGTTTCATATAAAAACCTTCGACGAAAAGCTTAACGAGCAGTTTTTAACGCTGCCTGTGCAAACTCTACTTAAGAGGCGCGCTAAGCATATAGACGAAATGTTGGTTGCATTATGGAAGATGTACAACCTGCATAATACCTCTATGTCGCTTAATGCGGTGGGAGGATATGGTCGAAGGGCACTGCATCCAAGGTCTGATATCGATTTAGCCATTATTGTCGAGCAAGAACTGACCCCACATCAGCAAGAACAATTATCACTTTTTCTCACCCGCCTCTGGGATTTTGGTTTAGATATAGGCCAAACCGTTAGAACACTCTCTGAATCGACAGAATCAGCCCGCTCAGATATTACCATTGCCACCAACCTGCTCGATATCCGCTGTTTAGTTGGCGCCAAAAAACATGCGCAAACCATTAAAGAGCAGCTTTATCAAAATCAGCTATGGACCAGCCTGTCTTTCTACGATGCTAAAATGGCTGAGCAGCAATTAAGGCACAATAAAGCGCTAAACACCGCACTTTATTTAGAGCCCAATCTTAAGAATAACCCCGGTGGATTGCGCGATGTGCATACGATCATGTGGATTGCGCAAAAGCATTTCTCATTGGCTAATGCCAACGCCCTTAAAACCATAGGCTTTTTACAGCAAGATGAAGTGTATGAGCTGCTCGAAGCGTATGACTTCATCTGCCGTGTTAGATGGGCGCTTCACTGCGTGACACAATCGGCGCAGGATGTTTTGTTATTTGAGCATCAAGCAGGTGTGGCCGAGTTTATGCAGTTTGGCCAAGGCGATAATAGCCAGTTGGCGATCGAACGTATGATGCGTCAACTCTTTAGAGCCATGACGCGTGTGCGAGAGTTAAATCAAATTATCTGTGACTCATTTAAGCTTGATACGCTAAACGAAACCGAGCGCGGCAATCTGCAATCAATTGATAAATACTTCAGTGTTTGTAACGGACTGATTGAGGTTAAGTTTACTCAGGCGTTTATTGATAAACGCCAAGTGATGCGGATGTTCAAGCTTATTGCTGAGAACGATAATATTGATGGCATTGCGCCGCAAACCCTTAGATTACTTAGGCAAACTCGCCGTGGTTTATTGGGTGAGTTACAAGATTATCAAGGGTGTCGTGAAGAGTTTTTAGCGATTTTGGCGCACCCTAAGGGACTGCGTAAATGTTTAGGTTTAATGCACCGTTACGGCGTACTCGCTGCGTATTGCTCACAGTGGCATGCTATTGAAGGTCAGATGCAGTTTGACATGCATAACGCTTTTACTGTGGATGAGCACACCTTTAAAGCGATCCAATATATCGATAGCTTTGCCCTCAATAAGAAAAACAGCCTTACCTATAGTATTTATCAAAATATTGGTAATCGATTCGCACTGGTATTTGCCACACTCTGTCATCACCTATCTGGGAAGCAGGCGATTGAAAACAGCGAATTAAGTGCAATTCAAGCGAAAGAGTTAGCCGAGGAACATTTGCTTAAAGCCTCGACCACAGCGCTGATTTATTGGCTAGTGGCGAATCAAGATGTACTCATTAGTGCCATTCAAACCCAAGATATTAGCGATCCTGATGTTATAAAACACTTGGCTAAATCCATTGGCTCGGAGGGTAAGCTAAACGCACTGTTTTTGTTTACCATTGCCGATATGATGGCGACCAACGAAAGCTACTGGAATGACTGGCAAGAAAGCCAGTTAACTCAACTGTATATGGCGGTTCGTGAGACGTTAAAGCAGGGGATTGAAAATATATTCGAAGTGCGAACAGTTATCCGTGAAAACCAGGCGGATGCCAAGGCTGAGTTGCTAAAACAGGGGGTTGAGGAAGATCGCCTTAATCGCTTCTGGCACAGTTTACCGAATAACTTCTTTAGTGGTAATTCGTTAGTGGATATCATTGAGATAAGCCAAGGTATTTTGGCGGGGGAAGCGGGCACGACTCGAGTGTTGGTGGGTAAAAATGGTGAAAACGGCTTTACCAGTATTTTTGTTTATACCGAGGATAGGCCTAAGCTGTTTGTTGACCTGTTTAAGACGTTAGCAAGTTCGAAGCTTAAGGTGAAAGATGCACAGATGATGCAGACTAAAAATGGTCAAGTATTGGAGATCATTAAGGTGCTAGATCATAAAGATGAGCCTATTGATGATGAGCCAAGGTTAGAGCAAATAGTTAAGCGGATCTATCGCGCTATTGACCAAAAAGACAGACCTAGAAAACTCATGACGCCAAGAGCATTGAAGAATTTCGATAGTCCTCCGGTCGTAACAGTGCTGCACACCACAAAGAAAAATAGAGCCCTACTAAAGGTAAATACCTTAGATGACCCTATTTATTTAGAGCAGATCTGTAATCTATTATCTGAACGTAACCTGAGTATCCACTCGGCGAAAATTAGTACCTTAGGGGAATGTACCGAAAATGTATTTTTGGTCTCTAACGCAGAAAACAGTTCCTTTGGTCATGATGAACAGTTAAAACTCGTGGATATTATTGAAGAAGAGATAGCCTAACCTCAGTTAAAATGCCTGATTAATTTGTGGTTAAGGCTAGGGTTAGAGTGAGAGTTAAGAGTTAGATGTTAGACATTAATTAAGCATTAAGCATTAAGAGTTAGGCGTTAGGAGAACGATTTGAAATTGGTTTTGTTTGATTTTGATGGCACCTTGACTCAACAAGATATGTTTACCAAATTTATCCTTTACTCTGCCACGCCTGTGCGATTAGTGCTTGGCATGGTATTTATGTCACCGCTTTATCTGCTATACAAGTTAGGTATTATCCCTGCGAGAAGGCTTCGGCCGTTTGTGAGTTTTTTGGCGTTTGCTGGCCGCAATAAACAGCAAGTTGAGGCCATAGGGCAAGTTTATGCAGATAAGATCATCCCCAGCCATATTCGACTCGATGCAATGCAAACCCTCAAGCAACATCAAGCAGATGGTGCGACCATTGTCCTCGTCTCAGCCTCACTAGATCTCTACCTTAAACCTTGGTGTCAGATGATGAATATTGAGCTTATCTGCAGCGAAATGGCCTACCATGAACAGCGCTATACTGGCTACTACAGTGCTGATGATTGCAGTTGCCATGTCAAAGCTGACAAGGTCAGTAAACAGTTTGATTTAAGCCAGTACAATATCATTTATGCTTATGGTGACACTAAAGAGGATTTAGCCATGTTGGCGCTGGCTGATAAAGCCTATATGCGGGGAGTGGAGCAGTAAAGGGGCTACTCTTGTTAGTTGTCAACGTTGTAAATATTAAAGCCCTAGTTTCTCACTAGGGCTTTTAAAAATAATGTATTAACCATTAATGGAACTTTAAAGTCTTGGATAGTGCTCTGTGGACTGTTAAGGCGCCATAAATCCGGAATATTCAACCCCGGTTAATCGAGCCATTTCAATATGCCATGTGGCTAAATCGTCCTTATTAAACTGACTCAAGTCGTCATGGCCACAAGCGCGGGCCATGACCTGCATAAGTTGCACCGAAGCGTTAAAAAAATTCTGTAATTGCTTGGCAGATTTATCAATGTTAAGCCTTTTGCGAAGCTCAGGGTTTTGAGTCGCGATGCCAGAAGGGCAGTTGTTGGTATTACATATTCGTGCGGCAACACAGCCAATTGATTGTATTGCACTATTTGATATTGCTACACCATCGGCGCCTAAGGCGAGCGCTTTGACAAAGTCGATGGGAGTACGTATACCGCCAGTGGCAATTAACGTGACTCGACCACTCTCACCTTGCTGCTCAAGGTAACGTCTTGCTCTAGCAATCGCAGGAATAGTCGGCACACTGATATGGTTGCGAAAAATGTCAGGTGCCGCTCCGGTGCTGCCTCCTCGGCCGTCAAGTATGATGTAATCGGCACTGGCATCTAAAGCAAATTGAATATCGCGTTCGATATGGTTAGCGCTGAGCTTGAAGCCAATGGGAATACCGCCCGATACTTCTCGGACACGGTCGGCAAACCGCTTAAAGTCAGCGCTACTTTTAAGATCGGTAAAGGTAGGGGGCGAGATAGCATCAGTGCCTTCAGGTAAACCACGCACTTCAGATATTTTTCCAACATTTTTACTCGCGGGTAAGTGGCCACCAGTACCTGTTTTTGCGCCTTGGCCGCCTTTAAAGTGAAAGCTTTGCACTTGGCTCAGCAAGGCTTCTTTATAGCCAAATTTTGCGCTGGCAAGTTCATAGAAATAACGCGAGTTTTCGGCTTTCTCCTCCGCTAACATCCCTCCCTCACCAGAGCAGATCCCAGTGCCTGCGAGTTCAGCGCCACGGGCGAGTGCTATTTTGGCCTCCTCAGATAGGGCCCCAAAACTCATATCAGAAACAAACAGTGGGATGGCTAATTTAAGTGGTTTACGTGCCTGTGGGCCAATGATGAGCTCGGTTGATACTTCTATGTCTTCCATTAAAGGTTTTGTGGCCATTTGTGCCACCATCAATTGTAAATCGTCCCAGTGTGGGAGCTCGTTGCGTGGTACGCCCATCGCGGTCATTGGGCCATGGCGGCCAACTTTAGATAAGCCTTCTCGTGCCAGTAGGTGGATATATTCAAGGGTCGGCTCTGCTGGCGTATTGGTAGCCTGGGGAGGCGCGTCGCTGATAAGAGTGACTTCAGGGCCTTGTTTACCTACATCGGCTTGAACAAATTGTTCATGTGAGCCGTCGCAAAGAGGCGGATTAGCACTGTATTTACACTGACACAGATAGGCTTCTTCGTTGTTATCAGCAGTGAATGCCAGAGGTGTAAACTCGGTACCAGCATGGGAACCGTCACAAAAAGGCTGGCTTTTAGAGCGACCGCAGCGACAAAAGTAGTACTCTTTTCCCTGTACTAGGGTGACTTTAGCTGGTTTGTTATCGGCAATGATAGGTTTCATTTCCCCCCCTTAAGGTGTGCACCACTAAAAATTGGACGTCGAAAGTTGCTTAAAGCATAGCCATAAATCTATTCACTTGATGTTTTTAACATGCTGATGGATTTGAATTAAGGCTTAGCTTGCGGATTAGGATGACTGCCAGCGCTCTTGATTAAGCACACTTGTTCAAGGGGGGAGTTCAAGCTTTAAATAGAAAGCTTTCTATTTAAAGCCTTGGGCCAGCAGTTAACTCAGCTTGAACATTTGATAAATCACGACTAAGTTTTTTAGCTGAGTCTTTTACTTATTCAGAGTCCACTCTTTACCACTTGCAGGATTAGCGAAAAGCTAAAGAGCCTTATAGAGTCGCTCTATATGAAGGTACCAAAATGAGCCAGTTAAAAAAGTTACTAGTCATCATCAGTGTTTTCTTTTGTGCCATGTTAAGTGCTCAAGAGCACTATGATGCTCCCTCTAAAGGCGCTAAAGAGATGCCTGGGGCAAAGGGCACCTTTGCTTTTAAACCTACAGATTGGATAGCCGGTGAAACAACCTGGTGGAAAGATACCGACGGTGTGGCCCCTGATGTGGCTGGATGTCACGTGGCTACCGATATAGAAGGTAACTTAAACGGAAGAACCTTTGGAGAAGCCTGCCTTGAAAATGGCTTGCTGGTGGAGTCAAACCCAGGTAAAGATGTGCTGCACCGTCATACCGATGATACCGGTCACCCTGATGTATTTGATTGTAATGCCTGGTGTGTTGGGACGGGCAATACTAGTGGCATGTGCACCGTGGCTCAGGCTGATCCATGTGGAGCGTCTGCCGTGTGTCAGTGCCAATAAATTGCTATTGACTCGAACGTTCGCGTATCTCTGGTTGATGATGTTTTTTGAGTGATGTCTTTTGGTGACCTTTGATGACTTTGCGCTGTTAAGGCAAGGTCATTAATTGTGTCTCAGTGCTAGTATCCATCGTCATAGTATCCATGGCGGTAGCGCTCCCGGTAACGGCCTCTGCATTCATCTACTTTCTGGACCCTGTCAGTCGTGCTTAGCGCTGCTCTATATAGCTACATATACGTATAACCCAAAAGCCCTGAAAGCCTATGCTACAGGGCATCGGGGCTTGTCGACTTGTTGTGTGATTAGTGAATAAATTTATTTTATTTTGTGTGAATATTTTTATATTCCAATTGCAAGTTTTGGTGTAAATTACCGCTACCTTATCTAGTTCAACTTGTATTGATAGATAGATGCCATAGTCCGGTTTAGGTCATTTCACCTAAGTCATTGTGTTGTTTATTTTGAATACTCTACTCCTCCCCAAGCCACCACCTGGCCCAAGATCTTTAGAGCATTCCGTTTTATTAAGAGATCCCATTGAATATTCTATTTTTGATGTATCCGTGGTCGACGGTTGTGCCGGAGACCGACACAACGCTGCGGTTAATTCATGAGTGTGTTGCAAGGGGGCATACCGTTGCGCTTGCCACCACAAGTAATTTAACCATGCGTGACTCTGAAGCCAGTGCATTTTGCCAAGTATTCAATAAAGAGGCATCAGCGCCGAGTAACATCGTGTCTTTTTATAAGAAGGCGCGGTTTAAAACGGTTCAGTTGCCACTGGCTGGATTTGACAGCATCTTTATGCGTGCCAGCCCGCCGCTGGATCCTATCGCGCTAAACTTCCTTGATTCTGTGCGTGATGATGTGTTCATCATGAACGATATTGATGGTTTGCGTATCGCCAATAATAAGCTCTATACCGCATCATTTGATGACCCCAATAATACCTTTATTCCGGTTACTCACGTTTCGAAAACACCTGAGTATTTAGAGCAGGTGCTGCGTGAGTCAAAGACGGACAAGATGATCATGAAACCGCTAGATGGTTTTGGCGGTCAAGGGGTTATTTTAGTTGAGAAAGCGGCGCAAAAGAGTTTCCACTCACTGCTGCAGTTTTATATCAACAGTGGCAAAGGCGGCAACTACGTTATTTTACAAGAATATGTAGCGGGTGCTGAAGCTGGCGATGTGCGTATTTTAATGCTCAATGGCGAACCTATTGGTGCCATGAAGCGTGTGCCTGCAGAAGGAGAGGTTCGCTCCAACATTCATGCAGGTGGCAGTGTGGTTAAGCACACATTGACCAAGAAAGAAAAAGAGCTATGCAAGCATATTGGCCCCAAGTTAGTGCGTGATGGCTTATTTTTTGTAGGTATTGATGTTATCAGTGAAAAGTTGATTGAAGTTAACGTACAAAGCCCTGGTGGCATTATGCGTATAAACAAGCTGAATAACGTTAAGCTTCAAAAGAAAGTTATTGATTTTATTGAAAGTGTAATCAATGCCAAACAAGCATTAAACACAAGAAAAACAGAATTTAGAAAGGCGATAGAAGATGCTCACGTTATCTGAAAAAGAATGTATTACGTTAATTAATAAAGGTGAGTGTTTCCACGCTGAAGTTGAGTCTGGTTCATTTACGGTCAAGATTGATGAGTACTCGCCGTTTGTGTGTACCGCTATCCATAACGGCCATCGTCTGCGAGATGAACTGAAAAAGAACTGCAAATTAACCGATGAAGAACGTCTTTATGCTGAGGCGCCTTATACCGCAGAAATGTTGTCGTCTTTTCCTATTGTATTAGTGGGTAACGACTCACGTTTTGAATATGACTTGAACCGCCCAAAGGCGCATTCAACTCATTTTAAAACGGCCTGGGAAAAGCCATTAACCATTAAGCAGCGTAACGAAAGCCATGCAAAACATCAGTCTTTTTATAATGTACTGAGTGCATTGGTTGCGCGTTTAGAGAAGCAGTTCAAAAACAGCATTGTATTTGATGTTCACTCATATAATTACCAAAAAATTGAAGCCGATACGCCAACATTTAATATTGGAACCAGCCAGATTGATATTGAACGTTGGGGGACGACTTGCCAGAACTTTGAAAAGCAGCTGAGTAAAATTGAGTTACCGAACCTTGCTGTACGCGCAGCAAGAGATGAAGTGTTCCAAGGTCGCGGCTATCTTATCGCACATGTGAACGCGCATTTCGATAACACCTTAGTGTTGCCACTTGAAGTGAAAAAAGTGTTTATGGATGAAACCTCTGGTGAGCTATACCCATTGGTTTTAGAGGAGCTGAAAGCGGGCACTAAGCAGGCTATCTCTGAGACGGCGGCTTATTTTATGCGCCGTTTTGGTAAGCGAAAATCGGTCAGAAATGTTGACTTACTATCGTCAAGCTTACCGCCTGAGATCTTGTCGCTTGATAAGAGCCTATTTAAGCTAGCCAGTAACGTCGCCACACTGAAATATATTAACCCGATTAATATTGCCAGTGAGCGGAAAAAGTTTTTAGCCCGTAAAGGTGTCGCTGCGCCAGAGTTTAGCTATAAGCAGCTAAACCTAAACCCATATCAGTTCCGCGAGCAACTATATAAGCTGCCAGTGGCCAATATTATGGATGCGGATATTCAACAGCTTTATCGCCATGTGATTGATAACTTAGCAACAAAAATTGATCTGTTATGCTCTATTGGCACTGACGAGTTTGTTTATAACTCGCTTAAATATTACGGTCAGCCAGATAAAGACGATATTGCTAATGCTGAGTTCTTACTGCGAGCACCCGATCTTGAAGGTGATGACGAAGAGGCCATTTATGATTCTGCCTATGCGGTGAAGTCATTCCAACAGCAAGCGGATGAATGGGGTCTTAAGTGTAAGGTTGAAAAGTCATCGCGTATTGTAGCTAAGGCGATGGTAAACAATGAGCGTGGTAGCTTGTTAATCAACAAAGATGCCATGTTTACTAGCAAAGAGTTGATTGCGTTTGCCTACCATGAGCTGGGCGTGCATATGTTGACCACTGTTAATGCTCGCCGCCAAAAGTTAAGGGTGTTGTCCTTAGGGCTTGTGGGTAACACCCATACTCAAGAAGGTGTGGCAATTTACAGTGAGTATTGCTCGGGCAACTTGACCTTAAATCGCCTTAAGATCTTGGCATTGCGAGTTATTGCGGTGAATCTGATGTTAGAGCAGCGTGATTTCTCGATGACCTTTGAAACGCTTAAGCGTGAATATGGTCAAACAACTGAGCAAGCCTTTACCTTAACCACACGTGTTTACCGTGGCGGTGGATTAACTAAAGATTTCCTTTACTTAAAAGGCTTTAGAGATATCGTTAACTTAAGCAAAACCACGTCGTTAGATAATTTACTAGCAGGTAAAGCAGGTACGCTTGATTTACCGATTATCAACGAAATGGTTGAGCGTAATATGTTAGAGCGTCCAATCCCGTTATTTGAGCTTAAGCATAAATCGACACCTGAAACAGCCGTGATCGACTACCTTATATCGGCAATCCGCTAATACAAGCTAGAGTGTTAATAAAGCGCCTTGTTACTCACGTAACAGGGCGTTTTTTATTGCCTATTCGGTACCATTTATAAGTAAGTTGTACCTGGCAGACCGTTTGAGTTTATTGCTAAAACTATTCTCTACAGCCTCATAAAGCGTTATGGTTTGGTATAACATCAAATGACCAAAGGAAGGGATGACGATGAAAATATGCCAACGAATAAGCGCGTTGATGTTAACGCTTGTCGCGGTAACTAGCCCTCAGGCATTTGAGGTTGAAAAGGTTGCTAGTGGACTGGGCACTCCGTGGGGCTTGGCTTACATTGATGCTAACACTATGCTCGTTACCCAAAGAGATGGGGCGATTAAACAGTTGGACCTTAAAACAGGGCTGCATAAGACCTTGCTTGAGCCTGCCAATGTTTGGGCAGAAGGTCAGGGTGGTCTGCTTGATATCGCACTCTCTCCTTTCGAAGCGAATAAAATTTACTTTACTTACAGTAAAGATATTCAAGGTGAGGGCGCCACCACACTAGCAAGTGCGATATATAAAGACGGAAAATTGTCTGCCTGGCAAGATGTGTTTGTATCAAACTCCCGCTCAGACACCGGCAGGCATTTTGGTAGTCGTATCACCTTTGATAATAACAGTGTGTACTTTTCCATTGGCGATCGCGGCGTACGTGAGAACGGTCAAGATACCTTAACTCATGCAGGCGCTATTTTGCGCTTAAATCCAGATGGCAGCACACCAAGCGACAATCCGTTTATTAACAATAAAGCCGTGCTTGATGAGATCTGGAGTTACGGACACCGCAATCCACAAGGCTTATTCTTTGATGCCGATAGCCAAAATCTGTGGTCAATTGAGCATGGTCCTCGCGGCGGCGATGAGCTTAACCTTATTAAAAAGGGCGCAAATTATGGCTGGCCGATAACCTCACACGGTAAAGAGTATTGGGGGCCGCTTAGTGTTGGCGACGGTAAATTAAAAGAAGGGGTTGAACCACCAGTTAAGGTGTATATCCCCTCTATCGCACCCGGTAGTTTAGTGCTTTATCGAGGCGATAAATTTCCGCCGTTAAAGGGTAAACTGCTTGCTGGCGCATTGAAGCTAACTCACATCAATGTGATTAGCATTAATGATGCTGATGAGGCTATTGCAGAGCAGCGAATAATGTCAGAGCTTGGCGAGCGGATTCGTGATATTGAAGTCTCGCCCAAAGGCGATATCTATTTCAGTACTGATAGCGGTAATATTTATAAGCTTAAAAGATAGGTGCTAGGAAAAGCTAAGAAAGGTCCTAGGTCCTAGGAAAGTCGGAAAAGCGGTGGCTGTTGTAGGTCGGGCTTTAGCCCGTCAAGCTTGTGCTTTTCCTAGCAGGGCGAAGCCCGTCCTCGCAGCGAAGCGTCCTAGGTTCTAGGGCCTATGCTCTAACCTTAAGTTCTGTACAACACTTTAGTTACGTGATCATTGCCAGTAACTAGGTCGGCTGATTTATGTTCTGTAGAGGATCTTTATCACATGCCAACCGAACTTGGTCTTAACCAAGTGTGGAGTGATTAACTCGCCAGTAAAACAAACCTTATCAAATTGCGGCACCATCTGGCCTTTCTTAAATTCGCCTAAGCTACCGCCTTTCTTACCCGATGGGCAGGTTGAGTGCTTCTTGGCTAGTACGTCAAACTTAGCCCCTTTATTGAGCTGCTTAATAATATCTTCGGCAAGTGTTTGGTGTTTCACCAAAATGTGTAATGCGGCTGCAGTGCGCGCCATCTTAAGGCCTATATAATTTGAAACTAATGGGCGAGATTATATCGTTTATGGCGTGTCTTAGGCTAGCGTTAAGCTAAAGTGACGCTGATATACGCATTCGTGTGTCGTTATTGGTTGCTCTATAATGATGGCCTTAAAGTCACATAACAGTCTCAGCTGGGAATCGATAAGTGTTAAAAAGCCGCAGTTATAAACGTATAGGTCCAGATTATCGGTTCGATGAGCAAGTGAGTTTTGTTGATATCAAACAGGTATTCGGTCTTGGTCATATTCGCCTTGGTAAGTGGGTTGAAAACGAGGAGCGGGATAAAGCGGCTAACCTGATTTTTGATTCGTTAGCAGATTTGGCGTTTATCTTAAAACTCCCTCCTAAAGCAATCGGCCTGCGCGAAACCTTAAACCTCGCTTTTGGTAGTGGTGGTCAAAAAGGCGTACAGGCCCATTATGCGCCGCACCGGTGTGAGTTAGCACTGGCCAAAAATGCAGGAGCTGGGGCGCTTGCCCATGAATTCTGGCATGCGTTTGACCATTATATTGCGCCAAAATCCTACCATACGTCACCACGGGGGATCTCCTTTGCTAGCCACAGTTGGATAGCCGATGTTAAACCGATAAAGCATCCGTTGAATCAGCGTTTAGAGCGGGTATTTGAGGTGACGATGCTTTCTGATAATGGCAACGATGGCCATGACTATGTTAGTCGGGCAATTGTGCTCGATAAGCAGTACGGTACTCAGTATTTTTCGCGGCCAACCGAGTTAATGGCGCGGGCCTTTGAGAGCTGCATTGAGTCTTATCAAGAGATTTGTAACCCTTACTTGGTTGATGAAACCTTAAAGTCGTCCTTATTTGATGCTGGAGGTTACCCAAGTATTGAGCATAGAGCGCAGATTTTTAATGCGCTCATCGCTTATTTTGAGCCTTTAGGTGATGCGATAGGGCGAGAGTCGCAGTCATCTTAAATCAGAGAAACTAACGAAAAGCTGGTGGCTTTTCGTTAGCTTAATGGTGTTAAAACGTGACTGAGTAGTTTGCGTCTTGTGGGGGCGTCATTGCGATATCGGTAATCGTTGTTGTACCTAAGCTATAGGGGGTAATTTTAGCGGCAATTTTGTTAGCGCCATTAGAGAGTGCGAATTGATGGAAACTCTGACCGTTACACACGAGTTTTGGAAACACTCTGCGCTTGTTGATTTTATGTTCCTGCATGGTTCTGTTATACAAAAAGAGGTTGTTATTTAAGCCTGTTTTACAGACTGCGATGAGTGTTTTCTCTAAATTAGGTTCCATTGCGGCTGATGCATTAAAAGTGATTGAGGTCAGTATAATCGCGGTTAATGTAATCATTTTCTTCATCGGTTGCTCCTTGCGTGGGGGACTTAAAAAGACTTTAAGTTATGCGTTTGCATTGAGCTATTTAAGCGCAAGCTGATGATAAATGATGTGTTAACTTTGTATACAAGTGTATCTTTATCTTATTCTCAATTCAGTTGATGTCTGCAGGTAACAACATGTGTATGTGGCGCAAATATGCATACATTTGGCGACATAACGAGACTTTAAAAACAAAAAAGCCCGCAATAAGCGAGCTTTTCAATCTTAATAAAAGTGAAGGCGGGAATGCTTGTTAAGCGTTCTTCACTTTCCAGTTAACTTCTTCACCGGCGAAGAATGGCACGATTGGATTACCGTTTGGCAAGATGATTTCGCTCGGAACCGTCCATTTCTCTTTCACTAGCGTCACCGTGCTAGTGTTGCGAGCAAGGCCATAGAAGTCAGGGCCATGCTTACTGGCAAAGCCTTCAAGTTTATCTAGTGCACCTAAGTCATCAAAGACCTGTGCATATAGCTCTAATGCACTCCACGCGCTATAACAACCGGCGCAGCCACAAGCTGACTCTTTGCGGTGCTTCTCGTGCGGCGCGGAGTCGGTGCCTAAGAAGAACTTACTTGAGCCTGTTGCAACCGCAGCGCGAAGCGCTTCTTGGTGGGTGCTGCGCTTAAGAACTGGCAAGCAGAAGTTATGTGGGCGAACGCCACCTACAAGCAAGTCATTACGGTTAAGTAATAAATGCTGCGGGGTAATCGTTGCCGCCACATTGTCCGCTGCTGACATAACAAAGTCAGCCGCATCTTTAGTGGTGATGTGCTCAAATACCACTTTTAGGCTTGGGAAAGAGGCAACGATGCGGGCAAGGTAGCGCTCAATAAATATGGCTTCACGGTCGAAAATATCGATATGCGATTCAGTGACTTCACCGTGTACCAATAGCAACATACCGTGTTTAGCCATGGCTTCAAATACAGGGAACAGCGCATCAAGCGTTTTGACAGCCGCGTCTGAATTGGTGGTTGCACCTGCAGGGTAAAGCTTTGCAGCAACAACGCCGGCAGCTTTAGCATCAATGATGTCTTGCTCTGTGGTGTTGTTAGTCAAGAAGATGGTCATAAGCGGTTCAAAAGTCGAACCTGCTGGGCGCGCAGCCAAAATACGTTCACGATACTCAGTTACCATCTTCGCATCGGTGACAGGTGGTAAAAGGTTAGGCATAACAATCGCACGTTGAAACAGGCGCGCTGTTGCGGGAACCGTTTCTTGTAACATATCGCCATCGCGAAAATGTAGGTGCCAATCGTCAGGGGTAAGTAGGGTGATCTGCGTCATTTGGGGTTCCTAAGCGTTTACGACAAAGTAACTGGCTTTTTCAGCCTTTTCTTAGGCCGGTATTGTGCCTGAAATCGCGGCCGCTTAATAGCTGAACCTCTATAAGAGTCGATAAATACTGACCATTTTAAAATGAGCGCTTGTGCAATTTTGGCTGCTTGCGATAATCCAGCTTAGTATTGGGGTGCTGTAAGTCCTCTTGGAGCTAATACTGGGGCTAACTACAGTAAGTCGTCTCGGCGCTAATGCTGGGGCTAGTACAATGAGTCCTCTTTGCGCTAATACAGGGGCTAGTACGGTGAGTCGTATTGTAAAAAAGTACAGTAAAAATATTGGGTGATAACTAAGTAACATGCGTTTAGACAAATTTATCTGTAAAAGTACCGATCTCAGTCGTGCTCAGGCTAGCGATTGTATTGAGCGCGCTGAAATTAGCGTCAATGGCGAGACCATCACGGATGTGGCTTTTCAGGTACATGAAAGCAATGAGATCCGCTATCAAGGGGGCAGATTAGTGGCGCGGCCATCGCGTTACATCATGCTGCATAAGCCAATCCATACCTTAAGCTCGAATGTGGATGGCGATTATCCAAGCCTGTTTAACTGTATTAAGCTCGAAAGAGTGGAAGATTTACACATTGTAGGTAGGCTTGATGCCGACACGACAGGCTTAGTGCTACTGACCGATGACGGTCGTTGGTCGTTTGATATTATCAGACCCGACAAACAGTGTGAAAAGACCTACCGAGTGACCTTAAGAGACCCAGTTGCCGAAGACGTTGCTGAAAAGTTTAAACAGGGTGTGCAATTGCAAAATGAAAAGGCGCTAACACTCCCAGCGAAGCTTGAGATTGTCACGCCTAAAGAGGTGTTACTTACCATTACCGAGGGCAAGTATCATCAGGTGAAGCGGATGTTTGCCGCAGTGGGGAATCGCGTCAACGGCTTGCATCGTGAGCAGATAGGCGAGCTTAAACTCGATGTTGAGCTGGGGCTGTGGCGCTATCTGAGCGAGGTTGAAGTTAAGCAATTGTCGACGCCAACGCCTACATAGCCCTTAAAGGAATCGTCTGCTAAGTAACCACTTGGCTCAAACTTAAACTTAAACTTAAACTCAAGCTCACTGGGCACCAGCCTCATTTAGTGATTAGTCTGTCCAGTGCAGTACATTGTGAATGATTGACCAACGCGGCTCTACTTTTTTAGCGCCTTTACCTAGCATCCAATAATCGTAAATAGCTGCTTGGGTACCATCAACTTTACGTAAGCGCTGCCAATTATTGATGTAGTTGAGCAGCGACTGGTTATATTGTGCGACCGCGTACGCCACAGGATAATGTGTTTTATTTTCCAGCAGTGCAATACCGTAGCCCGGGAAGAACAAGGTCCAGGCTGAGCCTGCCTGGGCACTGATCACTACCGCATCATATTTGTGTTTTTTCTGCCTAAAGAAGTCTTTGTAGCCTTCAATTTTTACAAACTTGAGGTTGGGGGCGAAACGCCTAGCCTCTTCGATAGCGTCGCTATGTTCAACATAAGCTATGGTCATGCCCTGCATCTCTTTAATTTTTTCGTTACTCTTAAAGTCGTTCACCAAATAGTCTTTAGTCGCTATAGCAAGGTTAAGCTCAAGCACTGGGTTAGCGTAACTTAAGGCATCCATCTGCTCGATGTCCATGGCAAGTCCTGACATGGCAATATCAAAAAAACCCGCTTTTAGAGAGGCGACCAGTTGGTCTTTTTTAAAGGGAATAAATTCAATTTTCACCTTTAAGTCTTCTGCAAGTTTCGTCGCCATAGCGGTATCAAACCCGACTAAGTGTCCAGCATTGTTGTAATAACTAAAGGGCACGTTACTTGGGATATAACCCACTCTGAGGGTGCCCGCATCTCGAATCGCTTGTACCCCTCGGATGGGGGTTGCGGGAGTTTGGCCTACAATCGGGAACTGTTTTTTTACTTTGGTCGGTACTTTATCGGCCACCTGCATGTTGGCGATAACGCCACTGGTGATCTCTGGGCTATGAATAAACATCCCCATGCCGACACGGCAAACTAATAAGGTTGCAAACACACTGATACCAATGCCTACACTCATCTTCAATAGTTGCGGCGGGCGTATTTTGAGTGATTTTTGAAACAGCGATGCCGTTAATAAGGTGAGTGCAAACAGGTTCATTACCGCCGCAATGGAATTAAATTTACCTGTGATAAAGCCAGACATGACAAATAACTGGAATAGATCAGTTGGGAGTTTAACTAAGTCGAGCATAAACGGAATGGCCACATAGACACTGCCAAATAGCGCTAATAGCCCACTGATAGAAAGCGAAGGGATACTGGTAATATCAACAGGAGTACCATTAAACCAACCTGCAAAATAGATAAACATAATAACGGTGAGCTTACCGATATTAGGGAAGGTAAAGGCGATAGGCACCAAAATTTCAATCAAGGTGGCGCCGTCTTCGCATAAGTCGTCGTGCTCGCGCATCACCTGCTTACACTCTTCAACAATCACCGGGATTACGATGAAGATGTTACCGGTAGCAAAAGCGGTGACTAGGCTGGATTTAGAAATGCGCAGTGCTTGAGCAAAGGTAATGGGCGTCAACGAAGCTACAATCCAGGGCAATACCCAAAATGTGAGTAGCAAACACAGCACAAAGTAGCTGATAAGGTAAACCTGCATACTGGCAAACTCATCGACTCCCATGGTGCCTGCTGCCGAGGCCGACATAGCAAAAATACCGATAGGTAGAATTTTCACTAGACCTTGAGTAATGCGCGAAAAAATTTCTGAGCTGGTATGCATAAAGGTCAGTATTTGCTGTTTATGCTCGCCTTGCATGCCGATAAGCGCAAGCCCCATAGCGATGCTAAATACCACCATGGCAGGTACATAACCATCAGCCATGGACTCAAAGGGGTTAGAGGGAATATACAGCTTGAAATAATCGATTGGTGTAACAGGTTCAATGCTGCTGGTACTAAAGAAGGAGGCCGATTCGATAACAGGGAAAGACAGCGGCATTAAAGCAATCATTACAATCGCTAATAGCCAAAGCAGCAACATGATAAGACCGGCGCGGCTAAAAATAAGTTTGGCTGTATTTTTTTGCAGTTTACCAATACCGCCAACGAGTGACACAACGATATAGGGCAGTACCGTCATCTGCATCAGCAAGATCACCCCTGTGCCTATGGTCGCCATCCAAGCGATGGATTCCCCGAAAAACAGCCCCACGGCAAAACCAACAAACATGGCCACTAACATCTGGGTTGAGCTGGACATTGCAAGAGCTTTCTTTAGCACGCACATCACCTAAGTAGTTTGAGATCCCAGTGGAAAGATTTTTAGCACAGTTAAAAAGAAGCGTTAACTGTGACTGGGAAATGTTATTTATTATAAGTTCGGTATTGGTTTACTTTAAAGCAATAAATTTAAAACTTGGGTATAAAGGTTAACATTAGCAGCGGGTTAAGTGTTTAGCCGCTAAGTCGATAAATGCCCTGACTTTAGGCGATAAGTGTTTACGGCTCGGGTAAACGACAAAAACATCGATATCGGAATTAGGAAAGTGTTCAAATAAAATCTCTAGCTGATCACTTTCAAGCGCATCTCGCATATAGAAACTCGGTAAACGAGTGATGCCATGACCCGCCAGTGCCATATCCAGCTGCATATCACCATTGTTGCAGAGTATTTTTGGGCGAATATCAACGACAAAATGTTTGCCGTCATGATCAATATAATCCCAGCGGCTTGGCTGCTTATGATTGGAGTAGCAGATGCCGTAGTGTGTTTCTAATTCTCTGGGATGGTGGGGTTTTCCGTGGCGTGAAATATACGCTTTCGACGCCACAGTGTAGGCTTTGCAGCTATAAAGTTTGCGGCAAATAAGGCTCGACTCTTCAAGGTGTGCTGATGCTCTAATGGCTAAATCATAACCGTCGGCAATCACATCGGTGCGTTTATCGCTTAAATCTAAGTCTAAACTTACATTGGGGTATCGCTGCAGGTATTCAGAAATAATGGGCTTAAGGTAGTTTTGCGCAAAGCCGACCGGGCAACTTAATTTAAGTACACCGCGGGGGCTGACATCATGTTGAGTGACCAAGCCCACCGCCTGTTCGGCATCAATTATTAACTGTAAGCACTGCTGATAGTAAGCCTCTCCCTCGGGTGTTAAGCCGATAGAGCGGGTGGTTCTATTGAGTAGCCTGACCCCAAGTCGAGCTTCAAGCTTATTGACCTCTTTACTCACATAAGAGGTAGAGTGACCTAAAGCCTCTGCCGCGGCTGAGAAGCCAGCACTTTTTACGACTTGGACAAATATTACAATTCCATCAAATAGTTTATTTATAGTCATATCCCCCCTTAATTAAAAGCCATATGGAAATAGTAAATATCTTTTGAGGCTATTAATCTTTATTTGTCATCAATATACACTGCTCTACATCGAGTTGTCGTTCTAAACTTAACCTTTGCTTAATTGTGAGCACGGTACTTGAACCCAACGCAATTTGCAGAGTTAACTGCAGTCACTGAATATGAGAGTCCTATTATGAAACTATTAGCCTTTGCAGCTAGCAGCAGCACTAAGTCAATCAACAAGCAACTTGCAACCTATGCAGCATCATTAGTGCAGGGAGCTGAGGTTGAAATTCTTGATATTAACGATTATGAGATGCCACTTTTTAGTCAGGACCGAGAAGAAGAGCTTGGTCACCCAGAGCTGGCGCAGCAGTTTTTTGCCAAGATTGGTGAAGCCGATGCCATTATTATCTCTTTTGCTGAGCATAATGGTTCATACACTGCCGCTTATAAAAACCTGTTTGACTGGACATCACGTATCGACATGAAAGTGTTTCAAAACAAGCCAATGCTATTACTTGCTACCTCTCCTGGGCCGGGCGGTGCATCAAGCGTATTAGCTGCAGCTTCAGGATCTGCGCCATACTTTGCTGCAGATGTCAGGGCAACGCTCTCAGTGCCAAGCTTTTTTGATAACTTCGATATGGAAACGCAAGTGTTGAGAAATCCTGAGCTTGTAGCGGCGTTGAAAGAAGCGGTCGTTTTATTGAAATAAGTTAAAGTTTAAATAAGCTAAGGTTTAAATAAACAAGGGTTGAGGTGTGACCTATTGATATCATTATTTTTTAACCGATAAAAGCGCCAGCTGCTGGCGCTTTTATCGGTTTAGCTATTTTTTATCACATCACATGTATATCGCGAGATTCTTTATCAGAGCTCGTTTAAGTGATAACCGCTTGTTTAAGGCGTAACTTTGATGCGCTCAACGTCAGTCGCTGGTGGATCAATCATAAAGTCGAGCTGTACCTTTGCCTGTTTAAGGCCTTTACTGCTTTCACTGTACTGCCACTGCTTAAGTGCAGTTGTCGCAGAGCTATCAAATACCCCTTCAGGTGATGATTTAACAACGCTGACATTGCTAACCGCACCACTTGGGCTGATATCAAACTGTAAGACAACAAAACCACTTTGGTGAGCGTTAGCAGCTTCAATAGGATACTTAGGCTCGATACGGATTGTTGGGTGAACAGCGTCATGGTTGTGATCGCCGGCCTGCACCTGCTGATTGAGCAGCAAGCCACTGATCCCTAATGCGATAGTCAAACCGATAATGGCAAAACCGCTCTGACCTTGTTGAAATGTCTTCATTTGCATAATACGCTCCTTGAGTATGTTTTTATTTCCATAATGTGTGTGTAGCAGGCCGTGATGAGCTTGCTGGGAGTAGGCTAACAGCACTTGGCTATAGCAGATCTTTTGTTGTTTATTCAATGATTGAGTGACAAAGGCGTCACAGGCTAACTCTTGATCATCTCTAAAGCGTCGATAAGCGAGCCAACAAATAGGATTAAACCAGAACAGGCTGAGTGCGCTGTAGGCCAATAAATTACTGAGCAGATCTCGGCGCTGGTGGTGGTATTGCTCATGGGCGATAATCGATTGCTGCTCATCGGCGTTAAGCTGAATAAAATTAGAGGGCAGTATGATTTTCGGGTTAATGACCCCGACGAGCATAGGTGATTGCACACCGGGGTGGCTATAGGTCGGTAAGTTGGCGCCAGTGTGATGGACTCTAGTCGCAGTGCTTAATATGCGAGTTAAAGCAATCGCTTGTAGGCTGAGCAGAGTCACCATAGCCGCAATGCCAACTAACCATATCGACAGCGCAATCTTGGCGTAATCGCTGGTTTGAACTGTAGCCATAGCTTTGCTAGCGATAACGCTATAGTGAGCGAATTGTTCTGCCTGGGCTGCAGCAAGAGTGTTGGGCATGCTTGCGATTAACGCAGAGCTTATCAGCAAAGCGGGAACTGCTAACCATAGCTGGTAGGTTTTACGTGCCCCCAATCGCTGCTGTAAAAAGCGGTGGCTTATGAGTAAACCACCGCAAACAAGAGTAAGTAACAGGGTTTGCTGTGCCATCCATAGCATCATGATTTGTTGTCCTTTTGCCAGGTATCAATCAGTTGTTGTAATTCGGCCACGTCTTCGGCGCTGAGCTTGTTTTGCTTGGCAAAACCGGCCACTAAGGGAGCGACGCGACCAGAGAATAAGCGCTCGATGAAAGACTCACTCTCTTTAAGCTGGTATTCACTCTGTTCGATGAGCGGGAAGTAAAGATATGAGCGGCCCTGCTTGTCAAAGCCAATGGCTTGTTTTTTTACTAGGCGGTTAAGTAGCGTCTTGACCGTTTTTTCGTGCCAGTCATTGCTGCGAGATAATTCACTGATGACATCGTTAGCACTCATTGGCGATGATTGCCAAAGGATATTGAGCACACACAGCTCGGCATTACTGATTTCTTTCATAGTAAAACCTCTTTCATAGTAAAACCTTTTTCATAGTTGCTCTCTTTCAAAGTCGGCCTCTTTCAAAGTCATCCTTTGCTGAATGTTCTTTACGATTACAGCTGTAATGTATATTTAAGATTACAAATGTAATTGTATTGTGCAAGTACTTTTTGGTGTTTTTTTGATCTAGATTAGCTGTCGGTATATAAGCTGTTGTTAAATATAGAAGGGCGGAGGTGATAGCCATTGAAGATGACTGTGCATTTATGCGGATTCAATTTAATGACTTTTTAAGTACCACTTTGACAGATGCACAGATAGAATATCTGTTCATAAAAGTACCCCCAACAAGGATTGTAAAGGTATGACGTCATTATCTCCGCGCATGGCAGCAGGCCTGTTATGTGTAATATTTCTAGCTTTTCCATCATACGGTTTAAGTGATGAAGCGGTTACAGCGCACGTCGATAAAACTCCCAAGCAACTAGCGATTTTTAGTCAAACATTTAATTTTAGTTTGCCGTTAGACTGGAAACTCGCTTATTCAAATCAACAAGAGACGATGTTCTCTGCTGAGTTTGTTCCCGCTTCTCAAGCGTTACAAACCTGGTCATCTATGCTGTGTGTGCAAGGGTTTAAAGGGATCGCTGAAGATGTGAGCCCACAAAAATTTTTAGAGACTATGGCAGAGGTATACTTCGACAGTTGCCAAGGGGAAACGGTGTTTGAAACCTTGCAAAGTGAGCCACTCAACGGCCATGAAACAGCAAGCGCGATTATCGGCTGCACTAAGATGCCCAACTCTCATATTAAGTCGGTAGCAGGTATTGCTTATGATGAGGTGCAAACTCTAGGAGAGATTGGCCATTACACCGCTATCAGGGGGAAACTGGATCTGTATTTAATTCATAAATCGATTCGTGGTGACGCATTTAGCAAAGAAAATCCTCCCATCAAAGCGCAAAATCAGCAAGAGTTTTTATCTAGTATTACCCCTCTGAGCTTGTATTAAAGGCTTGTATTAAAGGCTTGGTAGGCTCAATGTGATAATTATATGTTGCTGATATTAATGTGAAACATTAGATCGCTAAGTACAAGGTGAATATTCCTCGGCTTAAATACGGGTTTTAAGTGGTGTTAAGTTAGACATTTAACCGTATAGACGTCTATAATGCGCCGCACTCTTGATAGTGATATTTGTTCACTTTTGAGTAACAAAAACTTATAACGATATTTAGTCAACTTTATTGGTGCCTCAGGTTACGGCTGTAACTTAGGGATAATCGGGAAGTCAGTTAAATTCTGACACTGCCCCCGCAACGGTGAATGGTGAGAGACAAGTGCGCCTTAATGGATAGGTGTTGAAAGCTTGTATTCGGGTATTAATACGTTAATACAGAACCTAAGTCCGGAGACCGGCCAGCAAAGTGATTTCGATGATTTCGGCGGGCAGATCTCGAAATGCGGCAATTAAACGAACCAATAAACGAGTGATTTTTTTCATTTATGGGTCGTGTCACCGTGACGTATTTGCCCCGTTTTCCTTTAGGAGTAAAAAGGTAAATGGGAACACAACCATCAAAAATCGCACTACTAGTCAGTAGTCTTGTTAGCTTATCAGCCTTTTCAGTTTCGGCCGAAGAAGTCGCATCTCACTTAGCAAATGTTGATGAAACGATTACCGTAACCGGTTCTCGTTTTGATAGAAGCGCCGATCAGCAGCTAACCGTCATTAATACCATTGAACGTGAAGAGATAGCGCGTCTTAATCCAAAGTCTGTGGCTGACGTATTAGAAACACTTCCGGGTGTTAGTGTATCGCGCAATGGCGGTGCGGGTCAGGCAACATCTGTCAGTATTCGCGGCAGTAACTCCAACCATGTATTAGTCCTAATCGATGGCGTTAAAGTCGGCTCTGCCACATTAGGTACAGTTAGCTTTAACAGTTTATCACCTGAAAATATTGAGCGAATCGAAGTCCTAAAAGGACCTCGAGCGTCTGTGTGGGGCAGTGATGCTATTGGCGGCGTCATTCAGATTTTTACTCGCCAACTCAAGGGCGGTGAATGGTTTGCGGGTGCTGAATATGGCAGCAATGAATATATTCGCGGCTCATTTGGCGCAGGTATGACCCATGGCGATGGTAGTACAACACTGAGCGTTAACCATGAGCAATCAGAAGGTTATGATGTATATAACGGCGCAGAGGTTGAAAATGATGATGATGGTTATAAGCGCAACGCGCTTTCAGTAAACGGCTCTCAGCAAATTAATCAAAACTGGCAAGCACTTTGGACCGGACAATACGATAAAGGTAACACTCAGTACGACGATATCTATGCCTCAGGTTCGGCAGATGAGTCAGACTATGAGAATTACTTTTGGGATCTTGCTACGCAATACAGTAATGACCGATTTACCAGCAAATTAGCCTTAAGCCAGTCTCGCGATTCAAACGAGAACTTTCGGGGTAACGATATCAGTGTGCCAATATCTGAGTTTGAAACCAAACGCGATCAGGTCAATTGGAGTAACCAATACCTAGCGGCAAGCGACTTGACCCTGACGGGCGGTGTCGATTGGTCAAATGAGTCTGTTAAGGGCGATTATGCCCAAGATGAGCGAGATATCTTAGGTGTCTACGCCTTAGTGCAAAAGCAGTGGAGCAATATACTGGCTGAAGTTGCGGTGCGTTATGATGATGTGGAAAATATCGACAGCGAAGTTTCATATAACGCTAGTCTCGCATATCAGTTTAATGCTCAATGGAGTTTGGCCGCGACAACGGGTACGGCCTTTAAAGTGCCAACCTTTAACGACCTGTACTGGCCAGGTTCTGGTAACGCAGAGTTGCTCTCAGAAACCGCTGAGAGTTACGATCTAACGCTGCATTTTAATGCTAAAGATGTGCGTGCTTATATCAGTGTATTTAAAAATACTATCGATAATCTGATTGCTTGGGCCCCAACGGGTGAGAAAGACGATTATGGTTGGGATATCTGGAAGCCTGCGAATATCAATGAAGCTGAGATCAGCGGTATCGAACTGTCTGCTAATTTCCAGTTATTGAGCCTTGAGCACCAACTGGGTTATACCTATCTGGATGCTGAGAATAAACAAACAGGTGAGCAGCTTGTTGGCCGTAGCGAGAATGAGTTTAACTATATGCTGAGCTATAGCTGGCAACGTTTTGATCTCTTGGCTAACTACCATTATCAAGGTAAGCGTTATGCTGGTTATGATGCGTTTTTGGATGCCTATCATAAAGTTGATTTAAGTGTGGGTTATCAGCTCGATGATGCTTGGAGCTTACGTTTAAAAGCGAACAACATCTTTGACGCAGAGATTATCTCCGCTCAAAACTACTTTAGCCCTGGTAGAGAGCTATTTTTGAGTGTTAGCTATCAAGCATTCTAGTTTTTTGTGACATATTTAAAATGATATGCGTACTTAAGTCAGACCTTGTGTCTGGCTTTTTTTATGTTATTTTTTGGCTACAGTCTCAAGTTAAAAGTTATTGATGAAACCATTATTTAAGCGTCGCCCTATTGTCCTATTGCTCGTTAGTTGCGCACTGCTGTTATTGCAAGCTTGCTCTGGGGCGAGTATTCCGCCCTTATCAGATAATGCACGGATATTAGCTTTTGGCGATAGCCTTACCTATGGCGTTGGCGCGTCGAAGGGCCAAGACTACCCTAGCCAGCTTGCTTCTCTTAGTGGTTTTGAGGTGATTAATGCGGGCGTATCGGGCGAGACAACAACGGGTGGTGCAGCACGTTTAGCTTCGTTATTAGATAAGTATTCACCAGAGCTATTAATCTTGTTAGAGGGCGGTAATGACTTCTTAAGAAACCATGCTATCACGACGACTAAATCTAATTTGGCCGCCATGATAGAGATGGCCCAGTCGAAACAGATCCCAGTTTTACTGGTTGCGGTGCCACAAAAGAGCCTATTTTTATCGGCGTCACCGATTTATGAGGAGCTTGCAGAGCAATATGAGTTGGTTTTAGTCGACGATGCGTTAAGTCGCTTATTGAAAAGTCCGAGTAAAAAATCGGATGCGGTACATTTAAATGACGCAGGCTATTTTGACCTTGCCAAAGCGATTTATCAGGCTATATAACAAAGGCTTACATTAATATATTAGCGTAGCCAAAATCCCTCCGGTTTTAATACTATTCCTGGCTCTTGCTACTGATGGCAGGTTTTATCAGCTACTTATTTAGTGGAGGTGAATAAAATTGTTGAAACTTGTTAAGGTTGTCGCTTATATGGCTTGACCTTTGACGTCATTGTGTGGGTTAATTTGCCACGGAATTGAGTGCACATCATGATTAAAAATAATAAGGTTTAATGTTTCGCATGACAGATCTTGAGCAGCAAGTATTTACTCAAGTACGCGCAATTATCAGCAACGAAGAGCAGGTAATTGGTCGTAGAGGGATCCTTATCCCATTGAAAAAGGCCATTATTGCAGACGGTGATATCCGTAATGTTATCGATATCGTGTCATCCGATCCGGCCGTATCTGCCCATCTGCTTTGGCGCAGCAACAGTGCAGATCACGCCACACCGCAATCGAGTAAGAATCGCTCATTAAAAGATGCTTTAGTACGTTTAGGTCAGGTTAATATTTATCGTTATGCGTTTACTTTCTATCTGAAAGAGCGTTTAGACGAATTGAATGAGCCTTACAAAAAGCTGGTTCATGGTTATTGGGCGCTTACCGAAGCGATTGCAGCGGACGCCGTTGATCAACTGCATCAGCTAGAAAGTTTGCAAATTAGCCCTGATGAAGTGCAAACCCTGGCACTATTTAGCGTATTTGGTGACATTATTGCACTAACGGCATTTGCTTACTTAAACTCAGAACTTGAACAGGATTACCCACTGAGCCTGCTTAAGTCTGTGATTGAAGATAAACAAGAAACCTTAACGCTTGAAGCTTTTGAGTCATTAGGGCTAGATGATGATTTACGTGATGAGTTCTTAATCGCGCATAACTTACGTCAAACCCATAACGCTAACTCTCCAGGTTTGGTCTTGAGACGGGTATTAGCGAGAAGAAATTTGCTACTTAAAGCGCTATAAAAAGAAAGCCTGCAATATGCAGGCTTTTTTGTATGCTACAGAGCGTAGTGCTCACTATAGTACGGATTGATCAGTTCAATCTCTGCTTCGCTAACCCTTCTTTTGAGACGAGCTCTAACCAATGTTGGGCTAAGCGTGCATTGGCACCGTTACGACGGTATGCGCCAAACAGCGGGCGTTTAAGGCCATCTGGCCCCAACTTAACGCTGGTAAGGCTAAGTCCATGAGCTTCGTTAATCGACCAACTAGGCAGCGCCGCAATACCATCTTTACAGGCAATACGCTGCAGTAACATCATGGTTAAATCACACTTTACCTGTGGCCCAGGCTTTATGCCTGCAGGCTCTAAGAAGTGGCGATAAATATCTAAGCGCTCAAGTGAAACTGGGTAGCTTAAAATCGCCAAGTTTTCTAACTGTTTCGGTGTAACATACTCTTGCTGCGCCAGCGGATGGTCGCTGGCAACCACTAATCTAACTTCAAAATCAAACAAGTGCTGATAAGCAATCGACTGAGCAGGTACTGGATCCGATGTCAGCACGACATCTAGCTCACCTAACTCAAGCGCGTTTAATGAGTCGAATAAGTGGCGACTAGAGAGGTCGAGATCCGCCTGTGGGTATTGTTTTCTAAATTGCTCCATTACCGGCATTAACCAACGGAAGCAGCTGTGGCACTCAATACCTACGCCTAAATGATTATCTCCTTCAGCTAAGCCTTTCTTTAAATCAAATTCGGTTTCGATCACTTTCGGCAGAATATCTTCAGCAAGGTTGAGCAATCGCGCACCCTCTTGTGTGAAAGAGAGGGGCTTACTCTTGCGCACAAAAATAGCTGAGTTAATGCGAGTCTCTAATTCCTTGATCTGATGAGACAGTGCCGACTGGGTGACGAAGCGTTTTTTTGCAGCCCCAGCGAGGCTGCCGCTTTCCTTTAGGGCAACTAACGTACGTAAATGTCTAAGCTCTATCATTTTATCCTCACATGAAATTCGCTCATGTTGCGCTTGAATTCGTTTCGATTGCGAATACTAAGGCTAACACAATAAACTTCCAGACGTCCAGACGCCCGTTGTTCTGTTTAGTTATATGAAATTCAGAGGGGCGTTAACTCTGAATTTTGCTCATCTTAACATCAAAAGGTATACAATATGCAATTAAATAGTTTGGGATTTCCACGAATTGGTCGTTTACGAGAGCTAAAATTTGCTTTAGAGAAGTATTGGCGTGGTGAAATTAAGCAGTCGCAGTTAGTTGAAATTGCAAAAGAACTACGCCAAACACATTGGCGCTGGCAGGCTGATGCCGGGGTGAGATTGTTGCCTGTTGGCGATTTTGCTTTCTATGATCAGGTATTAACCTTAAGTGCCACTTTGGATGTGATCCCAGAGCGTCATCAAAGTGATACCCCCACCGATATTGATACCTTATTCCGTATCGGACGAGGCCGAGCGCCAACGGGGAAAGACGCTGCCGCTGCTGAAATGACCAAGTTTTTTAACAGTAATTATCACTATATCGTACCGGAGCTAACGGTCGATCAAAGCTTTGATATTGGTTATGAGCAATTGTTTGATGAAGTGAGTGAAGCTCAGGCTTTAGGCTATCAGGTCAAGCCTGTGATCTTGGGGCCAGTGTCATTTCTATACCTGTCTAAAACTGTTGGTTCATCGTTCGATAAGCTGAGTTTATTACCGCAACTTCTGCAAGCGTACCATAAAATATTGGCCCGCTTTGCTAGTCAGGGTGTCGAATGGGTTCAGCTTGATGAACCTGTTTTAGCCCTAGAGCTAGACAGTGATTGGCAAGCCGCGATTAGCCAAGCCTATCGTGATTTTGAGCGTTGTAACCTAAACATCTTGCTCGCCAGTTACTACGGCAGTATTGAGCACCACCATCAGCTTGTCGCATCGCTTAACGTGGCAGGGTTACACTTAGACTTGGTTACAGCGCCAGAGCAGCTCAGCGCTTTTTCCATCAGCCTAAGGCAAGATCAAATACTGTCAGCAGGGGTGATTAACGGCCGCAATGTGTGGGCGGCAGAGCTCGATACACTCGCAGAGGGATTATCGAGTGTAGCGCGGGATCTTAAGCAGCGTTTATGGCTGTCGCCTTCGTGCTCTTTGCTACATAGTCCGGTCGATTTAGAGGTAGAAACTCAGCTTAAGCCTGAACTTAAGCAGCAGCTCTCTTTTGCCAAGCAGAAGCTGGCTGAATTGGGTCAATTGAAGACGTTACTCACAGCTCCAAACTCTGTCGAGGCCAAAGCCATAGTGCTTGAGTGCCAACAACGACGTAACGCCCGTGCCAAAGCCGCTAATCAAGAGGTGATAGCCAGAGTCGATGCTCTCACTGAGCAAGACTACCTGCGTGATGATGAATTTTCACTCAGGCAAGCCGCGCAAAGACAAAAATACCGCTTACCATTATTGCCAACGACCACCATAGGGAGTTTTCCTCAAACGCCTGCAATTCGTGGCCTGCGTAGCCGCTGGCGTAAAGGTGAAATAAGCCTTGAGCAATATAATGATCAGTTACGCCAAGTGACCAGAGACACTATTGAGCGGCAGTTAAAGCTAGGTATCGACGTATTAGTGCATGGTGAAGCAGAGCGAAACGATATGGTGGAATACTTTGGCGAACAGCTCGATGGTGTCGGCTTTACCCAGTTTGGTTGGGTACAAAGCTATGGCTCACGCTGTGTTAAACCACCACTTATTTATGGCGATGTATCACGCCCAAATGCGATGACGGTAGAGTGGGCTACATATGCTCAGAGCCTCACAGAAAAGCCGGTCAAAGGCATGCTGACAGGGCCGGTAACCATACTGCATTGGTCTTTTGCGCGCGAAGATATCAGTCGCGAGCAGATAGCGACTCAAATCGGCCTCGCCATTCGTGATGAGGTGGTTGAGCTACAAAATGCCGGTATTGGCATTATTCAAATCGACGAGCCAGCATTTCGAGAAGGCTTGCCGCTTAAAAAGAGTGAATGGCAGCATTACCTTAACTGGGCGGTCAATGCCTTTAAGCTGAGTGCGGCAGGTGTTAGCAACGAAACGCAAATTCATACCCATATGTGCTATAGCGAATTTAATGAAACCATCGCAGCAATCGCGGCGATGGACGCCGATGTGATCACCATTGAGACATCGCGTTCAAGAATGGAGCTACTCAATGCATTTGAGGACTTTAACTACCCAAATGAAATTGGTCCGGGTGTTTACGATATTCACTCACCCAATACACCAAGGGTTGATGAAATTGTCAGTTTGATGGAGAAAGCGGCGAGTAAAGTTGCGGTAGAACAACTGTGGATTAACCCTGATTGCGGCTTAAAGACACGCACTTGGGATGAAGTGGAGCCCGCGTTGGTTAACCTTGTTGAGGCGACTAAGATATTGCGGCGCAAATTAGGCTAGCGCTGCTCGCCTGCTGAGTTAACTTAAGCAAACGAGCTAAAGCATTACCTGTTTTATGGTGCTTTAGCTCGTCTTTAGCTCGTCATTAGCTGATAGTTTGTTGGGGGGCAGTATTCGTTTTCCTAGTCAGCCTAGTGTGTTTATCAATTCTGTTTTTTTCGAGTGCTTGCCTAGTCTGTTTGCCCGTTATCCTTGGCGATTAAAGGGGCGAGTGCTGCTAGAGTGAGTGCTGTGATGAACTATTTGTTTACTTATCCGGTCTTATAGAGTCATATTCATTTTACTGCCGCAATATAATGCCGGTAATGCTGAGCGCTATGGCCGAAAAGAAAGCGACCGAAAAGAAAGCGACCGAAAAGAAAGCGACCGAAAAGAAAGCGACCGAAAAGAAAACGACTGAAAAGAAAATGACAAAAAAACAATCGCCAGAAAAAAAGCCGACATTGAAGCACCGTATTGGTGGTTGGATTAAGCAGTTATTGATTTTGCTTATCATGCTGAGCGCCGTAGCTTGGGTCATGGATAAGTGGCGTAGTAGAAACTTAGAGGTCAATGATTTTCCGATGATTAGTGGTGTTGCTATCACAGGTGAGAAGATTAACGTATCGACGCTTAGTACCGATGGGCCCGTTTTGGTGTATTTTTGGGGTACATGGTGTCCTATTTGCCGTTCGGTAAGCCCATCTGTTGAGGCTATTTCGGCTTATTTTCCAGTGGTGAGCGTGGCCATTGCATCGGGCACTAATAGTGAGATAAATGATTATATGCAGGACCATGATTATCACTTTCCTGTGATTAATGATGCTGATAATCGCAGTGCCCAAGATTGGTCGGTGCATGTTACACCGACTCTGATTATCATCAATGAAGGCAAAGTGGTGTCTTATACCACCGGCTTTACTAGCCTTCCAGGGATCGGATGGCGTATGTTTCTGGCATCATACTGATTGAAATAAACTGTGCATGCTGTCTTTTGAGGGAAAATTGCTCTTATATTTACCGCGAGTGTTGGGGGGAATTCTTTGTCCTGACTATCACAGAGGTTGTTCTATACTGACTAAAGTTATTTCCTTCTCATCGCTGGAGTCATTATGAGCCATACCTACAAAATTATTGAATTGACCGGGTCGTCACCTATTAGTTCTGATGAGGCCATCAAGAATGCGATTGCCGCGGCAAATGAATCATTGAAGCATTTGAGATGGTTTCAGGTGGTTGAAACTCGTGGCCACCTTGAAGAGGGGTTGGTGGCGCACTGGCAGGTAACAATTAAAGTCGGCTTTACCTTAGATCCAAATGCATAACAGCTCTCTAATGATCTGTTATTAGGCCTACGCGTCCCGCGCTAGGCCTTTTTCGACACTGCGGATCACCCTTTGGGTTTTGCGGCTTAGGTTCTGCTCATCTGCTGCTTGTTGCTGTAGAGCCCAATCAATATGCTCTATCACCATATCATCGACTTCATTCGATAGTTTACGGGCCTCAAGCGCTGCGATAATCGCTTCACTGTGGGGCGCATTACCCAGCGCAACGGCGATATTTCTAAGCCAACGTGCATGGCCAATCCGGCGAATAGGGCTACCTTCAGTGAGCTTTAAAAATTCAGCTTCGCTCCACGCAAACAGCTCAAGTAGCTGTGGCTGCTTAAGTGAGGGGCGAGTATGAAAGTCGGTTTCATCGGTGAGTGGCGCGTTAGCGTTTACTGGGCAGACGAGTTGGCAATCATCGCAGCCGTAAATACGGTTACCAATAGCTTGTCTAAACTCTACTGGAATGGCGCCTTGTAGCTCAATGGTTAAGTAAGAGATACAGCGACTACCGTCAACAACGTAAGGCTCAATAATCGCGTTGGTCGGGCAAGATTTAATGCACGCTACGCACGTGTTGCAGCCTTCACTAATAGGAATATCGACGGGCAAAGGCAGGTCGATTAATAGTTCACCCAAGAAGAACCAGCTGCCAGCGTCTTGGTTGAGTAATAAGCTGTGTTTACCTGTCCAGCCAAGGCCTGCCTTATCGGCGAGAGGGCGCTCTAAAATAGGGGCAGAATCAACGAAAGGGCGAGAGTTTGGTTTGCTAATGCCTAGGTTTTTCAACTCAGCTTCGATTCTATCACCGAGCTTTTTAAGGCGGCTACGGATCATCTTGTGATAATCACGCCCGCCAGCATAACGCGAGATATAGCCAAGATTAGGGTCTTTAAGGTTAACCGCAAAACCGGCTTCGGGTGGTAGATAGTTCATGCGAGCGGCAATAACCCGCTTAGTGCCGGGGTGAAGTTCATAAGGTCTAGCGCGCATCATGCCGTGATTGGCCATGTAACTCATATCACCATGATAGCCCTTGTCTAACCACTGCTGTAATTTGGGCTCCTCGGTGCTTAAGTTTGTATCGCAAATACCGATTTGGGCAAAGCCTAACGCTTGGCCCCATGCTTTAATGTTAAGGGCTAATTCGCCGAGCTGAGTGGGCGTTAAGGTGTCGATTGCAGCAAGTTGTGAAGAAGAGTCAGACATAGGTCTATTGTCGGCGAAAAGTATCGGCGAAAGTAACGGCTTTAAGTAAGCGCTAATGATAGCAGTTATTGAGAGTAAATAGGTATCCTGAGATGTTATTCGACTCTTCTTGGACTCATCTTAGACTCTCAATGGGCTAACTCACTCTAGCTTGATTACGGCCTTCGCTCTTAGCTAGATAGAGTGCATCATCGGCGCGTTTTAGCAGCTGCGACAGCTTGTCGTCGCTTGACATTAAGCTGGCAACGCCAGCGCTAATGGTCATGCTAAAGCCCTGTGGGAACTGACTAAAGTTGCTATTACAGACGGTTAGCACTAAGGCCTGCGCTATTTTGTAGGCCTGCGCCTTGTCGGTATCTGGCAGGATAATCAAAAACTCTTCGCCGCCGACACGCGCGGTTTGATGCTCCGGGGCGAGGGCACTGCGGCAGATCTCAGCGAGTAACTCAAGAGCCTGGTCGCCTACCTCATGTCCAAAGTTATCGTTAATCAGCTTAAAGTTATCTGCATCGAAAGCGATGACTGAAAAACAGCTCTGTTTTATTTTTGTTTCTTCAAAGCATGTTTGCGCTTTGCTATAGATATAGCGCCGATTTGGTAGTTGGGTTAGATCGTCTGTGAGCGCCAACTTTGATAATAATGTGTTTTTCTGGATCTGCATGTAAGCAAACACCGACACAATCAGCATCAAAAAGCCGCCTAGCAAGATGATGATCCATTGCTGGAGCTCATTTTTCTCCAACATGGCCAGCTCTATCTCTCTGAGCTTTTGGTTTTCGATGAGATGACGATTCTCTTGCTCTATCTGATCGGCATTGAACCGTGTGCGCATTTCGGTGGTGTAGCTTGATAGCTGTTTGGCATCAAGCTCGTTGTGGATAGTCATGTACTGCTTAAGCGCCAGATAAGCTTGTTTCCAGTTATTTTGACTGAGAAATATTTGGCTTTCTACCAACTGCAGCTGTGCTAAGCCACGTATATTCTTTATCCGTTTAAAGGCACTACGCGCCAGTGCTATGTTGTCATGGGCCTGGGATAATTGACCATCGGCTAAATCCACTTGAGCGAGAAATAGATGCATGAAGCTGAAGAAACCTTCATCAGATGGCAAAATAAAAGGTTTAGCTTCATTTAAATATCGTTTTGCTTCATCAAGTTCACTCAGTTTTATTAGCGTTCCTGCAATATTGACCGCGACAGTTGCTTGCTCGAGTTCGCGCCCTTTAGCTTTCCAATACAAGTAACTAGTTTCAAACAGTTGCTTGGCATGCTCTAAATTCCCTAACTCTTCTTCGGCAATGGCAATGGCGACTGAAATGCTATTTGCGGCATCAAAGTCTTTACTCTCTATTTTACTTTTTTCGAGCTTTTTAAAGTAGCGAATGGCATTTTTCTGATCGCCAAAGCGGCGATAGCTAGTGGCGATTTCGTACAGGTTAATACTGACCCAAGCGGGTAAGTTAAGACTTTTATAGAGGGATTGCGAGGTGATTAAGTCCTCTAGCCCCTGGGTGAAGTTACCTTGATAAGAATGAAGGTAACCGCGCATACCTCTGGCATCGGCAATGAGGCGTAAGTTCTCAAGCGCATAAGCTTGATTGATCGCCTTGTTGTAGCCTTGCAGTGCTAGCTCAACATTGCCGTCTTGCTCGGTATACCAGGCCTGGCAGAGTTCTAAATCTAGCTTGTCGTTAGGAAAGCGAGCTAGATCAGGGTGGGTAAGTGCATGCTGAGCAAACGCTAATGCTTTGGCTGCCTCTCCCTCTTTAAATGGATCAAATGACCAGCACTGCGCTCGGGTTAGGCGCATCTTTCTTGCGATATCATCTTTAGCGATTAGCGTTTCAAGCTCGGCGACATAAGCGAGGTGAACTTGGTTGTTATTAACGGTGCCACTATCGAGTAGTGTAAAAATCGCATCGGCTTTTTCTGCATTGCTTTGTTCTGCATAGTTTTGCTCGGCATAACCGAAAACACTCACACAAAGTAAGCTTAAAAACAGAATGAGTTTTATTAACAAAAACGGCTTGGGCATTTAGCGCTTTCTTAGCATTAAAGTCATTGATAATCATGCACAAGCATACACGATAAAATATATATTTTAGTTATTTTTTAACAGAATCAATCATGGCGAATGCTCAAATACCTCTTCTAGTGCATTGCTTAGTTATGGCGTGTGATTGCATCTATAACAAGCGAATGCAGGCTTAGCCAGTACTATTGACGAGAATGGGGGCAGTAACAGGGGCTGTAATTGGGACGGTTACTGCAACTGGAATTACAGGGGGAGAGGCCTGCTATTATACATAGCAGGCCTTAGGTATATCGCTAATAAGCAGCAGTTAAAAGCCTAAAGAATAGCCTTAGTAGCCTAGCCATTTAGCACATTTCAACCTGGTCTCGGCCGTTTGTTTTTGCTAAATAAAGCGCGTCATCGGCGCGTTTTAGTAGCAGTGACAGCTTATCGTCACTCTCGCTAAGCATCGAAACGCCAGCACTGATAGTAATCGAGAAGTCCGGCGGGAATGAACTGAAATCAGCATCGCGAACTTGATTGACTAGGTCCTGGGCTATCTTAACGGCTTGGGCTTTATCTGTATCTGGCAGAAGAATTAGGAACTCCTCACCACCTACTCTGGCAGCTTCATACTTAGAATTTAGCCCTTCTCTACAGGTATTGGCGAGCAGCTTTAAGGTCAGGTCGCCTACTTCGTGGCCATACTTGTCATTAATGCGTTTAAAATAATCAGCATCGAAACTAATAACCGACAAAGGTTGCTGGGTTTTGCTTGCACGCTCAAAATGGTGCTGGGCCTGAGTGTAAATATAACGCCGGTTAGGCAGCTGAGTGAGATCGTCTGTGAGCGCTAACACAGACAGTAACCTATTCTTTTGTATCTGATTATAGGTAAAAATCGACACGATAATCAGAATGATGCTACCCATGAAAATAATCACCCATTGCTGAGCTTCATTTTGTTCCAGCATCGCCAACTCAAGTTCTTTGAGTTTATGGTTTTCAATTAAGTGGCGATTCTCTTGCTCTATTTGGTCAGCATTAAAGCGAGTTCGCATCTCAGTGTTGTAGCGAGAGAATATTTTTTTATCGAGCTCCATATGAAGCTCCATATATTTGTGTAGCGATAGATAGGCTGCCTGCCAATCGAGTTGCTTAAGAAAGATTTGGCACTCTACCAATTGCACCTGCACCAGCCCCCGCAGGCTTTTGACTCGCTCAAAAGCTTGCCGTGCTAACTGTATGCTGTTGTGAGCTTGGGTAAATTGTCCCTGCGCCAAGTAAACCTGGGCATAAAACAACTGCATATAATTATAAAACCCCGACGCAGATGGAGTGATAGAAGATGTGGCTTCGTCTAAATATTGGCGGGCTAAGTTGATCTCTCCTAATTTGATTAAGGTACCCGCCATATTAACGGCTACGCCAGCTTTCTTGAACTCTTTACCTTTGCTATCCCAGTAGTGGTAACTTTCTAAGTACAGCTTTTTAGCTTCAGCAAAATTATTTGCTTCTTCTTCTGCGATAGCAATTGATGAGATCACAGTATTGGCTTTATCAAACTGCGCGTTATTAATGTGACTCTCATGTAATTGGTTGAAATAGCGAATGGCATTGTCTTGATCACCTAAGCGGCGATAGATGGTCGCGATCTCGTATAGGCTGTGTTGCACCCAGGTTGTGACGTTGAGACTTTTATAAAGGGTTTTAGCCGTCATTAAGTCTTCGAGCCCCAAGGTGTAGTTACCTTGGAGGGATGCTAAAAATCCACGCATCATGCGCACGTCAGCCATCAGGCGTAAATTTTCAAGCTTATAGGCTTCATTTACGAGTCGGTCGTAATAGGCGGCGGCGGTGGCTACATCGCCTCTTTGCTCTGAAAACCAAGCGTAGCAAAGCTCTAAATCTAATTTGTCATCGGGAAAACTGGCTAACTCTGGTCGGGTTAGGGCCTCTTTCGCGAATAATAGGGCCTGGGCAGTCTCAGCATCATCATTCATGTTAAACGACCAGCAGGTGGCGCGAGTTAAAAGTAGCTGCCTAGCAATGTCATTTTTAGGCACTAATGATGTGAGTTCTTTGAGGTATTGTTTTCTCTCGGCGTTATTTTCAACGACACCGCTATCTAACATATCAAATAGCTTGTCAGCTTGAATTATATCGATTTCAGTAGCAGTAACTGGACGGCTTACAGAGAGTAAGCTTAGGGCGAGCATAAAAAGAGGTAACAGGGTCAGCTTGTTCATTGAGATTTATTTTATGTATTAAAGTCCTTTATATTCATGCAGTAGGATACACGATGGTAACGAGGTTTAACTAAACTTAAATTGCGAGTAAGCGCAAATAGATCACACCTTAGACAAGTTTTTGCATTTGTGCTGAGCAGCCTGTATAACAACGGCCTTAAAATAGTTCGTCAATAAGGTCATAAGGATGAGAAAAGTCTTTGCTTGTTTACTGTTGCTGGCAAGTGGGTCAACGTTTGCAGCATCTGATTTAGAAAAGTCAGGTGATGTATTGCACCTATTAATTCCTGCCGCAGCATTGGGCACAAGCCTTATTTATGAAGACGACTTTGAGGGCGCATGGCAGCTGGCCAAAACGGGGATAGTGTCACGTTTAGTCGTGGAAGGCCTTAAGTACAGCGTTGATAAAGACCGCCCCGATGGCTCAGGCGATGACTCGTTTCCATCAGGGCACACCGCCGACAGTTTTGCCGCGGCAACCTTTGTGCAGCAAAGATACGGTTGGCAGTGGGCTATACCTGCCTATATTGGTGCCACTTATGTCGGTTATACCCGGGTAGAAAGCGACAAACACCATGTAGAAGACGTATTAGCTGGCGCGGCAATAGGCATATTATCTGGCCTATACTTTACCGACCCATATAAAGGCATTACGGTAACGCCAATCGTAGGTAACGGCAATTACGGTTTATATGTAAGCGGTAAGTTTTAAGCCAAATTAATTTGAATAAAGAGTGCGTCAATCGCGCTCATTTGTAGAGAAAAATCATGACAGAAGTAAGCCAAACTTATAGAGAACGTGCCGAGCAGGTTTCATTAAACGTGTGCAACACAGTAATGCCAATGAACGACATTCCTGAAGGTTTGTTCGAAGCCTACGCAAACCTTTGCAACGAGCTAATTGAAGACACCGACCTTAAGTTCAGCTCGGGTTGGGATGCACTACCAGCCAGTGCCAAAGGCCTATTGCCGAGAGAAGACTTCCACGGTTTTTACATTGCTAACGCATGGTTTCAACTAAGTCGCGTAGCCCAAGATATCGCTGAAATGGCAGAGACTGACGATGAGATTGCCGAGAAAGAATATAACGGTATTTTCACTCGCTTAGCTGACGCATCACTTAAAGAGAGTGTTCGCAAGCTTAAGAAAGCCCGAACGGATCGCTCAATGCTGTATAGCATTAAGACAGTGATAGCTGGCAAATAGTTGGTTTAGCTTTTTGCTAAAAAGTTAAGTCAAAAAGGCTATTTCAAGAGGCTATGGGAGTTTTCCCGTAGCCTTTTCTTTTGCGTGTAGATAACGCAATTTTCTATCTTTTCTTAGAAGGGTGATATTTTTTAGGCTGCGAGTAGCATCCAGCAGCGGTGGTTCCAATGGCCTGCGGCCAGCGCAGACACTGCCGTGACACGCAGCAAGTCCATCCTTGGAAGCTCGGCCATGACGTCCATGTCATGGACGGTCACGGCCGTATCTACACCAAATTAGAAAAGTACAACTTTTGACATTGGAAGTTATGGCTGTCCTATCTTTTTGTAATGTGTAGCGAAGTGAAACGTAACTCACTGTTTTAGTTCCGTTTAACTTCCTTGTTATATTTACTTTCCCACAGATGCCATCTTAATTCCTGCAAAGATTAGCATGGCCCCAGCAGAACGATTAATGAATTTAATAATTGCAGGTTTTATGCCCACGCGAATTGATTTAAATCCTAAATATCCATAAAGAGAATAACAAAACAGATCTAAAATTAGTGTTATTAAACATAATACTGCTAATTGAGGCAGAATTGGATTCGATATATCAATAAACTGCGGTAGTAACGCCGAAAAATACAAAAGAGCCTTAGGATTAGATAATTCTAAAACAAACCCTTTTAAAAACACTTTATATCCACTGCCTTTTTTACTATTAGATGGATTAATACTTAAAGGACCAGATTCGCTAAAAATAGCACTAAAGCCAAGGTAAAGAAGATATGCAACACCTACCCATTTTATTACAGAGAAAAGTGTATGCGAGGCAATTAGCAACGCTGCGATTCCAGTAGCAGACAGAACAAAAAATACTACGTTTGCTATCGCAATACCTAAGATAACGAGGAAAGATCTCTTAAATCCATTAGAAGCTGATTCTGCAGTAACCGCTATAGCAGCAGGACCAGGCGAAAGTACAACCACAAATGTAGTTGCAAGAAAAAGCATTAGTGTCTCAAATGGTATCATCAGACTTTCCTTAGATAGATGTAAATATAACGCCCCAATAATGGGCAAATAACAGTTGGTTAAAATGTTGAGGAACGAAAACAGCCAACTGATTTCTGTCCTTATTTGTTAGGTTATTTTAAGTTTTTCCACACGTAAGGCGCAGAAAAAAACAAACCAAATAGAATAAATAATTCTATATTTGGATTGATAACCGCTGAAATGGTTGTACCAACTAAAGGCATTGATAATGCACTAAATACAAAAACCACTAAATATGACAAAAACACCGCAGCTACAACAAACTTGATGTACCACGTTAAACCTTTTTTAATATCTTCCATGATTAAATCTCCAAATTAACCTAACGCCCTGCTAATAAGTGAACCAAGTGCTGGCGGGCGATTTGCTCAGCAAATGGCATGACAGCCTTGGTGAATCTGAATTTGGCAGCTTGTTAGCTATCCCTTTCGGATTCGACGTCTTTATTAGACCAGATTAAGCCGAGCTCAGGGCTTTCGATTGTAAAACTAGAGAAGACACAACTATAGGACTGCGCGACGTCACACATAAACTCTACCCAGTCAATAAAATCAACTTGGCTTAGTTCATTGCCATAGGGTCGAGTTGTGCCACTTAAAAACTGATATCCTTTATCATCTACATCACTGAATTCCAGTTCATAGTTTTCACTTAACTGTTTACCCAGTTCTTTTAGTTTTTCGGGAAGATCGCAAAAATGAGTAAAATCCATGGCAAACACAGTTTCACTTGAAACTCCTGCTTTCAACATGTTTTCCCAAAGTATTGTTGCTTCGTCTACCTTTCGAGTTTTGATTCTTGAGTAGTAGTCATCCCAAGTTTGTTGAGGATCGTCCATGATATTCCTTGTATAGCTAACATTTTAATATGACGCTCGCGCGCTTTGCCGATATTTGCTTGAAAAGTGCGCACTACATTGTTTAATAAAAATTAAACAATAACAATAAATTAAACGTCATCATTAATGATTGTATCTAATATACCTTGGGTAAAAGCGCACTCGCGCACTTTGCTCGCCTGTTATCCCGCAAAAACGAGAATGCACACATATATCTTTATGATTTAGCGGAACAGTACGAAAGCTTAAAATGAAGCACTAATTATTCAGTGTAGATAAGGCTGCGGGCTTCGATGAAATGGATGTCATCGCAGAGCTTACAGGGATTGTACTTGCAGCGTCTCGCAGCATTGTCTGCACATACCCCGCTGGAGGCGATTAATAACCATGAAGTGGCAATCCTGAACTAGCTACCCTGTAGCAACAATCCAAGAATAAATGTAATCAGCCTTCATTCCAAGGCTAACCAACTTTGGGGCATTTTCAAGTTAGAAACCGAACCATTAGTTCCTAAATTTGTACACCAATTACCACGTGTAGATACGGCCGTGACCGTCCATGACAAGGACGTCATGGCCGAGCTTACAGGGATTGTACTTGCAGCGTCTCGCAGCAGTGTCTGCACATACCCGCTGGAGGTGATTAATAACCATGAAGTGGCAATCCTGAACTAGCTACCCTGTAGCAACAATCCAAGAATTAATGTAATCAGCCTTCATTCCAAGGCTAACCAACTTTGGGGCATTTTCAAGTTAGAAACCGAACCATTAGTTCCTAAATTTGTACACCAATTACCACGTGTAGATACGGCCGTGACCGTCCATGACATGGACGTCATGGCCGAGCCTCCAGGGAAGGACTTGCTGCGTGTCACGGCAGTGTCTGCACATGCCCCGCTGGAGGCGATAGATATTTTCGAAAATGAGTGAGGTTCAACAACTTCGTCGGGGCGGCTGGGGAGATGCAAGAGGGGGAAGCAGTTGTCCCCCTTTTGCCCGAGTGTGAGCTGGAAGCTCACGACTTTTATCAAGCGAAGCTTGATTGCTCAAACTTCGTTAGTTAAGGTTTCGAAGCAGAACCTTAGAAAGCAGTTCTTTTATAATTTCGATATTCTGCCATCCAGAAGTTATCCTCAATCGCATAGGTCAGCAACTCATTAGTTGTTGGCAACGCATGGCCTTCTTCAATTGCTACTCTAGCAACGGCAAACGCAATATGCTTACTCACCTTATGGATATCTTCAAGCTTAGGTAATAACGAGCCTTCACCATCAATAGCCAGTGGTGAGCACTCGGCTAACGCGCGGCTCGATGCCATCAACATGGCATCGCTGACACGCTTTGCCCCAGAGGCTAATACGCCAAGGCCAATACCAGGGAAGATATAACTGTTATTACACTGGGCAATTTCATAGGTCACATCGTCAACAACTACGGGCTCAAATGGGCTGCCTGTCGCGACAAGTGCCTGACCTTGAGTCCAATGCAAAATATCTTTTGGTGTGGCTTCAACGCGGCTAGTCGGGTTCGACAGTGGGAACACAATTGGGCGTTTGCAATGGCTGTGCATCGCTTTGATGATCTCTTCGGTGAACAAACCGGGGGCACCTGATACGCCAATCAATACTGTAGGCTTGGCATTGTTGACCACATCCAGCAGTGAGATGTTGTCGCTGAAGTTATCCCAATTAGCGATATCATCACAGTTTTGCGCTAGCTTTTGCTGGAACGGCAGAAGGTTAGGCATGTTTGATTGCAGCATGCCCCAGCGATCAACCATAAACACTTGCTTGCGCGCTTGTTGTTCAGTGATGCCTTCTGACACCATTTGCGCCACGATTGCCTCGGCAATACCACAACCTGCAGAGCCTGCACCTAAGAAGGTAATGCGCTGCTCACTAAGTTTAGTGTTTGCCGCTTTACATGCTGCTAAAAGCGAGCCAACGGTTACAGCCGCAGTGCCTTGAATATCATCGTTAAAGCAGCAGTATTGATCTTTATAACGCTCTAGCAGTGGCATGGCGTTCTTTTGCGCGAAATCCTCAAACTGGATCAGTGCATCTGGCCAGCGGCGGTGAACGGCTTGCATAAAGGCTTCGACAAATTCGGTGTACTCTTCGCCGCCAATACGCTGGTTACGCCAGCCCATGTACATTGGGTCTTCAAGCAGGTGCGGGTTATCGGTACCCACATCTAAGGTTATTGGCAGGGTGTAAGCTGGACTAATGCCACCACAGCTGGTGTAAAGTGACAGCTTACCAATCGGGATCCCCATGCCGCCAATGCCTTGGTCGCCCAAGCCTAAGATGCGCTCACCGTCGGTCACAACGATGATTTTAACCTTTTGACGAGTCGAGTTATTAAGAATGTCGTCGATACGGTCTTTATTGGCGTAAGAGATAAATAGGCCACGGTTACGACGATAATCTTTAGAAAAACGCTCACAGGCCATACCCACAGTTGGGGTATAGATGATAGGCATCATCTCGGTAATATGGTTTTGTACTAGGCGGTAATACAAGGTCTCGTTGGTATCTTGAATGTTTCTAAGATAGATGTGTTTATCGAGATCATTGCTGAAGTTTTTATATTGGTCGTAAGCGCGTGAGGCTTGCTCTTCAATAGTTTCAATCACGTGCGGCAGTAGGCCTTCAAGATTGAAAAAAATCCGTTCTTCGTCGGTGAAAGCGCTGCCTTTGTTGATCAAAGGGGCTTCAAGAATGGCTGGACCAGCAAAAGGAAGATAGAGCGGGCGTTTATTATCGTCCATTGGAAACCTTTTCTTTATTTTTGTTAGTTGGATGACAGGTGATGCGAATCACGGAAGATTAACACAAAGCGTGATCTTTGTTAGCGGTTGCGGCCGAATTAAGCTAACTTTTTTAGATATGGGAAAAGCGAAGGCTCTAGGAAAGGCAAACAGCAAAGACGATGAAAGCCAAGACGGAGAAAGCAAAGACGGTAACAGCCGAACGGCCTGCGGCCTAGGGAACGTGACTACGTCACTACGGAACGCTGCGCTTACGGAAAAATAGGCAAGGCTGAGAAAGGTCCTAGGAACTAGGTCCTAGTTCCTAGTTCCTAGTTCCTAGGTCCTAAAACCTAGAGCCTAGAGCCTAGAGCCTAGAGCCTAGAGCCTAAGATATGTAGGTCGGGCTTTAGCCCGTCAAGCCTTTGCACTTTCTAGCAGGGCGAAGCCCGCCCTCGCAGCGTAGCGCCCTAGAGTCTAGGATCTTCTTCCTAGTACCTTCTTTAAAAAAAAAGCACCGCCGCTGGCAGTGCTTTTCTGATCACGAGTGAACGTAACTATTATTCAGCGTCTTTTGGACGGTGCTTGAGTGATAAGCCCATTAAGAAGTTACGCAGCACTTGGTCACCACATGGCTTGTAGTGCTTGTGCCCAGGCTTTCTAAATAGTGCGCCTAGCTCTGACTTAGTCATGTTGAACTCAGCAAGCTCTAACGCTTCAATGATATCTTCTTCGCGTAACTCAAATGCCACTCTTAACTTTTTAAAGATAAGGTTATTGGTCAGTTGCGATAATGGCTCTGGTACTTCTGCGCCAGGCTTTAGGCCACGCTTGTAGATCACTAAACCATCCAAGAAACGACACATGTTTTTGTCGTTGCAAGGTGTATAACCTTCTTCATGCTCTTTTTTTAGCATGTCGATGATCTCTTCTTGAGTCACTTCGTGCTTAGCTTTGGCAAAAATACGGATCATTTTTGCATTGCTTAAATCGAGGATATAGCGAACTTTACGTAAAATATCATTGTTAATCATAAGTTTGATTTCTTCTAGCTATGGGATCGCGCGGCTGCGCGATCATCGGCGGTTATTATAGCAGAAGTTAACTCTTCAATAGCAATTACTCTGCACTCTTAAGCTGTGCAGTTTCAGGTCTTGGTTCGGGTTCGGGTTCTGATTTTGGTTCAGGTTTAGCCGATAAGGCATTTTCTACTGCGGATATGCCAGCTTGATAGAGTTTTTCGACTGGACGGTTTTCCATTGCAATCAATTTACTGCGAATGCTGTTGCGAATGTCGTCATGCAAGCCAAAAGTTCTTTGGCTATCGCTCAGATCCCACGAGGTGTTTTCAAAGATAACCAGACTCACCTTTGACTTAGGGTAGTAGACCGCAAGGCTCACATAACCGGGTAGGTAACCACTGTGACTGTATTCGACTAACTGCTCGTCTCGGCTAATTTGAATGCCATAACCGTATTCTAAGACGCCCCATCTGTGGTTGCGGGTTGCTTGAGGAGAGGTCATTAACTTAAGGCTGTTGGCAGTGATCAAATTACCACTATAAAGGGCATGCTGAAACTGACTGTACGCTTCTGCCGAGGCAATCATGCCACCAAAAGCCACCAATTGATTATCGATGTTTAAATCGACTTGAGTGTAGTGAGCATGGCTTTTACCATCGCTACTTTGCCCTAGCTCTTCGACTTGGCCAAGGATCAAGCTTGGGTGTTTGGCTTGAATACTACTAATACCACCCGTTTGGGCATACAGGCCATCTAGCTTAGTTTGCTCATTGAGCTGGTTAATCAGTTGATAAATCGGTTTTTGGTAAACGGTTTCCAGTAACTCACCTAATAGCGCGTAACCATAGTTAGAATATTGAAACTGACTTCCGGGCTTATATCGGGGCGCTTCGCCGATATTGACGAGACCGGATGTGTGGCTCAGTAACTGCGACACCGTGATGCTCGGGGGAATATAGTGTTGGGTCTGGTTAGTGTCTTCTGATAAGTAGAAACTGACACTTTTCTCTAGTTCTATTAAGCCTTCATCCACCGCTTTTAAAATTAACGCCGCAGTGACTTGCTTAGATAAAGAGGCAATGACAAAGCTTGAGTTAATTTCAACATCATCACCCGAGATATAAGTAAATATCGGCTGATTGTCACGCTTGAGCATGATGATGCCGCTAAATGGGCGCTCATTTTGTGCGATAAGGGTTGGTAATTGCTTGGCGATATCGCTGCTGGCCATTCGATTCGCACTGGCTTTGTTTGCTGCCCAAAGGCAGCAGCCAACCACGACTGTGCCTATAAGTGTTTTTGTTATTAGGTGCATTTGAGGTGTAGGTGTCCGTGTACGTTATTTTGTTAGCATCCAATAGATAAAGAGCAGGGCAAAGCTTACTAAGTAAGTTAAGCCTAGCCATGAGAGCACTCTCATGGCGCTACCATACCTGTCTGCTGGTAACAGTGCTGTGCTGATCATCAACTTATAGTTAAGCCAAGCAAAAACGACCGTTGTCATAAAGGCGAGGATCATAACAAATTCCAGCAAAGGAAGTAGAGCCCCTTTAAAAAACAATATGATAATTAAGCCCAGAGCACTGATTGATAGCATTACCCCATTAAACCGTCGCTCACTATCTTGCTGCTGAGTCAGCAGTTGCCAACCCATGTTGAGGGTGCGGCTATAGCCATCTATCACCGTCACTGTGGTACTGAATATACATAAAAAGGCCACAGTGCCGATGAGATAGCGACTTTCGCTGCCCATCACCTGGCTATAAAGGTTGATTAATTGGCTGGCAAACTTAGCGCCGGATGCCGAAAATTGCTCGCCACTGCCGTACATAACTAAGGTGCCGAGGGCGAGAAAGACTATGGCGAGTAGCGCCGTCATTAAGTAGCCAAAGTTAAAGTCAAACAGTGCCTGCTCTTTGGTCACTGGAGATAACTTTTGTTTTTCTATTAGCCAAAGCGAGTTCCAAGCACTGACTTCAATCGGCGCTGGCATCCAGCCCATCATGGCGACCAGGAAGCCGATATAAGCCCATTGCCAGGGGGATTGAGGCACAAACTCTGGGTTAACAATTGCTGGTGCGTTAAAGGCCAGTGCAACGGCAATTAAGGTGGTAAGGGTTAGCGCCAGCATAATGACTTTGGTGAGTTTATCCAGCAAGGCGTAATGGCCGAAGATTAGAATAACTAGGCTGGAGACTAATACCAGTAGCGCCAGAATATCTATGGGCAAAGGGATAAATTGAGTCAGCATGGCGGCGGTTAGCATCGCAACGCCTGCGGTACTGGCGATGGCGGCGATAGTATTGAGCGCGGTAAATACCAGCAGATACTTGCGTCCTTGCTTTAAGTAACCTTGCAATAAATTCTCGCCAGTGGCGCTGGTGTATCGCGCTCCTGCCGCAAAAAATGGGTACTTAAGCAGATTGACAGCCAAAATAACCCAGGCCAGTTGCCAACCAAACTCTGCGCCTGCTCGGGTTGAGGCGACCAGATGTGAGGCTCCAATGGCTGCCGCGGCCATTAACAGGCCTGGTCCCATGGCGTTCAGTAGTGTGGGTAATTTCATTTTTTGGTTTGTTAGTGCCGCGCTGTTATGACTCATGTTTAATATCTTTTTATTGTTATAGGCAATGTTATGAAGCTGATTCTTATCTCTAGCTCAAGTTATCGGTTCAGATCCTGGTGTTAGTCTCTAACTTTTACTATTGGTTTCAATGCGTTTGAGAGTATCAGAGATCTCTTGTAAAAGGCTTATCACACTAGTCTCATTATTTTCATCTTATTTTATATTGCTGTAATTTATGTTCTTATTTCATCCATTACTTAAGCAAAATTACAGCTGATTTGAAACTGTTATATTATTAACCTGTTTTATTTTGAAATGAGCTTATTTGAAGCCGTCTCATTCTGAAGCCTATTTTGAAACTGACTTATTTTGAAACTGACTTATTTTGAAACAAAGTGCTAGTTTCTATTTTTACTGCTTCACAGTAGCTTAAGGGCTCTATTTATTCAGTTGTTATCAGGTTAAGGAAGCGCACGATGATAAAGTTATATGGCATTCCCCGTAGTCGCTCTTTAAGAGTGTCGTGGACGCTAGAGGAACTCGGTTTAGAGTGGCAATATCAATATATCAACTTTGTGAATGGCGATGGGCGTGATCCCGCGTTTTTGGCCGTTAACCCTTGCGGTAAAGTCCCCGCCTTAGAAGACGATGGTTTTGCATTAACCGAGTCTGCAGCAATCGTGCTCTACTTGGCCGAGAAATACGGTGAGGGGAAGTTATTGCCGTTAGCGGGCAGCCATGAGTCAGGACTACACCATAAGTGGATTAGCTTTATTATTAGTGAGCTTGAGCAGCCTTTGTGGACCATGGGTAAGCATAAGTTTGCCTTACCTGAAGCTCAGCGTTTAACCGAGATGTTAGCGGTAGCAAAGTGGGAGTTTGATAAGGCTGCTGCGATAGCTGAGAAGTGGTTACCCGATAGCGAGTTTTTACTGGGGGATAAGCTAAGTGTTGCCGATATTTTACTTGGGCACACCTTATTGTGGGCAACGCGATTTGAGCAAGATATTCCGCCAAAGCTTGCTGCCTATCGCGATCGACTCACCGCACGTCCAGCCATGGCCAAAGGCTTAGCAAAAGAGGAAGCTGGCGCAGCTTAACCCCTGCTTAAATTAAAAATTAAGCACAAAAAAAGCATCCATTATATAGAATAAAGTGGATGCTTTTCTTAATGTAGAACCTAGAACCTAGAACCTAGAACCTAGAACGCTTCGCTTCGAGGACGGGCTCCGCCCTGCTAGGAAAAGCAACAGCGTGACGGGCTAAAGCCTGACCTACAACAAACACTGTTGTTCACAGCTTTTAACCGGCTTTATCCGTCTCGGCTTTCATCGTTTTTGCCTTTTGCATTTCCTAGGACCTAGGACCTTTCTTTGCCTTTTCTAGTACCTCGGATCTAAAGCTTATAACTGCGTCTTCGCCCATTTTGCGCGATTTTCGCGGCTCTCTTTTAAGCCATCTTTGTCGCGGTACGCTTTATATGATTCAAAGTCTAATGGCACTAATACCACATCGACTTCTAGCATTAGCTTACATTCTTTCTTGATGCGCCAAGCTGAGGTGTTATAAAGCTCAGCTAACGGAAGAGTACCTAAAAACTCAGGGTTGTACTGGGCATAAAGTGCCTGAGTTGGGTATACCACAAAGCTTAAGGTACGCTTTGGTTCTGACTTGAATAGCTCTTCAATACCATCACAAGTATTGAGTACTTGCATCTCTATGGCTTCATCGATTTCGATTAGCTTCTTTTGTACTGGCATGTGAGCAGGTTTTTCGCCGGCTTCCCAGGCAATCACATCGGCTTCGCTGACTTTGCCAATTTCGGCAACTTGAGCTGTGGTTAACGCCAAAGAGTGACGAAGGTACTGCATTTCAATGGCATTGAAACCAAGTTCTTTAGACATGATATTTCCTTAGTAAAATTGTTGTGATGGCGTATTAGCGATATCGATGGCTATTAGCTACGCATCCATACATCTTCGGCCCAGTCCCAAAAAGATTCCCAGGTTTCTTCCTCGTCGATTTCACCATCTTGCCACAGCTGAATTTGACCTTCTTGACTAATAAAGAAGAAGTTATCGCCCTGCTGGCAAATCGGTACAAACTCACGCGGCAGGCCGACCGACCAAGCATAAGAGGTCACTTCTGACAGGTAAGTATGCGAATTGGGGTCGCTTGCGGTGACAGGCTCTAGGCTGCCACAAATCACATCACTGGCGTAGAGTAAGTATTCTTTCAGCTCCATAGGCAGTGGGATAAGAATTTCTTCTTCCACTTCAACAATTTGCTCAAACGTCGCTAGCTCTAACGGTACAGGTACCGTTTCACTCATCTCTTGCAGTTGCTCAATGATATCGTTCATAAGGTCTTGGGTATATTTGGGTGTATAGATTATTGGAGCGGAGTATAACTCCAAATCAGTTGGAAGTGCAGGTTACAGTAGTAATTAAATGCACTTATGACTTTGGGATTTAGGTGATGTTCACCGCGGGATGAGGACAAAAAAAAGGCCCGTGTTAGCGGGCCTTGTTGAATCGGTTTATCGAGGTTTTATGCTGCTACTGCATCGATAACTTTAGCTTGGTCGCTGCGCTTATACCTTAGCCATGCTTTGTGGTAAAGCTTATGTGACTCTTGACGCAGCTGAGTGATTTTTGCGTTTTCAATCTCACTTAAATCACGTTGCTGCTGTATGGCAGAGGCTTGAATAGATTGCACTTGCTCATAGACCTTATGTTCGGCGCCGCTTTTAATATCGGCAATATCGGCAAGGTGCAGCTGCACTTCGGCAATCATCTGTGACTGAGGGAGTTTAATCAGTAGGTTAAGGTCACGGTAGCCAGACTCTTTTGGGGTGGCAAAGCGGTTTTTAACCTGGATAAGTTCGCTGTCAGACTTGAGTAAGGCAAATGCTTGCATCAAGTTATGGATGTCGTTACTGACGATACTCGCTCTTACGATATCGGTGAGCTGGCTCGCGTCGTTACCAAGTTTGTTTTGTACCTTGGTCTGCGCTCTTTCGCGGCTCTTAATATCGGCCAATATTGATTGGGTTTGAGATTGTGAGGTGATCAGTTTAAGCAACTGGCTCAGCTCTTGTTGGGCGTGATTGGCTTGGCTATAGAGGGTGTCGAGATCGGCGCTAGTTTGTCTAGGCACCTGGTATTGCATAGACTGAATCGCGGTAAGCCCATCGATGTTTTTAGAAAAAGCCAGTTTGGCGGCGTAGCTACCGTTATCCTTGGTATTGTTTTGACTATGCTCGACAGTATGGGCAAAAGCTGAACGGGTCGACAGTAGCAGTAAGAATATGAAAAAAGTCCGTAATATCCGGTTCATGGCAGTCCTAGTTTGTGGCTGTACCCATAATCTAACTGGCAAATGCTTAAGCTATGCTGAATGACAAATTAACATTTGTTCATAGTGTGAGCTGTCGCTTCTGAAAAGTAACAATAAACAAAAAGCCGTTGATGAAATGAGACATCAACGGCTTTTTCGTTTTTATTAATTGGAGACCTAGAACCTAGAACCTAGAACCTAGAACCTAGAACCTAGAACCTAGGACCTAGGACCTAGAATGGTCTTGCTAGCAGAAGCAGGAGCTTGACGGGCTAAAGCCCGACCTACAACAGCCACACGCCTCTTGCTTTCCTAGGACCTTTCTTGGCATTTCCTAGAACCTAGGACCTAAAGTTTGACTACCAGATTTTCACGCGCTTATCTGGTGCAATGTACATCGCATCACCGGGCTTAACATCGTAAGTGCTGTAGAACTCAGGCATGTTAGATAGGGCACCTAGAGCACGGAACTGTGCTGGTGAATGTGGGTCAGTTGCTACGCGGTTACGCATAGATTCCTCTTTGATTTTGGCGCGCCAAATTTGGCTGAAACCAATGAAGAAACGCTGATCGCCCGTTAGGCCATCAATCACCGGGGCTTCTTTACCGTTAAGCGACTTTTTATAAGCGCGGTACGCGATAGTGACACCAGAAAGGTCACCAATGTTTTCGCCAAGAGTCAGATCACCGTTAACGTTGAGATCGTCAAATACAGCGTAGTCATTGTATTGGTCAACAAGCGCCTTACCACGAGCTGAAAACTCAGTTAAGTCTTGCTCTGTCCACCAATCACGCATGTTACCTTCGCCGTCAAACTTAGCACCTTGGTCGTCAAAACCGTGGCCCATTTCGTGACCGATAACCGCACCAATACCACCGTAGTTTACTGCGTCATCGGCTTCCATGTTAAAGAATGGCGGCTGAAGAATAGCGGCAGGGAATACGATTTCGTTCATGGTTGGGTTGTAGTAAGCATTGACGGTTTGCGGTGTCATGTGCCATTCCCACTTACGAATTGGGCTACCGAGTTTTTCTAATTCTTTTTCATGGCTAAGCTTGCTTGCGCGCTGGTTGTTGCCATATAAATCGTCAGCTTTGATAGTCAGCTTGCTGTAATCTTCCCAGCGGTCTGGATAACCAATCTTGGGATCAAATTTAGCCAGCTTATCTTTGGCTGCGACTTTCGTGTCTGCGCTCATCCACTCTAGCGACTCAATGCTATTGCCATAGGCGCCACGTAGATTTTCAACCAGCACTTGCATGCGCTCTTTTGCTTCAGGTTTAAAGTGGCGCTTAACGTACACCTTACCAACCACTTCACCGAGTAGACCATTGACCGACGACACACCGCGCTTCCAACGTGGTTGCTGCTCTTGCTGGCCGTTAAGCGTTTTAGCAAAAAACTCGAAGTTTTCTGTATCGATAGCTTCGCTTAGGCTGCTTGCTGCGTGAGTCAGCACTTGCCACTGCATGTAGGTTTTCCAGGTTTCTAGATCGGTGTCTTTAATGACTTCATTTAGACCTTGGATATAGCTAGGCTGATTGATAATGATGTCAGCTTGCTTGTCGGCGCCAAGTGTTGCTAAGTAGCCGTCCCAGTTAATGTCGGGTGCCAATGTAGCTAAATCTTTAACTTGGTATTTGTTATACGTCTTAGTGCTGTCACGGGTTTCAACCACGTCCCAGTGCTTTTTAGCTATCTCAGTTTCAAGTGCAAGAATCGCTTCAGCACTGGCTTTTGGATTGGGTAGGCCAGCTAAGGTATACATTTTTTCGATGTGCTCAAGATACGCTTTACGGATGTTCACGAAGCGCTCATCTTGGTTTAGGTAGTAATCTTTTTCTGGCAGGCTTAGACCATATTGCCAGATATGGGTGGCATAACGGCTTGAGTCTTTGGCATCGACGTTGATATAAAATGCCATGGGTGTACCGCTACCGTTAATTTGGCTGCGAGCAAAGTAAGTCACTAGATCATCTTTTGACTTAATGGCATTAACGGTTTCAAGCTCGCTTTGGATAGGTGTTACACCCAGTTTATTTAGCGTCTCGACATCCATAAATGAGTTATACAGATCGGCAACTTTCTGCTCGTCGCTACCGGCTGCAAGATTTGGGGTTGCAGCCACTTCTTCGATAATCACTTTTACATCATCACGTGACTTTTCACGTAGATCGTAAAATGCACCAGAGCTAGTGCGATCGCTTGGAATAACCGTATCTTTTACCCAGGTACCATTAACGTACGAGTAGAAGTCATCTTGTGGACGAACTGATTTGTCGAAGTTGGCAAAGTCGATGCCAGAAGTGAGGGCTTTTTCTACCGCTACGGCCGCTTCTGTTTTACCTGTATCTGGTGTTTTAACATTAGTCGGTTCGCTATTACACGCACTGAGGCCAACGATAAGGGAAGCGCATAAGCCCCCAACGAGTACTTTTTTCATTTTTCTTCCTTAATCTATACCGTCAATTTGTTGTTTTTTTAGAAGTAAGCTCTGCACTCACGCTTTTATCAAGCCAGCATGAATTACATTGAGTTACGTATGTTAAGGTTTTTAGCGTATAACGAACAAGCCCGCTCTGTAAACTTATGGGGATTATTGGGTAAACATGTGTAAGAAAAGGTTTCCTGGATTGAAATTAAAGTGCTTTTTATCAAATAGCCTGAGTACAAAGATTTAGCGTATAAGCTTTGCCCTAGGTTCTAGGGCCTAGGTTCTAGGTTCTAGGGTCTAGGTCTATAAGCTCGCCTTCTCATGCTGAAGTCCTTGCAGTGATAAGCGTTGAGTGACTGTTGATTTAAGCAAAACTTTGCCCTTTGGCGGCGCTGGCCTCATAATGTCGGCCATTATGGTTATATAAGCTGAGTTCTGCCTGTGCGTTTAGATAAATTTATTTGTGAATCGACTTCACACTCTCGTGTTTCTGCTAAAAAAGCCCTACATCGTGGTGATGTGACTTGTAATGGCGAAGTGGTTAAAAACTCGGGCTTTAAAGTTACCGATGAACATGAGATCCGTCTTGACGGTGAAGTGTTAACCATCATTGGTCCGCGCTTTATCATGCTTAACAAACCTGTTGATACGATCTGCTCAACCATAGATGAAGAGTACCCATCGGTGATAAGCCTGCTGGATGTTATTCGCCCTGAAGACTTACACATTGCTGGGCGTCTTGATGCGGATACTACGGGTCTAGTACTGATCACTACCGATGGTCAGTGGTCGCATAAGATCACCTCTCCTAAGAAAGAATGCGCTAAGCGCTATTTATTAGAAACCGCTGAGCCGTTAACTGATGACTTAGTGCAGCAGTTTAGCGACGGTGTGCAGCTTAATAATGAAGATGGCCTGACTAAACCTGCTGTACTTGAGATTTTAGGTGCTAATCAAGCGCGCTTAACGATTACTGAAGGTAAGTATCATCAGGTTAAGCGTATGCTTGCAGCCGTTGGTAATAAAGTGACTAAACTTCACCGCGAAAGTGTTGGCGCAATTGAACTTGACCCAAGTCTTGGGCTGGGCGAGTGGCGCTACTTAACCGATGTTGAGACTCAATCAGTTAAGTAAATCAGTTAAGTCAGTTAAGTTAAGGCTGTAAAGTCAGCAAGGCGACTTTAATAGGTTGATTTCAGAACTTAACGGTTACCTATGCTGAAGTTAAGTCAGTAAAGTAACGCTTAATAGTTCATTACTAGACGTAACTACACAACTATACGTAAAAAAAGGGCCCTCTAGTGAGTAATGCCGTTCACTTAAGGTGAACGGCATTTTTATTTTTGGCATACCGTTGAGGCCTTGGTTTTACTGTTCTGGGGAAAGTTCTTTCTCTGCGCCCCTCTAAAATTAAGCTTTCAGCCATATTGTGAAATCCTTTTAATTGGCGAGGTATTGCGCCTGGAGTGGAGTATGGAAGCCCAACTAGTAATGCTGTTACTCGTGCAAGTGTGCCCTTAAAACTGAGTTGATATGGCAAATAGTTTCCCTTCAAACTAAAGCTTAATTCAACCATTTGGTAACGGATTAAATTGTATGTCAGTAAGATGCCCCATAACTCTTGTTTAACTAATTCAGGTAAGCGACTGCGTAAGGTAAGACGGCTACCTAACATGTATTGTTTCTGCTCACGATAACCTAACTCTATTTCCCAGCGATGCTCGTACAGCCCTGTTATATCGGCTGTTGGAAATCGCATGGCATCAAGCATTGAGGTTAAAACTTCATAGGTTTTACCTTTTATTTTACGTGTAACAAGGCGTGCTTGAATCGTTTCAGGTAACTCAGGCCAGAGCTTTCTCGCTCTTGG